>JBBQXC010000055.1:0-25941 GCA_038210005.1 Gemmatimonadales bacterium
ACCGTTGCCACGTCCGCCGCCGTGCCATCGGAAGTCGTGCAGCGGCTCGCGGCGATCGAGCAGGCGGTGGATTCGGTCGCGGTGGAGGTTGAACGCATCAGTGAAGGACAGCGCTTCACGACGAAGCTGTTGTCGGATCGAACCAAGAGTGAGATGGAGCGCGCCGTATGAGTACGATGATGCAGCAAGGCACCAAGAGCGCGCCCCAGGCGCCACCAGCACCGCAGGCACCACCAGCAACGCAAGCACTACCAGCACCGCAAGCACTACCAGCACCGCAAGCACCAGCAGCGCCGCTCCCGCCGGGTACGATCGTGTTCACCGGTGACGGCAGCGGTGACAACGTGCACGTCAACGTGAAAGGCGGCAACGTGGTGCTCACGCAGGGCACCAACACCACGACCATTCCGCTCAACGAGGTCGTGCCGACGGGGCTGGTACAAATGTCCTGGGCGTTCGCCGCCTCCGCGATCGCCGTCTTCATCGGCTGGCCCATCGCGCGCGCCGTGGCGCGCTACCTCGATCGTCGCGGCCGTGCGGTACGCGCCGACAACGTGCTCGAAACGCAGCTGCAGCAACGATTCGATGCGATGGAGCGCAACATCGATACCGTGGCCCTCGAGATGGAGCGGCTGAGTGAAGCGCAGCGATTCACCTCGAAGTTGCTGGCCGATCGCCCCGCCGTTGCGGTGCCGGTCGACGCGAGCCGCTAGCCAGGCGCCGCGATGCCCAGCGTCCTGATCGTCGACGACGAACCGAACATCCGACGCATGGTCGGCGCGTTGTTGAGCGCCGAGGGGTACGACGTGCGCGATGCTGCCGACGGCACCTCCGGGCTCGCGCTCGCCGAAGCCAACGAGCCGGATGTAGCGCTCGTGGACCTGATGATGCCGGGCGATCTCGATGGGCTCGCGCTGCTGCAGAAGCTGCGCGAACGTCGGCCGGACATGCCCGTGGTCATGATGAGTGGACGCGCTGCACTCACCGACGCAGTGCGCGCCACGAAACTCGGCGCCTTCACCTTTCTCGAGAAGCCACTCACGCCCGAGGGCGTGCTGCTCGCGCTCGCCTCGGCTTTCGAGCTGCGTCAGGCCCGCCGGGCCGCCGCCGCGCTACGTGAAGATCTCGGGATCTCGGGCGAGATGGTGGGCGACTCGCCGGTCATGCACGACGTACGCGCCCTCATCGCGCGGATCGGGCCGACGGATGCCCGGGTGCTGATCACCGGTGAGTCGGGCACGGGCAAGGAACTCGTGGCCGCCGCGTTGCACCTGGCGAGTCCGCGACGCGATCGCCCGTTCATTCGCGTGAACTGCGCGGCTATTCCGCGTGATCTTGTGGAGAGCGAGATGTTCGGCCACGAGCGCGGCGCCTTCACCGGCGCCACCGACCGTCGCCTTGGCCGCTTTGAACTCGCGCACACCGGCACGCTCTTTCTCGATGAAGTCGGTGACCTCGGGGCCGAGGCGCAAGCCAAACTGCTGCGCGCCATCGAAGCGCGCGAAATCGAACGCGTGGGCGGCGGCAAGCCGATCAAGATCGACGTGCGCATTCTCGCCGCCACGAACAAGGATCTCGCCCGAGCCGTCGCCGACGGCAGCTTTCGCGAGGATCTGTTCTTCCGGCTCAACGTGATCCCGATGCAGCTGCCGCCATTGCGCGACCGACCGGGCGATCTGCCAGCCCTCGTGCGGCATTTCTCAGCGCGCCATCGCACACGTACCGGTCGACCGCTCGTGCAGTGGCACGAAGACGCGCTGGGTGCGCTCAGCAGCTATCGCTGGCCCGGCAACGTGCGCGAGCTCGCGAACATCGTGGAACGACTCGCAATCCTGCATGCGGGCAGTGTGGTCGGTCGTGCCGAGGTGTTGCAGGTGCTTCCCCCAGTGGCCACGGATCCCTTCAGTGTGCCGCCCAACAACACCGACGGACGCGCGGCGGAGGCGCTGCCCCCGCTCCCGCTGAGTGACGCGCTCGATGCTTATGAACGCCGACTGATCTCGGCCGCGCTGGCGCAGAGCGACGGCAACGTGGCCGAGGCCGCACGTCGGCTGCAAACCGATAGACCGAATCTGTATCGACGTATGCGCCGACTGGGGTTGGCGTCGGCCGGCGAGTGACGACGCCCGTTCAAACCTTTGGCGCAATCGGAGTGTCTGCCTTCGACGCGTGTATCGCGACGACACACTCGCTGTCCGCAATCGATGACGATCGCGGGGGGCTGTTCGCGCGCGACGCGTGTCGTCGCCACGAGCGGTTCGTGACGGGAAACACCGATGTAGCGGCGCTCTCGGGACGCGTGGTACATGACGTGCCCTTGGGGGCCGTGAACCTCAGCAGGAGAAACGGAATGAAGGCAGCCATGACCCGACGTGGTCAGGCACGGATGGTCCTTGCGGTGCTGTGTGTGGCGATGAGCGCGCTGCCACTGGCGTCGGCATCGGCCCAGCGTGATCGCGGCACGGACCAGGAAGGATCACGGCGGCTGGGCGGAGTGCCGCGAGAGGTAGCGCTCGAGGTCACGGGGGTGTGGAACGCACCCGCGACCAGGCGCGTGCGGGGAGACTTCGCGCTGGCCCCATTGGATACGGTGCGGGGCGATCTGGCCGTGCTCGGTGGCCGTGCGCGTCTGGCCGGCGTGGTGACCGGACAGGTGGTGGTGCTGAATGGCGATGCCACGCTGATCGACGGCGCACGGATCGAACGCTCGCTCACCGTGATCGGCGGTACCTTCGAATCGCCCGAGCGCCCGAATGTCGGCGGCGAAATCCGCGTGTGGAGTGCGGCGTATCGCTACCACGAAGAGGGTGACACGCTGGTGGCCGAACTCGATTTCTTCTCGCGCTGGTCACGCTGGATCCGCGACGACGAACGCGGGAGCGGCAGCGGCACGAACAGCGACCTGCTGGTCACGACGGCGCACACGTACAATCGCGTGGAAGGCCTGCCGATCTATGTGGGTCCGCGCTTCGGTGCCCGCAGTGGCGATACGCGCGTGCGCGCCGAAGTGGTCGGCATCTTTCGTACGGGCGACCAGCTGAATTGGAAGCGCGAAAACCTTGGCCATCGCGTGCTGTTCGAAGTACGTCAGGGCAACAGCGCCGGCGTGGCCGTTGGCGGCCGTCTGTTCGATGAAGTCGACGCCGTCGAGAAGTGGCAGCTCACGGACACCGAAGTGGGCCTCAACGCCTTTCTGTTCACGCGCGACTATCGTGACTACTGGCAGCGTCACGGTGCTCAGGGGTACGTGAGCCTGTTCGCGGGGCGCGGGTCGGAATTGCGTGCGTCGTACGGGGAAGAGCGTTGGAGTTCGCGCCGGGCGCGCAACGTGCTGTCGATCGTGAACGACAACGTGCCGTGGCGCGTGAACCCGCTGGCCGACGAAGGGGTGCTGAAGCTGCTCACGGTGTCGGCCACCTTCGACACACGCAACAGCCCCAAGGACCCGCGGGCCGGCTGGTACCTGCGCGGTGAGTATGAACACGGAGATGGGCGCCTGATTCGTGCCGGGGCATCCTTCGGAGGCGTCGAGGACGAGGAGCAGGCCGCCGTGTACTCGCGCGCCCTGCTCGACCTGCGACGCTACAACCGCCTGGGGCCGAGCGCGTCGCTCAACATGCGTGCGGTGGTGGGCGGGTGGCTCGACGGCGACCCCTTGCCGGCACAGCGCCGATTCTCGGTGAGCGGCATCGATGCGCTCCCCGGTTTCGACTTTCGTCGTCAGCTGAACGAGACCGACGTCGGCACCTGCGCGGTTGGTGGCGAGCCGGCGTACGCCGCGCGCGGCCGACCGTCGCTGTGCGATCGTATGGCGCTGCTGCAGATCGAGTGGAAGGGCGACTTCCGCATCAACCTGTTCGGCGATGACGAGGATATCGGCGATCGCCGCTGGATGCTCAGCCGCGTGAAAGCCGATGGCGCGTGGGTGGTGTTCGCGAACTCGGGCCGCGGATGGCTGGTGGGACCGCGCGGCACCGACAACCTCCTCTACCCGAAGGGTGCCGTGCCCGACATCAAATCGTGGCGCACGGACCTTGGCGGCGGCTTCGATTTCGGGAACTTCGGCGTGTACGTCGCGCAGGCGGTTTCGGAAAGCGGCTTGTCGCCGAATGTCTACCTGCGGCTCAGTCGCCGCTTCTGATTCACGTCATCGCGGATTCGATGCGCTCGGCTTTGCCAACGGCTTCACCATTGGTGCGTACGCTGGTCGCCCTCCTGCTGCTCCTGTTCGGAGCGGGCGGGACGGCGTCGGCGCAGTCGCGTGCGGAGATCGACATCCGCGTGGCGCCGACGTCGTATCCGCCGCTGGTGGCGGTACGCGGTGTGCTGACCGAGAAGCCGTTCGACGAACTGCTGCGCAGCGGTTTCCCGGCGCGCCTGCATGTGCGGGCCGAGGTGTGGACGATCGGTCGCTGGTTCGACGACGTGCTGAGTCGCGCGGAATGGGACATCGTGGTGCGCTATGACGCGATCGATCGCACCTATGAGGTGGCGCGCTTCATCGCGGGTCGTCTCATGCCGCTGGGGAGCTACGTGCGATTCTCCGATGCACGCGCGGCCAGCGAGCTGCCGTATCTGCCCGCGCTCGCCACGCCACCACGTGGGCGCAAGAGCTACGTGGCCGTGCAGGCGGAACTGCAGACGCTCGACGTGAGCGATCTCGATGAACTCGAGCGCTGGCTCCGCGGCGAAGCGTCGCCGGCGGTGCGAGGGAAGCGCAGCCCCGGCACCGCACTGACGCGCGGTGTCCGGTCGTTGGTGAGCCGTGTGCTGGGCGGTGAAGTCCGACGGCTCGAGGCGAAGAGTCCCGCTGTGGTCTACTGATCAGGACGCGAGAACGGCGCCCTCGATCTTCTCGAGCTCGCGCAGTGTCTCTTCACCGTAGAACACCTTGATGTACTGCGCCTGAATCGGCGTCAGTCGACGGACGGCCCAGCTGAGATGCACGAAGTGCGGCTCCGAGGGGGCATGCAGCGGCGTCATGCCGATCTCGTTCGGCATGCGATTGGCCTTCTTCGTGTTGCAGCTACTACAGGCCGTCACCACGTTCGTCCACTCGTTCGAGCCACCGCGCGAGATCGGGATCAGGTGATCGCGCGTGAGCGACTCACGGGGCTTGAGCTCCGTGGAGCGGCGCCCGCAGTACTGGCACTGGTAGTCGTCGCGCGCGAACAGAAACGTGTTCGTGACCTGTCGGCGGAATCGCCGCGGTACGTGCACGAAGCGGGTCAGGCGAATGACCGCCGGGCGCGGAAATGCTTGTCGTTCGGAGCGCACGGGCATGCCCGTGTCGGCCTCGACGATTTCCGCCTTGCCGTCGATCACCAGCCGTAGCGCGCGCCGAAGCGGCACCATGGTCAGGGGTTCATACGACGCATTCAGTGCAAGACATCCGGCGATCACGCCCTACCCTCCACTCTACAGTGTTAAGGTCGATGGGTCCGCTACATGAAGAGTATCATACGGTGGAAGCCCGTCGCCACTGTTGCAGGCGATCGCGCCACGCCCCGATGCGTAGCGGTAGGGTTGCGTCGCGCTCGGTGACGATGCCGTTCAGGACCAACTCGCGACCTTGCACCGTCACGAGTGTCGCTTCCACCTTGCCAGCCAGCGCGTGCACCAGCGTCACTGCTGGATCGAACAGCGGCTGCGCATCGTGGTGATCCAGTGGAAAGGCCGCCAGATCGGCGTCCTTGCCCACCTCGAGCGTGCCGACGCGCGATCCCAGCCCGAGTGCGTCAGCGCCACCACGCGTGGCCAGCGCGAGCGCGGCGTGGGCGGACAGGGCGTCGGGCGTACCCGATCGCAGCGAGTGCAAGAGCGTGGCCTGCCGCGCCTCGCCCAACAGATCCATGCGATCGTTGCTGGCCACCGAGTCGGTGCCAAGTCCGGTACGGATACCGTGGGCGAGCATTCGGTCGAGCGGCGCGATGCCGTGGCCGAGTTTCGCGTTGGAGATCGGACAGTGCACGATGCTCGCGCCGGCATCGGCGATGTGCTGCAGGTCACGATCGTCGGCCTGAATCACATGAATGAGCAGGGGCTGCGCCGCGAGCACACCGGCCGCCTCGAGTAGCGCGATCGGCGATTCGGCCTGCGGAGCCACGGCGATATCACGCGCCAGCAACCTTTCGGCAAACGGCCCCGCCCCATCGCGCACGAACAGCATCTCGGCCGGACTCTCCGCCACGTGCACCGCCATCGGCAGGGACTCGCGCCGAGACAGCGCGGCCGTCGCGGTGAACAGGTCGCGCGATACCGTGTATGGCGCGTGCGGCGAGACCCCCACGCGTACGAGCGCGCGCTCCCCCCCAGTCTCCTGCGCGCGCGCGGCCCGCACGCGGGCCTCGAGCTGGGCCATAGCCCCCGCACACTGTGCGGGATCGGGGCCGAATACCTCGAGATATCCGACCCCTCGCACGCCGTACTCCCGCATCGCGATGAGCGGTGCACCGGAGTCGGTGGTGTCGGCGAGACAGGTGATCCCGTTGCGCAGCGCTTCGCGAATGCCGGCCCGCGACGCATCGAGCAACACGTCGTCACTCATGAGATCACGTCGGACCGTCGTGAGCGTACGCAGCCAATCGCGGAAGTCGAGCCCCTCGAGAAATCCGCGCAGCAGCGTGAGTTCGAGATGCGAGTGCGCGTTCACCAGCCCAGGCATCAGCGCCGCATTGCCCAACGGCACCGTGCGCACGGCGCCCGGCGTGACGGCCACGGCGTTCGCCGCGCCCACGAACTCGATGCGTCCGTGGTGCACCAGTACCGCACCGTCGCGGATCGGCGCCGACGAGATCGGCAGCACCCAATCGGCGGTGTACAGCGTACGTGCCATCAGGGAGACGTCACGTGGGCTTCACTGCGGCGGAATCTTGAACGGGTTGGACGTGTCCGCCCTGGCACGCAGCTTCGCGGCACTGTCGCTGGACAGCATCAGCGGTTGGCCCGGATCGGTGCACGTGCCGGTGGGCTCGGTGCCCTGCACAAAGAATTCGGTGGTGATGGCGGTCATGCAGCTGCTGTTGGCGAGACGGCCGCTGAGCGCATCGATTTCGCGCACGATCACACCATCGGGTCGCGGCCAGTCGGGCGGCTGCGGCTTGCGACGATAGACTTCGGTCATGAACGCCGACCACGCCGGCGAGGCCAGTTCTCCGCCCTGCGCATTCGCCTTGATCTTTTGCGGCTTGTCGAAGCCCATCCAGACGCCGGCCACCAGATCGGCGGTGTAACCGATGAACCAGACGTCGGCCCCGTCGTTCGTGGTGCCCGTCTTGCCGCCGGCCGGCACGTGGAAGCCCGAACTCCAGACGCGCGCGCCGGTACCGCGCACGACCACGTCTTTCATCATGCTCACCATGAGCCACGCCTCTTCCGGCGAGAGCACGGCCTCGCGCTCCGTCGTGGGCTGCCAGACCACCTTGCCGTCGGCGTTCTCCACCTTGAGAATCGCGTGCGGCGTGGTACGAAGACCGAGGTTGGCGAACACGGAATAGGCGGCGATCATCTGCACCGGATACACGTCGGCCGACCCGATGAAGATCGACGGATACGGCGGAATCGGCGTCGTGATGCCGAAGCGCCGCGCCATCGAGATCACGCTGCCCGCACCGACCGCCATGCCCGTCCGGATCGCCGCCAGGTTGCGCGACTGATACAGCGCTTTCCGCATCGAGATGTTGCCCTGGAACTTCATATCGTAGTTCTGCGGCGTCCACGTTTCGCCGCTCACCTGATCGAGCGAGATGGGCGAGTCGTCGACGATCTGCGCGGGACTGAAGCCTTCGTGTACCGCGGTGGCGTACACGATCGGCTTGAACGTCGAACCGGGCTGACGCATCGCCTGCACCGCCCGATTGAACTTCGAGTCGCCGAAGTCGCGGCCACCGACCATCGCGCGCACCGCACCACTGCGCGGATCGACGGCCACGAACGCGCCCTGCAGATACGGGGAATTGGCCGCTCCGCGCTCGCCGCCTTCGGCCGAACGGGCGAGGTACGCTTCGTACGTCAGGTGCGAGTACTTGCCATGCCGCCCTGCTTCGATCGCCTGCAACTGGTTCTCCAGCGCGCGTTCGGCGGCGCCCTGCATGTCCACGTCGAGCGACGTGTAGACCTTGAGTCCTTCGTCGTAGAGACGCTTGCCGAAGTGTTGCTCGAGATCCTGTCTCACCCACTCCATAAAGTACGGCGCCACGTCACCCGACTCGGTGCGTTCGGCCAGCTGCATCGGATAGGCTTTGGCGAGCGACGCATCGGCGTCGTTGATGGCCCCCTCGCGGCGCATCAGTTCAAGCACCGTGTTACGACGCAGGATCGCGCGATCCGCGAAGCGGCGCGGGTTGTAGCGCTCAGGCCCTTTCAGCAGCCCGGCCAGCACAGCCGCTTCGGCCACACTGACTTCGCGCACGGGCTTGCCGAAGTAGCGCTGGGCAGCGGTTTCCACGCCGTAGGCGCCGTTACCGAGGTACACCTGATTCAGATAAAGCTCGAGGATCTTGTCCTTCGTGTAACGCTGCTCGATGGCGCGGGCCACGCGCGCTTCCTTGATCTTGCGCAGCAGCGTCTTCTCGCGGGAAATGCGGTCGGAGAAGACGTTGCGGGCCAGCTGCATCGTGATCGTGGAGAAGCCCTGCACATAGCTGCCGGCCTTCACGTTGCGCGCGAGCGCGCCGAACACGCGATAGTAGTCGATCCCCGAGTGCGAATAGAAACGGCGGTCTTCGGTAATCACGACCGCGTCACGCACATGCTTCGGGATGTCCTGCAGCCGGACGAGCGTGCGGCGTTCGAGACCGAGCTCGGTGATGAAGCGGCCGTCGGCGGCGTACACCTTGGAGGTCTGGCGGGGCACATACTGCTCGAGCGAGGCGATCGACGGGCAGCGCCCGTCGCGGCAGATGACGCTCCAGGCGCCAAGCAGCCCGCCGGCACCGACCATGCCGCCGAAAATTCCGACCACGAGCAGCCACCCCAGCCACGGGCGCCGCGAAAGCACGGAGAAGAGAGCCATAGGTTCGTTGAAGGCTACCCGCACGTACGGGGGCGCGCCAAGAGCCGGACCCGCGATAACTTGTGAGAATGTCCGAGCCATCAGCCCCCATCTCCGAACTCGCCTGGCGCGAGCTCCTGTTCCAGCACACCGAGGGCCTCCCGGCCGCCTTCGCGGCGGGACAGGTCACCGGTTACTGCGGATTTGACCCGACCGCGTCGAGTCTGCACGTGGGCAACCTCGTCCCCGTCATGGGACTCGTTCACCTGCAACGGGCCGGCCACCGGCCCATTGCGCTGGTCGGGGGCGGCACGGGCATGATCGGCGACCCCAGCGGCCGGAGCAGCGAGCGCACGCTGCAGACGCTGGAGACGATCGCGGAGAACGCCGAAGCAATCCGGCTACAGCTGGCGAAGTTTCTCGACTTCGAGGGACCGAACGCCGCCAAGCTGCTGAACAACGCCGACTGGCTCACCAAGCTGTCGCTGCTCGATTTCCTGCGCGATACGGGCAAACATTTCTCGATCAACTACATGCTGGCGAAAGACTCCGTGAAGTCGCGCCTCGAGAGCGGGCTGTCGTTCACGGAGTTCTCGTACATGCTGCTGCAGGCCCACGACTTTCTCGAGCTGCATCAGCGCGAAGGGGTGACGCTGCAGATCGGCGGCAGCGATCAGTGGGGCAACATCACCGCCGGTCTCGAGCTGATCCGCCGCACCACCAGTGGTGACGCCAACGCGCTGACTTTCCCGCTGATCACCAACGCCGACGGCTCGAAGTTCGGCAAGAGCACCGGCGGCGGGTCGGTGTGGCTCGATCCGGCGCGCACATCGCCGTACAAGTTCTATCAGTTCTGGATCGGCGCCGATGACCGGGACGTGTCGCGCTACCTGCGCTTCTTTACGCTGCTCGACCGCCATACCATCGAAGCGCTCGATCAGGCGGTACGGTCGGCGCCCGAGAAGCGCGAGGCGCAGCGTGCGCTGGCCACCGAGGTGACCACGCGCGTCCACGGTGCCGACGCAGCGCGGGTGGCGCAGGAAGTGTCGGCGCTGCTGTTCGAGAAGGCCGATCCACAGGGGTTGTCCGACGCCGCGCTCGATGCACTGCGCCTCGAGATTCCATTCGCCACGTACACCGCGGCGGCCGACGGTCCAGCGCTTTCCGAGGGAGTCGACGTATACGAGTGTCTGACGGCGCTCGGCGTGGCCGCATCGCGCGGGGCGGCGAAACGACTGCTCGAACAGGGTGGCGTGAGCGTCAACGGCACGAAGCTGTCGGCCGCCGATCGACTGATCGGCGAAGACCGGTTGCTGCGCGGCCGTCATCTGCTGCTCAAGAAGGGCGCGCGTGAGTTCGGGTTAGTGCAGGTCCCGTAGGTCTCCACCCCTCCGAGTATCCAACCGCATGGACAAGTCGAAGCTCCCGAGTCGTCGCACGACCGTAGGCCCCGAGCGCGCGCCGCACCGCTCGTACTACTATGCGATGGGTCTCGACGAAGCACAGATCGCGCAGCCGATCGTCGGTGTCGTCTCGAGCTGGAACGAGGCGGCCCCGTGCAACATCTCGCTGCGTCGTCAGGCGGAAGCGGCCAAACGAGGCGTCACCGCGGCGGGCGGCACACCGCGTGAGTTCACCACGATCACCGTGACCGACGGGATCGCGATGGGGCATGCCGGCATGAAGTCGTCGTTGGTGAGCCGCGAAACGATTGCCGACTCGGTCGAACTCACGGTGCGCGGTCACACCTACGACGCGCTCGTCGCCATCGGCGGCTGCGACAAGGCACTGCCCGGACTCATGATGGCGATGGTGCGGCTCGACGTGCCGTCGGTATTCCTGTACGGCGGATCGATCATGCCGGGGCGGTATCAGGGTCGCGACGTGACGGTACTCGACGTGTTCGAAGGCGTCGGCAAGCACTCCGCCGGCACCATGTCGCTCGAGGAGCTCACGGCGCTCGAGAAAGTCGCCTGCCCCGGCGCCGGCTCCTGCGGCGGACAGTACACCGCCAACAGCATGGCGTATGTGTCGGAAGCGATCGGGCTCGCGTTGCCCGGCTCGGCAAGTCCACCGGCCGTGCTCGAATCACGCGACATCTACGCCGAACGCGCTGGCGAAGCGGTCATGCGGCTCCTGCGCGACGGCCCGCGTCCGCGCCAGATCGTGACGCGCAAGTCGCTCGAGAATGCGGCGGCAGTAGTGGCCGCAACCGGCGGCAGCACGAATGCCACGTTGCATCTGCCGGCGCTCGCTCACGAAGCCGGTATCGCATTCGACCTGTTCGACGTGGCCGAGGTGTTCGCGCGCACGCCGCTGCTGGCCGACCTCAAGCCGGGCGGCAAGTATCTCGCAAAGGATGTGCACGAGATCGGCGGCGTGTCGATCATTCTCAAGGCGCTGCTCGACGGCGGCTATCTGCACGGCGACTGTATCACGGTCACGGGCCGTACGCTGGCCGAGAATCTGGCCGACGTGGTGATCCCGGAGGGGCAGGATGTCGTGATGCCGGTCTCGCGCGCCCTCTCGATGACGGGCGGCTTGGTGGGCATGCGCGGCAACCTCGCGCCCGATGGGGCGGTGGTGAAGGTGGCCGGCTTGCACACGCGCGTGTTCAGCGGGCCGGCGCGCGTGTTCGACAGCGAGGAAGACGCATTTTCTGCCGTCACCGAACGACGCTACCACGCGGGCGATGTGATCATCATCCGCTACGAGGGACCACGCGGCGGTCCCGGCATGCGCGAGATGCTGTCCACGACATCGGCGATTTACGGACAGGACATGGGTGACAAAGTCGCGCTCATCACCGACGGCCGGTTCAGCGGTGCGACTCGCGGGTTGTGTATCGGTCACGTGGGCCCCGAAGCGGCGCTCGGCGGTCCGATCGGCCTACTGCGCGACGGAGACATCATCGACATCGACGCGAACGCCGGCACGATGTCGGTGAGGCTCTCCGACGAGGAGCTCGCCGCGCGTCGCGCGCTGTGGGAGCCACGCCGTCACAACTTCCAGTCGGGTGCGATCTGGCGGTACGCGCAGACGGTGAGTCCCGCCCGCTACGGGGCGGTGGTGCACCCGGGCGGGGCCGCGGAGACGCACAATTACATGGATTCGTAGGCGGGTGCTGACGGTGGTGAACGGCAACTCCCGAGGAAGCAGGGAGGAGGGTTTCAGGGGGCAGGCAGCAGGGAAACACGACCTGCTTCCTCTATCCTGATGCTCGCCGTCCTGCGTCCTCGGGTGTGGCGGTTTGCCGCGCTCGGAAACGGCAACACCTGAGGACGCAGGGAGGAGGGTTTCGGGAGGCAGGCAGCAGGGAAGCACGACCTGCTTCCTCTACCCTGATACCCTCCTTCCTGCGTCCTCGGGTGTTGCTGTTACCTGCTTCCTCGGGCGTTGCAGTGCCATCCGCCCCTTACAGCGCCGGCAATTCCGCCCGAACGCCCGCGTCCACGTGCGTCACATGCAGCGTGAGCGATCGCGCAAAGCTTACGAAGCCCACCGTCGTGGCCAGGGCGCGCGCGGCCAGGTCACCGACGGCTAAGCGCGCGAAGGGAGTGAAGCCTTGGTTCAGCACGTGGCGCGCGAGGGCATGGAGCACGACACGGCCGTAGCCCATGCGACGATGCTTCGGCGACACCAGCACCCGCACGCGCGCCAAGCGTCCGCGTGGAGCGTCGACCGTGGCCAGCGCCACCAGTACGCCGCCCTGCAGGGCACCGACGCGATGCGGAGACTCGACGTTGCCGCCGCCGTCGTTCCAATCCCGCGACGTCACGTCATGCCGCAGCATGTCGAGCACATCCCGCCGGGGGTCGTAGACCAACATGCCCGTGACCCTCGGCGACGGCGCGAGAGTGGATTCGTCGAGCAGTTCGACGGCCGCCGGATCGTCGCTCACGGTGAGCCGCGCCGAGCGCAATTCGATCACCGAACCGGGCGCTGCCTCGAGGCGCGTGAGGGAGAGCAACTCCTCTACTTCCGCCGGATCGAGCCCGAGGTCGACCTCCTCCTCACAGGGCACCGACACCACACCGACCGCATCACGCACAAAGGTCCGCACGACCGGTTCGTCGTCACACATTCGCTCGACGGTCGCGACCCGATGCCGCTCGAGAAAGCCCACTGGGCATCCCATCGGTATGGCGCAGGACCGCAGCGCGTCGGCAACGCTGCGATCGGCGAGTGAGGCCCGAAGGTCTTTCGAAGAGTTCGACATCATGCGAGAAAGTGGACGTGTTTGGCGTTTACAAAACATGGCAGGGTAGGACTCGACGTCCAAGAGACAAGTATCTAATTGTCAAGAATATCCAGAACCCGGTCAATCTCCTCGCTGGTGTTGTAGCAGTGCGGCGACAGGCGGATCGCGCCTTCCCGGACGGTATGTGTCACGTGGGCCGCGCTGAGCCGGCTCGCCATCGTGCCCAACGACTCGGATGAAAAGGAGATCACACCGGCACGCCGGTCGGGGTCCGCTGGCGTGACCAGACGGACATCCGAGCGCGATTGCGCCCACGCAACGATCCGCGCGCCAAGGTCGGCAATATGGGCAGAGACCGCGTCGACCCCGATATCGAGCAGGATCCGGGTGGACGCATTGGCCACCGCAAAGTCATGATAGGCCAGGGTCACGACTTCGAATCGGCGGGCGTCGTCGAAGAAGTCGAACTCGTAGTCCGTGAGTCGGGTGTAATCGGTGGAAGATTTCATGCACGCCCACCCCACGTCGATCGGATCGATCGCCTGCACCAGTTCGCGGCGCACGTACACGAAGCCGGTGCCCCACGGGCTGAGTTGCCACTTCTGGGCGCCGCTGGCAAAGATGTCGATGGGCAGGGCATGCAGATCGATCGCGCGCACGCCGCACCCCTGAATGCCGTCCACGATGAAGAACACGTCGTGCGCACGACAGGCCGCGCCGATGCGCGCGAGGTCGGCCACATAACCGGTGGCGAACTGCACCCACGAGACCACGACTGCGACCACGTCGGGGCGTTGGATCGCCGAGACCAACGCGTCTTCGTCAGGCAATCCGTGCTTGCGCGGAATCAGCTCGAGGTTGATACCGCGCGAGCCGAGCGCCTGAAAGGGATACACGCAGCTCGGGAACTCGCCGTCGAAGGTGAGCATCGTGCCGGGACGCAGCGGAAGCGCCCGCGCAGCGAGGTTCAGCCCGTACGTCGTGTTCGGCATCAGCGCGATCTCGTCCGCGTGGGCACCGACCAGCGCGGCGAACTGCGCACGCGCGGTCGAGGCGGCATCGAGCATCGAGTGAAACGGGAGTAGATGCGGCTGCGCCCGCATACCGCTCCACGTATTGGCCACGTGCACCGCCGATGCCGGCATCGGGCCCACGCTGGCAGCATTCAGAAAGATCGCCGGATCGTTGGCCATCCAGGCGTATTCACGGGCGCGGAGCGCGGCGACGTCGTGCGGTGTGGTCATCGGGAAAGTCCGGGTGGCGTGAGAGACTACGGCATGCGCCGTGCGCCGCGCGGATCGAGCGCATCGCGCAAGGCATCACCGAGCAGGTTGAAGCCGAGCACCGCTACGCCGATCGCCAGGCCGGGCGCGAGACTCGTCCACGGGGCATTGCGCAGTTGCGACAGATCGCGACCATCGGCGATCATCGCGCCCCAACTGGGCGTTGGCGGTTGCACGCCAAGCCCGAGAAACGACAGCGCCGCTTCGGCCATGATGGCGCCGGCAATACCCAGCGTGGCGGCGATCACGACGGGCGCAATCACGTTCGGCAGCACATGACGCAGCAGTATGCGACGATCGCGCGCACCCAGCGCCCGCATGGCTTGCACGTATTCGAGTTCACGCACCACCAGCACCTGGCCGCGCACCAGTCGCGCCATACCGGCCCAGCCGACCACGCCGATCACGGTGCACACGACGGTGAGCGACGGCTCGAACGCCGCCGCCATCGCGATCAACAGCAACAACGACGGGAACGCCAGCGTGACGTCGGCAAGACGCATGATGACCTCTTCCGTCCACTTGCCGCGGTAGCCGGCCACCAGTCCGAGCACGAGACCGATCGACAGCGAAATCCCCTGCGACGCGAGCCCGACCAGGAGCGAGATGCGCGCGCCGTGGACCAGCCGCGACCACACATCGCGCCCCTGCGCATCGGTACCGAGCCAGTGCGCACCGCTCGGCGCCTGCAGCGCGTTTCGCAGGTTGATCTGAATCGGATCGGCGCCGTCGATCAGTGGTGCCAGTAGCGCGGCGAGGAGCAACAGCCCGATCACGCCAAGCCCGAGGCGCGCGCGTCTATCCGCGAGCAATCGCGCCCACGTCGCGTTCGGCACCGTATCCGTAGGGGCGTGCCCAGCGGCGCTTGCGACGGCGCTTGCGGCGGCGGTTGCCATCGTCAGGCCGACGTGAGGATCGGACGGATCGCCGCCGACGGCACTCGCGTTCCCGAGGCGCGCGACAGCACCTCGGCCGCGTCGTCGACGAAGTGCTGCCAGTCGTGCAGGCGCGTGGCGCGCGCCCGTGCGGCCTCGCCCATCGCCTCGTATTCGTGACGATCCGATATCAGTCGCGCCAACTCCGCGACGATCGCCGACACATCGGCATCGGACATCACGAAGCCGGTGATACGTGACGCGACCAGCGATGAGCACGACAACGCACTTGGCACGACGACGGGGATACCGCGCTGCATCGCCGCGAGGGTGGCGATCGCGCCCTCGTCGCCGCTTGCCGTGACCCACACGGCGGCGGCATCGACCTCGTCTGCCACGAGTAACGTGTCGATCGACGCGACCTGCACGAACGCGGTGAGCCCCAGCGACGCCGCATGGACGCGCGTGGACTGCAATGTAGCGAGGTCGCCCAGGAGCACGATTCGCAGGGATGGATGCCGGCCCACCAACCGCGCCGCCGCCCGCAGCGCCACGGCGGTGCGCTCGTCGTGCTCGGCCGGCGGGACGATCCACAACGCCGTGGGTACGGTCTCGCTGGAAGGCGTCACGGCGCGTTCGCTGCGCGGCTCGGGGCCGGGCCAGCTCACCGCGATCGGATCGCGACCCCACGAGGTGAGTCGTGCGCGGGACCCGGCCAATCGCGTGCGCCACGTGCGCGCGGCGGGACGATGGTCGGGCGCGTCTTCGCCCACGCACCAGCGTCGCACCACGCCTCCGCGACGACCGGTGGCCATCGCGGCCAGCAACGCATCGGCTTCACTCTGCACGAGCACCGCATCGGGACGCAGCGCGGCCACGATACCGCGGGCACTGGTGATGCGAGCCAGCGCACCCTGGCCCGTAATGCCGCGCACCGACAGGCGAGGGAAGGTGGCTTCGATGGCACGTTCCAGCACTCCGTGACTGAGACACGCCACGGTGACGATGTCACCGCGCGCCGCGAGCTCGGCGCCGAGTGTGACCGGCAAGCGCACGCTGGACGTCCACGACGCGGCGGTAGTGAGCACGAGAACGCGCACGACTCACTCGCTGCCGCGATTGAACTGCAACGTATGCAAGCGGGCATACGCACCGTTGCGCACGAGCAGGTCGGCATGCGTTCCCTGTTCCACCAGCTGGCCACGCTCGAGCACCAGAATGCGATCGGCATGCTGAATCGTGGCCAGACGGTGTGCGATCACGAACACCGTGCGTCCCTCCAGCAACCGGTCGATCGCTTCCTGCACCAGCCGCTCGCTCTCCACATCGAGGGCGGATGTCGCTTCGTCGAGAATCAAGATCGGCGGATCGGACAGCAACGCCCGCGCGATGGCCAGGCGCTGTCGCTGTCCACCCGACAGACGCGAGCCACGCTCACCGAGATTGGTATCCCAACCCTCCGGGAGTTCCTGAATGAACGCCATCGCATTGGCGGCACGAGCCGCCGCATCGAGCTGCGCCTGGGTGACCTGCGTGCGACCGAAGGCGACATTGGCGCGCACCGTGTCGTTGAAGAGCACCGTGTCTTGACTCACGATGCCGGTGAGCGAGCGCAGTGCATCGAGCGTGATGTCACGCAGGTCGACGCCATCCAGAGTAAGCCGGCCGCTGGTGGGCTCGAGGAAGCGCGGCAGCAGATCGATGAGCGTGGACTTGCCGGCGCCGCTCGCACCCACGAGCGCGATGACCTCGCCCTTCCGGGCCGAAAACGACACATCGGACAATGCCGGCGCATCATCGCCGTAGGCGAAGGTGACATGCTCGAATTCGAGCGATGTCGCAAACGTCGGCGCCGTGATCGTGCCGCGATCGGCGGCCGTTTCGGTGGGCGAGTCGAGCACTTCGAAAACACGCTCGGCACTGGCCAGCGACTGCTGGGCCGCTGCCGGCACCTGTGAGAGCTGCTTCAGCGGTTGCAGCAGTCGCATCACCCAGATCAGGAACGTGACCAGCAGCGCCCCGTCCAGCGACTTCTCGACCAGCACGAGACGCGCGCCGAACCAGAGAATGGCGACAGCCATGACGGCGCCGAGCGTCTCGGTGACCGGGCCCGACATCAACGCGAGTCGGCCGATGCGCACATACCCTTTCGCGAACGCGGCATTGCGCGTCACGAAGCGCCGCTCTTCGCGCACTTCCGCCCCGTACGATTTGATGAGACGGATGCCGCTCACCACTTCCTGCACCATGCTGGTGATTTCGCCCTGCTCGTTGCCCATACGGCGATGTCCCTTGCGCAGTTTACGCAGCACGGGTTGCAACGACAGCACGGTGAGCGGCACCACCACCAAGGACGCGAGCGACAACTTCCACGAGACCGCGAACATGATCGCGATCGTGGAGACCACCTGTGCCGTACTCCAGATGGAGCGCGTGACCAATTCGGTCACGACGGCCTTCGCGTTGGTCGTGTCGGTGAGCATACGCGAGATCACCTGACCCACCTTGTTGGCGGTGAACCAGCTCATCGGCAGGCGCAGCAAGTGCGCATACAGCGCATCGCGTAAATCGCGCACCACGAACTCCTGCAGCTGCGCGCCGATCTGCCCGCTCAGCCACACCAGCACGTTCTTGAGCGTGACCGCCAGCAGCACCAGCACGATGACGTTGCGCAGCGATCCCATCTGGTCGGACGGATCGAGCAGGAAGCCGATCGTGGTGCCGAGAATGGCCGACACGACCTTGTTGCCTGGAATGAGCTGCGGCTGCTCGAAGAGCGCGTTCAGAAACGGGATCAGCAGCGTGAACGAGAACACGTCGAACACGGCGGCCAGCAGATTGAGCGCTACCACGCCCACCAGCTTCGCGCGGTGGGGACGCACGAAGCCCCACAAGCGTCCCCACAGTCCCTGCGGACCGCTCATCGCGAGGCGCTCATCGCTTGGGCGTGAGCAGCGCCACAGGCAGGATACACTCTTCCGGCGTGACGCCGCCGTGCAGGAACGATCCGCGGTACCGACTTTGGTATTCGCGCAGTTTGGTGGGATACACGAAGAAGGTATCGCCCGCCGCCATCAGGGTATTGGTACCGGGTGCGCGATGCGGCAGACGCAGATCATCGGGGTTGGTGAACAACAGCGCCTGCTCGGGACGTTCGGCGCGCAGATCCTCACCGAATTTGTAGCGCAAATTCGCCGTGGCGTCGCGCTTCGCGAACACCGTGGCCGGTGAGTTGCAATGCAGCGCGCCGTGGTCGCTGGTGATCACCACCGAGATATTCCGGCGCGACGCTTCCTTCAGCAGTGTGAACAGCGACGACCGCTCGAACCACTGCTTGGTGATGGCCCGCAAGGCGATTTCGTCGCGCGCGACCTCGAACAGAATCATGGATTCACTGCGGCCGTGCGTGAGCATATCCACGAAGTTGAACACGAACGCGTGGATGCCTTCACCGGCGATCGCGCCCGGCAGATGGCGTTCGAGATCATCCGAGTCGGAGGCGGTCGTGATTTTGTGATAGCGCACGGGCGCTTGCACCTTCAGCTCCTCGAGGTGCGCCACCAGCAGATCGCGCTCGTGCATATTGAGCGTTTCGTCGTCCTTCTCGCCCCACCAGTCGGGAAAGCGGGCGGCGATCTCGCTGGGGAACAGCCCGCTGAAGAGCGCGTTGCGCGCATACGGCGTGGCGGTCGGCAAGATCGAGTAGTAGTGCGTGGTCTCCACGTCGTACAACGGCGCCAGCAGCGGCTCGAGCACGCGCCACTGATCCACGCGCAGACAATCGATGACCACGAAGATCGCCTTGCGATCGCGCGCCAGCACCGGCATCACGAACTCGGTCACGACATCCACCGAGAGGGGCGGCCGGTCGCCTTCGAGCTCACGCAGCCAGCGCGGATACTCGGTGCGCATGAACGTGGCGAACTCGCGGTGCATGTCGGGATACAGTCCGCGCAACGACTCGTGCAGCCCGAGTTCGCCGGCCGCGGCGAGATCGACGTCCCACTGCATGAGCTCCGCAAAGCGCTCGATCCAGCCACGCCAATCGAGTCCGGCGTAGCGCTCAGCCTCGATGGCGCGGAACCGTTCCACGAACGCGCGGGCCAGCGCCTGGGAGCGAATCAGTGGACCTTCGAGGATGCGCGTGATGACCGTGAGCACCTGACGCGGCGTGATCGGCTTCACGAGGTAATCGCGGATATTCGCGCCGATCGCTTCCTTGAGCGTCGCGTCTTCCTCGCTCTTGGTGACCATGACGACGGGCATGGTCGGCAGCATCTCGCGGATGTCCTTGTAGGCAGCCAACCCGCGGGTGCCCGGCATCTGCTCGTCGAGCAGCACCAAGTCGTACGGGCGCCGTCGCAGGAGCTCGAGCGCATCATCGGCGTTCGTCGCCGTTTCGACGTGATAGCCCTTGTCTCCGAGCAGGAGTCGATGCGGCTCGAGAAGCTCCGCTTCGTCGTCCACCCAGAGAATCGTTTTTGCTATCGGCGCCATACCCGTAAGGTACCTGAGCGGCGGGACGACGGTCCAGCGGCGCCCGCCCCGCACCGGACGCAATCGGACGCGTTACATTCGGACGGTGCACGCTGAATCCCTTCCCTACGCGCTCGAACCGCTTCGCTTCCCCTTCCCCGCTCTCGCGTCGCTCGCCGGACGCTTGCCGTTGGGCGGAGGACGCGAAGTCGCACTGGCGGCGCTCATGACGGCCCGGCTCGCGCAGGGCGTGACCGGCGACGCGCTCCATCCCGGCGAGCGCGTCACCCGCGTCGCGGCCGCCAAGGTGTGGCTGGCCTCGCTGGCGCTGCCCGCGACCACGCGCGTGCCGTTTGCCCGCTGCGTCGAATCGACCACCGGGACGCCGCTCCAAGTGGCCGGTGCGATCCGCAGCCTCGTCGCGGCGGCCGGCACGCACCTCGACGGCGCGTCGGTGCTGGAACTCGAGAAACTTGCTCGTCAACTCGCCGGAACATGACGCACCCCACCGACATCTCGCCGCTCACCCGGGTCGTGGCACGGCTCGACCGGGCCAGTCTCGGTGATGTCGACCCCGGTATCGTCCCCACACGCTTCCCCTCGATCGACCGCGCCATCGGCGGGGGCTTCCGCCGTGGTGACCTGATCGTGGTGGGGGGAGACGACAGCGCCGGCTGCTCGGCCCTCAGCCTCGCCATCGCCCTCCGCGTCTCGCCCCGCGCGCTGTTGCTGACAGGCGAAATGCAGGCCGAGCGCGCCTACGAACGCGCACTCGCGATGGGAGCGAAGGTGTCGCTGGAATCGCTGCGCCTCGGCACGGTGACGGACGAAGAGCGCGCCAAGCTCGCCACGGCAGCGGTGACGTTGCGCGACCGCGCGCCGGTCATCGAGACGATCACCTCGGGGACGCTTGCCGCCATCGACAACGCCGTGGAAGCCACGCCGAACGCCTCGCTGGTCGTGGTCGACCCGTTGGAGTGCCTGCTGGATCGTGACTCGGGACGGGACGAAGCACTGAGCTTCGCGGTGCTCTCGCTCAAGAGACTCGCGCTGCAACGGAATGTGGCGGTCCTGCTCACGACTCACCTCCCTCAGCTCGACCGCCTCCGACAGGATCGTCGTCCCCGTCTCACCGATTTCGGACTCGGCGGCGCGATCGGGACCCATGCTGATCTGGTACTGGGGTTGTATCGCGAGGAGCTGTACGAAGCCGATCTCGGCGTCTCGGGAGCGGCCGAGCTGCTGCTGCTCAAGAACCGGGATGGGGCGAAGGGATACGTCGATCTGTACTTCGACAGTCGGTATAGCCGGTTCGAGGACGTATTGGAGGAGTAGGGAGTCGGGAGTACGGAGTACGGAGTCGGGAGTACGGAGTAGCGAGTACGGAGTGCGGAGTTGTGAGTAGGGAGTACGGAGTAGGGAGTACGGCGTACGGGGTTGATGGTGCTTTGCTCCACCCCGATTTTCCCACTCCTCACCCTCGCAGCATTATTTTCCTCGGCATCAGTTCGATGTTTCCCATCCGCATCAACGGGGCAGGGCGATGGCAGGACATAGCAAATGGAAGACGATCAAGCGGGCCAAGGCGGCCACCGACAGCAAGCGCGGCGCACTCTTCACGCGGCTGATTCGCGAAATCACCATGGCCGCCAAGCTTGGCGGCGGTGATCCGGGCGGCAATCCGCGACTGCGCACCGCCATCGACAACGCGAAAGCGGTGTCGATGCCGAAGGACAACATCGACCGTGCCATCAAGAAGGGCACCGGCGAGCTCGAAGGCGTCGACTACGTTGAAGTGCTCTACGAAGCGTACGGTCCCGGCGGCGTCGCCATCATGATACAAGCCGTCACCGACAATCCCACGCGCACCGTGGCCGACGTGCGGCACAAGCTCTCACGCAATCACGGCAATATGGGATCGAGCAATTCCGTGGCTTATCTCTTCGAGCGGAAGGGACAGATGTCCGTGACCGCCGAGGGCGTGCACGAGGATACGCTCATCGAGGCCGCACTCGAAGCTGGCGCCGATGATGTGGTGCGTGACGATACCGAGTTCACGATCACGACCGAGCCCGGCGCGCTGCACGCCACGAAGGAAGGACTCGAGTCGAAAAAGTACAAGGTGGCCGACGCCGAACTCGCGTGGGTGCCCAAGAGCACCGTGAAGGTGGAAGGCCAGGCCGTGGAGCAACTCATGAAGCTGCTCGAAGCGCTCGAAGAGCTCGACGACGTGCAAAAGGTCGACGCGAACTTCGAGATGGACGACGAAGCGATGGCCGACGCGTGAGTCCGTCGCTGGTGCTCGGGATCGATCCGGGCACCGCCGTCACGGGGTACGGTGTGGTCGCCTTCGACGGCCGCATCGCCACCCTCGTGGAGTGCGGCATCATCCGCACCACCACGAAAGACCCGCTCCCGCAGCGACTGCTGGAGATTCACGAAGGGGTCGAGGACGTCATCGCGCGCCACCGTCCCGATACGATGTCCGTCGAAGACGTGTTCTACGCCAAGAACGTGCGGACAACGATCGTCCTCGGCCACGCGCGCGGCGTGATTCTGCTCGCCGCGCAGAAGGTCGCGCTCACGATCTGCGAGTATCCGCCGGCCGAGATCAAGAAGGCGATCACCGGCACCGGGGCCGCCACGAAGGAACAGGTGCAATTCATGGTGGCGCGCCTGCTGCGTCTCAAGTCGGCGCCGAAGCCCACCGACGCCGCCGACGGAGTCGCCGCGGCATTGTGCGCCTGCCTCTTGTCATCGCGACCGAAGCTCCCCGAGCTGCCGCCGATGCGCATTCCCCTCGCCAAGCTCGTGAAATGATCGCACTGCTATCCGGCACGCTCGTGCATCGCGAACTCGATCGCGTGGAGATTCTCACGTCGGGTGGCGTGGGCTACGAGTGCCTCATTCCGCTCTCGGTGTTCGAGTCATTGCCGAAGGAAGGGGCCACTGTCACGCTACACACGCACCTCGCCGTGCGCGAGGACGCGTGGCACTTGTACGGCTTCTTCGATCGCTATGACCGCGCGGTGTTTCAGCGGCTGCTCGTGGCCAAAGGCGTCGGCCCCGCGCTCGCGCTTGGGATCTTGTCGGCGCTCACGCCGGAGCGCGTCGTGCGTGCGCTGCGCGAGAAGGACATCACGACGCTCATGCGCGTGCCGCGCGTAGGCCGGAAGAAGGCCGAGCAGATCATTCTCGACCTCGCCGACAAGATGGACACCATGGGCTCCGCGCCCACCGCCGTCGGCGGCGCCGCCGCAAGTCCAGTGGCCGACGACGCCACTCGTGCGCTCATCGCGCTGGGCTACAACCAGCTGGACGCCGATCGCGCCGTACGCGGCGTGATGGACGGAGGAGCGGGTGGGGATGTGAGTGTGGTGGTACGAGGAGCATTGGCGAAGTTGACTGCGAAGTAAGGGTACGGAGTACGGAGTACGGGGTGAAGTACGGGGTACGGAGACTCCCTACCCCGTACCCCGTACTCCATACTTCGCCGTTACCGTCGGTACGACGACGCATCCCTTGACGGCTTCCCACAGCTCGGGATCGTGATCACCTGCCCCGGTCGTCCACCGGGAATCGGATCGATCAGCACGCGGGAGCTCTTCTCCGCGTCTTCGCTGGCGAGGTACACGAACATCGCGGTCAGCGTCGCGTTGTGCTTCAGATCATCGAGGATGATCTTGTCGAACGAATCGCGATTGGTGTGCCAGGTACTGTTGCTGTAGTCCCAGTTGAGTGCGCCGAGACCGATGGCCGGTGCGCCCCAGCAGCGGAACGACGCGTCGTCCGATCCGGCGCCGATGCCCGACGGGCCCGAGAGCCGGATGTACTGCGTGAGCTGCGACGGCATCTGGTTCATATACTGCGCAAGACGCGGTCCGTTCTCCGGATGCAGCCCCGGGCCCGTGCTGACCACGCGACCGGTGCCGTTGTCCTGATTGAACGCGAACTGCAGTCCCTTCACGACTTCAGGATGATCGGCCGTGAACGAACCGGAGCCGTTCAAGCCCTGCTCTTCACCGCTCCAGTGACCGACCAGAATGGTACGCGACGGCGTCGGATACACCGTCTTCAGAATGCGCAACGCTTCCAGCATCGTGATCGAACCCGTCGCGTTGTCGGTCGCGCCCGAGTGACCTTCCCAGCTGTCGAAGTGCGCCGACAGCACGACGTATTCGTCGGGCTTCGTGGCCCCCTTGATCTCGGCGATCACGTTGAACACCGGCTTGTCACCAAGCGCTTCCGACTCCGCCATCAGACGCACCTTCGGACCCTGCTTGTTCTGCGCGAGGCGGAACAGCATGCCGTAGTCTTCGCAGCCCACATCGAACGTGGGAAGCGCGGCGTTGCGCGGCGATCCGAAGATCTTGTTCACGCCGGGATACTGCGAGTAGTTCGATTCGAACACCGCCACGGCGCCTGCCGCCTTCACGTCGCTGTAGAACGTCGGCACCCGCTGCGTGACGCCCTGATACGTAGCCGACAGATCCCGTTGCATCGAATCAAGCGACGTCTGCGTGCTCGGCATCGCGAACTCCGCGATCTGCGAGGCCGGACGGCAGGTGAGACGTGGCGCCGACACCAGCACGATCTTGCCCTTTACGCTCGGCAACCACGCCGCGAACTCTGCGGGCGACTGATACGGCTTCACCACCACCGCTTCACCGTCGACCCATTTGCCGGCCGTGTTGCCGCTCCACGACAGCATGTTGATCTCGAGCGCCTTCACGCGCGGCGCCGTGAGCTGCGCGAACGCGGCACCACGCTTCCACGAGTTCCACGTGCCGTACTGCTCCTTGCGCGCCGACACGCCGAACTGCTTGTAGGTGGCGAGCAGCCAATCCTGCGCGCGGTTCATGCTGGGTGAGCCCGTGAGGCGCGGGCCGATCGAATCGAGCAACTGCTGCGCCAACGTGCCGGCCTGTGAATGCTGCATGCCCTCTTCCCACAACTTCAGGATGACGGGGTCCGTGGGCGCATCCTTCCGGACATACGACGGCGCCGGATCCACCGGCATCGCCTGAATGTTCTTGGCCACCGGTGCCGGGCCGCGACCGGGTTGCGCACCGGCCGACGTCGTCGCAGCTGCCGTCGCGGATGCCGTGGACGCGAGCAGAAAAGCAAAGGCTGAGTAGGAACGCATCGAAGTTCTGGTGTGTGGTGAAAAATGCGGTGGTGAGCGGTGTGTCAGGCCCGCGGACTCAACCCGTCCACGAGCGAGGTGCGATAGGCCTTCCATGCCGGCACGAAGCCGATCACGAGGCCGGCACCCATGACCACAGCGAGATACGTCCACTCCGTGGAGCGGAGCGGATGCAACGCGAGATGCAACCCGAAACGTTGTTCGATCGGCCCCTGCGCCACGAACAAGCCGATGTACACCGCGGCCACGCCGATAAGGCAGCCGAGCAGCGCCAGCAGGCCACTCTCGAGCACGAGCAGCGAGATGATCATGCGCGGACCAGCACCGACCGCGCGGAGAATCGCCATCTCGCGACGACGCGCCTCGAGCGACGAGTAGAGCGCCACCAGCATGCCGGTCAATCCGATCGCCACCGCGAAAATTGCGATCACCCGCAGACCGACTTCCGCGCTACCGATATTCTGCCACAATTCGCCAAGCGCGACACCAGGAATGACCGCCGTGAGCGGCTCCACCAGATCGGTGTTCATCTCGCGCTGCAGCATGAGTGCTTCGAACCGGTTCTTCGTCCCGACAAAGAATGCCGTGATCTGATCGTCACCGTGATCATGCGCCGGCTCGGATGCCACGGGTTCTGCGACTACTGGCGCACCCACTACCGGTTCGGTCGCCCGCTGCGCCTCTGCCGCCCGCTTCACCTCAGGCAGCGCGCTCGGCGGCGGCTCCGCCCCCGGCATCACCATCGGTGTTCCTGGAGGCGGCTCCGCCCCCGGCATCACCATCGGCGTCCCGGGAGGCGGTCCCATCGCCGCCGCCCGCGCCGTGTTCGCCGCCACAATCGCCGCCGCCTTCGCGCTTTTCACGCGCAGTTCCGCGGCCGCCAAAGGCGCCGCCAGCGCCGTGGGCCCCCGGGGGCCCGGGGGCGGGGCGCGGCGCCCCGCGGGGGGGGCCGGCGGGCGCGGCGGGCC
>JBBQXC010000056.1:0-25742 GCA_038210005.1 Gemmatimonadales bacterium
AGGGTTTCGCCGAGCGAGGCGGAATTGGCGCGCCGGAGTTCGGCTCCGCTCAACAGGGCCGTGGGCTGTACGATGCGGCGGGCGTCGGTGGCGACGGCCGTCGCGGTGACCTGCAGTGTCGGGAGCGGGCGGGCGGTGGTATCGCGCTTGGCGCTGTCGGCGGGGGCGCGCTGCGCGGAGAGGGCCGTGGCGGCGAGGGTCGCCGCCGAAACGGCGCAAATCGAGAGTGTACGAATCATATGGTGTCGCATTGGCATAACAAAAGATTAGGCGAGCCTAAATCTTGGCGCAAGCGGTTGTAGCTCGCGAGCCCGACTTTAGCGCGTGTACTGCGGTAGCCGCTCCCGATTCCCCGAGCAGGCGATCAGCTGTGAGAGCCGTTTGGCGTGCGTGGCCGGCTGCTTGGCGCTGATCACCCACCACGTCGCCGTTTTGCGATACGACGGGGCCTGTTGGTCGAAGAACGCGAGCGCGTGCGGCGTGGCGGCAAACTGGGCGAGGTCGGCGTCTGCGAACGCGACCTCGGCCTGCTCGAACGCGTACACCTTCGACTTGGCGTCGGTGCGGGCGTCGTACGCCGCCCGTCCGGCTCGGTGCATGCGGCCGTCGGCGATCAGCGATTCCACGTGCTGCAGGTTCACCGCGCTCCAAATGCTGCCCGCTTTGCGCGGTGTGACGCGAATGCAATAGCGCGCCTCGTCGACGCGCCGTCGCACGCCGTCGATCCAGCCGAAGCAGAGCGCCTCGCGCACGGATTCCGTCCACGTCATCGAGGGCGTCCCGGTGCCCACCTTGTGAAAACCCACCACAAGCTCGCGATGCGAGTCGTGGTGGGCTTCGAGCCAACGCCGGAAGTCGTCGGCGCCGGCGAAGTACTGCGGAGTCTGTGAAGTCGGTGGTGTCGTCACCATCGAAACTTACGGAACGAGCGCCGCTTTCGTCTGCGCCGGCTTCGGATTCTTCACATACGTGTCCATCCACGCCACCCAACGCGCCCAGAGATCGAGGTCGCTGGCGTACGTGGCGACGCTGTGATCTTCGTACGGATACATGTACAGCGCGGCCTGTTTGCCGAGCCCCTGGAGGGCGAGGAACATCCGGCGAGAGCTGATCGGATCGGTGCCCTGATTCTGATCTTCGATCGCGTGGTACATGAGGAGCGCACCGGAGATCTTGTCGGCCCGCAGGAACGGCGACATGTCGAGGTAGGTGTCCTGCGCTTGATAGAAATTGCGGCGCTCGCCCTGGAAGCCGAAGGGCGTGAGCGTGCGGTTGTACATGCCGTCGCCGGCGATGCCCGCCTTGAAGTTCGGCATGAGTGTGAGCGCGTTGACCGTGCTGAACGCGCCGTAGCTGTGACCGCCGATGCCCATCTTGTCGCGGTCCACGAAGCCGGCTTCAACGACCGCGTCGAGCACGGCATCGAGGTTTTCCTTGAGGTCGCGCGTGTAGTTGTCGTTCATCTTGCCCGCGTCGCCGAAGATCGGGATATCGGGTTCGATGAACGCGTAGCCCTGACTGACCCACAGCTTGGTCGCGGTGGCCGGACGCGCCGACGGGACTTCGGGGAACTTGTTGATGTTCGTGCTATAGCGTGACCGCTCGTAGTCCTGTGCGCTACTGAACTCGCGCGGATAGAACCAGATCACGCCGGGAAGCTTCGTGCCCGGCTTCCAGTCGCGGGGCACTGTGACTTCTACCCAGAACTTGGTGCCGTCGCGCGGGCGCGTGACTTCGAGGCGCTCGAACTGCGCGCCGGTCACTTCGGGGGCCACATCGAGATTGTTCGTGAGCTTCTTTGCGTCGCTGTTGCCAGCGGTGCGCAACCAGGCGTCGACGATCGTGGTGTTCGACTCGCGCGTCACGATGAACTGCGACAGGTCATTGTCGAGTGGCGCGACGAACGCTTCGTACATGCTCGCGGGACTGTCCATGACGCGCGTGCGGGCCTGCGATTCGATGTCGAGTTGGTCGACCCACGGACGCGGTGCCTGCGTGGCCCACTTGGCACCATACGCGCGGGTGCCGGAGAGCGCGATCGACTTACCGTCGCTCGCCAACAGCACGTAGCGACGTCCGCCGGCGCCGGTGCGGAGCAGTACGGTGCCCTGCGTGGAGTCCACCACGCCGCGCCCCGCAGCACCACCACCGCCACCGAAGCCCGCGATCGCCGCCGGCAGCGACACGGTACGACCGAGGTTGTAGCGCTTGGAGGTATCCTTCGCGCGCACCGCGATCGTGGCACCGCTGTCGGTCACGAACATCGTGCTGCTGTCGCTGCTGTACAGCACCGTCGACAGCTGTGCGCCGCCGCGATACAGCACCGTGGTGTCGTTCACGCCGAACGGCGCGCGCCAGTGCACGACGTTCCCCGTCTGCACGTACAGCAGTCCCGTCCCGATGGGGTTCCACTGGATGCTGCGCTTGGCACTGTCGGCTCCGAATCCGCGACGTGCGGCACCTGGTGCGGCGGTGGGGTCGCCGTTGTCGGCCGACGCGCCTTCACGCAACGGCGTCGTGGCGAGCGTCGTGATCACACGACCGCTGGCGTCCCATAGCTCTTCCACCGATCCGAAGCTCGACGCCGGTACGAGATACGAGTATGGCTCGGTCATGCGCGTGACGCGTACGAGGGCCCCATCGGGTGCCGCGTCGATATCGCGAAAGGTGGCCGGCGCGCCGATCGTACGCACGGTTTTGCTGTTCACGTCGATGAGCGCGAGCTGACCCTTCGTGTAGTACGTGAGCAGCGCCTTGTCATGCGGATCCTGCAGCAGGCTGAAATGCACCGGTTGCGGTACCGCACGCGCGTCGGTGAGCCGCACCTGTGGTCCGTCTTCGATACCGCCAGGGCCGTGCTCGGGAGCCGGTCCGCGATTCTCCGGCACCAGCACCGCCACGACGTAGCGGCCGTCGGCGGTGAACTCGATCGTGGTCACGAGCGTGGCCAACAGCGCGCGACGCGACAGCTGCGCTGACTTGCCGCTTGCGACATCGGCCACGTACGCGTACGAACCGGCCGGGAAGTTCGCGATGTACGCCACCTGCGTCCCGCGCGGCGACCACACCGGCGACGAAATCGACGCACCGGTCGGCACGCTGAGCGTGCGCGTGGTTCCGGTCTTCGGGTCCACCAGCGAGAGGCCGCGGCGATTGCTGGTGGTCAGCGACCGTGCGCGATTGGCGCGCGTGTCGACCTGTACGCCACCAAGCCAGAGGTGCGGCGCGCCGTAGGCCTTGATGTCCCCGCGGTCACTGCCGGTGGTGCGCAGGAACCACCGCCGATCGGGACTCGCATTCGTGAAGGAGATATCGACGCGGGGCGTCGTGATCATCCGCACGAGATTGTCCGGCGGCTTCACGAACGCTTCGGTGCGCAGGATCTGCTGCGCATCCCAGCCGGCGTTGGAATTCTGTGCCTGCGGTTGCGCGTGCACCATCGCGGGAGACGCAGCGACGAGGGCGGTAGCCAGACGGGACGCGACCCGTCGGCGGGACATCACAAACATGCTCGACTCCGAAGGTGGAAGAGACTCACGGAAAGTTTACGCGCCCGGCCGGTCGCGCGTTCAGCTTTTCACCGGGAACCTCAAGACATGACGAACCCGATGCCCCGTCGCTCTTTCCTTGCCGCCTTGGGCACTGGTGCCCTCGGCGCCGGCGCCCTGCTGCCTTCCCGCGCTGCCTTGGCCAGCGGTCGCGGGGAATCCACGAGTCGGCTGGACCGGATTGGTCTCGAACTCTACGCCGTGCGGAAGGCGATGAAGGAGAATCCGGAGAAGACGATGGCCGCGATTCGCGCCATCGGCTACACCGACGTGGAGCTCCTCTGGAGCTTCAAGAATTTCGATCGCTCGCCGCAACAGGTGAAGGCGACGCTCAAAGCCGAAGGGCTCACCGCTACCTCGGCGCACATTGCCCCCGAAACGCTCCTCAGCGAGTGGTCGGAGAGTCTGCGCACAGCGAAGCTGCTTGGCCACCAGTACCTGGTGGTCCCCAGCCTGCCCAGTGAAACGAAACGATCGATCGACGCCTGGAAAATCTGGGCTGACCGCTTCAACGTGGCCGGTGAAGAGGCGCGCCGGGCCGGCATCTGGCTCGCGTTCCACAACGAGCCGGATCACCTGCGCAAGGTCGAGGGCGAGCTTCCGCTCGACGTATTCCTCAAGCGAACGGAGCCCAAGTTCGTGCGCTTCCAGCTCGACGTCGGCAACATGCTGATGGGCGGCGGCGATCCGATGGACTACTTGAATCGCTACAAGGACCGCATCGGGTCGTTCCACCTCAAGAACGTCGTGGCGGACCGCACGGCGGACACGGAGCTCAGCACGGGCACATTTGATCTGCGTGCCTTCCTGGCCGCTGTGCCTGACTTAGCCAAAAAGCCCTGCTTCGTGGAGCAGGAGGGCGCGACCGATGAGCTGGTGAGTGCCAAGGCGAACTATGAGTATCTGCGCGGGCTGGTGTTTTAGGTGCCACCCGCCCGCGCCACCATGGCCTTGATGCGTTCCACGGCCGTCGTGACGCTCGCTTCGTCGGGGCCGAACGAGAAGCGGAGATATTGTCGGAAGCGCGACGTGTGGTCGGCGCGACGCTTGCCGGGATTGATGTCGAAGAAGCTGCCGGGCACCGTGATCACGTGCTCTTTGAGCGCGGCTTCGAAAAACGCGTCGCCTTCGTTCAGCGGCGCGGGCAGCGAGGCCACGCTGGCCCACACATAGAAGCCGCCTTCGGGTTCGTGCTCCACCGTGAGGCCCGCGGCGCGAAGGCCGTCCACCAGCAGGCGACGCTTGCGGGCGAACGCTTCGTGAATGGCGATCACTTCCAGGCGTGCGCGCGACGGCTCCAGCAGTGCGCAGGCGGCGTCTTGCAGCGGACGATTGCCGCCGCCATCCAGGAAGCTGCCGGCACTGGTGGCGGCATCGATCACGCTGGCCGGACCGATGATCCAACTGAGGCGCCAACCGGGGCAGCGCCAGCCTTTCGTGAGGCCATCCAGAATCACCACCGGGTCGACGTTCACGTCGTCCACATACTCGGCGGCACTCACCGTCGTGCCCGAGACCAGAGCCTCGTCCCACAAATAGTGCGAGTAGAACTCGTCGAGAATCAGCGTGCACTTGAGATCACGTGCCTCGTGCACTGCCGAGGCGAGCGCACTGCCGCGCATCACACGTCCGGTGGGATTGGACGGGTTCGACATGAGCAGTGCACCGAGTCCGCGTCCGGTGATCTCGCGGCGTAGATCGCGCGTGGAGAGCGCGTAGCCGGTTTCCGGTTCGAGCAGCAACGGGATCGCGCTGAACGAGCCGAAGATCTCGAGCAGCTCTTCATAGGCCGTGTAGTCGGGCAACACGTGCCCAAGGTTCACGTTGCCGAGCGACGCCACCACACGCGTGAGCGACGAGCGTCCGCCACCGCAGATGCACACGTTTTCGGGACCGTATTGCGAGTCCTTCCCCACGCGATAGCGCGCGTTGTAGAGATTCGCGACGGCGCGTCGCAGCCCCTCCATGCCACCGACCGGCGCGTACTCGTAATCATCCGACGAGATCTGCACGTCGGCGGGGCGCGGCGGCGAATGGGGCAGGGGGCCCGTCTCGGGCTGCCCCTGACCCAAGTTGCACCAATCCATGCTGCCCGGACGAAAACCCAGCTGTCGTGCTCGGTCCATGACGTAAATGACGCCCGTGTGCGGCACGGGGCGAAATCCCGGAATGGCGGGACGATCGAGCGGCAAAGTCTGCGTGGGTTCGGCCATCCGTGAAATCTACCAGTCTGTGGGTGTGTAGTCCTTGAGGAACTTGCCCCACACGTGCTCGCCCGTGTTGATGCCGTCGATGATCGGATCGACAATGCGCGCCGCGCCGTCCACGATGTCGAGCGGCGGATGGAAACGATGCTCGGCCACCTTCTTCTCCGCGATGTGCACGGGGTCCTCGTCCGTCACCCATCCGGTATCGACCGCGTTCATGTGGATGCCGTCGTGTTCATAGTCGGCGGCCGAGGTGCGCGTCATCATGTTGAGCGCGGCCTTGGCCATGTTCGTATGCGGGTGGCGCGTGGTTTTGAACTTGCGATAGAACTGTCCTTCCACCGCCGACACGTTCACGATGTGCTTGTCACGGTCCGGCGTGCGCAGCATGAGCGGCTTGAGTCGTGCATTAAGCAGGAACGGCGCGATCGCGTTCACCAACTGCACCTCCAGCAGTTCCACGCTCGGCACTTCATGCATCAGCAACCGCCACGAATTGCGGTCGCGTAAATCGACCTGCTGCATATCCTGATCGAGCTTGCCTTCGGGGAAGAGGTGGCCGCGATCGGTGTGCTCCTCGGGCAACAGGGCCACCTGCGACAGCTCGGCCGCGTGCGTGATGCCTGCCACCTCGGCCAGCGCGCGCGGCAGCGTTTTGGGCGTGAGCATCTCGCCGTCTTCCGCGTCGGTGGAGCCGGGCAGCATGTGATAGCCACGCACGCCTTCGTAGGCACCAAGCAGCTTGCGCACCCGTTCGGACATGCTGCTCAGCGTGGCCGTCTCGCCGTCCATCATGTGCTTGTAGAAGTCGGGCGGACGCCGCACCGTCTGACAGGCGTTGTTCACGATGAAGTCGAGGCGGTCGTGCGTCTCCATGAGGTGGTGACAGAACGCTTCCACGCTCGGCGTGTGCCGCAAGTCGAGCCCGAAAATCTCGAGACGATGCGCCCACTGCTCGAAGTCGGGCTCGGCGGCATAGCGTGCGGCGGAGTCACGCGGGAAGCGTGTGGTCACGATGAGATGCGCGCCCGAGCGAAGCAGCTTGATACCGGCCTGATAGCCGATCTTCACGCGGCCACCGGTGAGCAGCGCCGTGCGTCCGGTGAGGTCGGCTAACTCGCCGCGCTTGCGGTAGTTGAACTCGGCGCAGGCGGGGCAGAGCTGGTCGTAAAAGTGGTGCAGTACGGTGAACTTGCGCTTGCACACATAGCAATGCTGGTCTTCCAGCGCCTCGCGAAAGTCCGGCTCCGTCTCGACCGTGGTCTGCTCGTCCGACGCCGGTAACAGATAGTTGGGCGTGGTGAACACCGTTTGCCGACGGAGACGGCGAATGCCGGTTTCCTGTAGCTGCGACTCAGCTTCGTGCACGCGAATCGTTTTTTCGACCCGCTTCTTGCGCTTGGTGGCCTTCACCATCTGGCGCCGCAGGATCGCGTCGGGGCGCGACACTTCTCCGGCCGCCTTCAGCAGGCGGGTGCGATCGCCTTCGGTCAGCACGAGCAGCTCGGCCCGGTTGACGGCGAACTGTTCGAGTAGCTCGGTCGCGGCGCGAACACGCTCGGACAGGCTGAGACTGGGTTCCACGGAGTCAGGACTTTGGGACATAGCCCTGAAAGCTAATCGATCATTCGTCGTGAAAGGCCGTTCCAGGGTGCGTTGGAAGGCGCCAGTAGTACCAATGGGTGACCCGGTCCCACCCCTCGGCCTCCTCGTTTTCCACCCCCCAGACGCACTCCCCAGAGGGGAACGTGGCCTCCTGGAACCGCGCGTCGAGGGCCGTGAGGCGCTCCCGGGTGGTGGGGGCCAGGGGGGCGTCGCCGAGGGCTCGCCGGACGTCCAGGTCGTTCAGGTAATCGTCGTAGGTGAGCGCATAGCCGTGCTCCACGTCGTCCACCGTACGAGCCCACTGCTCCAGGAGCTGTTCGGCACTGATCATCGGCGTGTTCAGGATCGGGGGGAGCGACGGGCCTGACGGCGGAAGTAGGCCTCCCCGTCGTTGGGTTTGAAAAAGGTGCGGATCGTGCCGTCGGCGTCGGCCGCGAGAAACGCCCCGCTGCCCCGGTCGAAGCGGGAGATCACGCGGTCGGATGTCCGCACCACTTCGACGATGTCCCCGTCCACGGGCGCATCACGCAGCCGCTGCGCTAGCTGCAGATATTGTGCCTGCGAGATGGCTCCGAACTCCCGTCCGTGCTTCTCGTAGTGTTCGACCAGCCGCGCGGTGGAGCGGAAGCCGACGGTGCTCGTTGGCGACGCTGGTGGGGGCGCCGCCGTCGGTGCCGTTGACGGTGCGGACACCGCTGTGGGCGTCGTCGGTGGCGACGCCCCCTTGGTGCGGGCGAGCGTCCAGGCGGCGATCGCACAGACCACGGCCAACAGGAAGGAGCGAAACGCACGATTCATGCGCCCATGCTACTGCCGCGTCGCGTCGGCCACAACTCGTACGCATATTCCACAACATGAGCGTCGTTCAAGATCTGCTGTCGTTACTCGAGCTCGAGAAGCTCGAGGTCAATATCTATCGCGGGCACAACCGCGATCTCGGCACCGGTCGCGTGTACGGCGGGCAGGTGTTCGCGCAAGCGCTGGTGGCGGCACGACGCACCGTGGACGAGCCGCGCGAGGCGCACTCGGTGCACGGCTACTTCCTGCGCGCCGGCGACCTGAATGCGCCGATCGTGTTCTTCGTGGACCGTCCGCGGGACGGAGGCAGCTTCACCAGCCGCCGGGTGACGGCGATCCAGCATGGCGAGGCCATCTTCCATCTGTCGGCCTCCTTTCACGTGGCCATCGACGGCCTCGAGCATCAGAGCGAGATGCCCGACGTGCCGCCGCCTGAGGATCTGATGCCGGAGCTCGACCAGATCCGCGAGCGCGCCGAAGTGCTACCGCCCGAGCTGCGCGCGGTGCTCACACAGGATCGTCCGATCGACTTTCGCTCGTTCACGTCCCATGTGCCGGGGACGGACGAGTCGGGTGGGTCGAAGCGCTTTGTGTGGTTTCGCGTGATCGACACGCTACCAGATGACACGATCACGCATCAAGCGATTCTTGCCTATGCGTCGGATTACGGATTACTGCCCACGGCATTGATGCCACATCAGGTGTCGTATCGTGATCCGCGGCTGCAGCTGGCGTCGCTCGATCACACGCTCTGGATGCACCGGCCATTCCGTTGTGACGAGTGGTTGCTGTACAGCATGGACAGCACGGCGGCCGCAGGCGCGCGCGGCTTCGTGCGCGGCGAGATCTTCACGCAGGACGGTACGCTGGTGGCGTCGGTGGCGCAGGAAGGGTTGATCAGGCTCCGCGATCTGTGAGCCGTTCGATCTCCGCGCGCAGCCGCTGATTTTCGCGCTCCAGCGAGGCGATCTCGCGGTCGGCGCGCGTGATCGCCAGTGGTTGCACCCCCGACGTGGTGCGGTCGTCGGTAAAATAGACGCCGCTGAACAGGCTGGTCTTGCACGACGCACTGTGTGATGCGCCGTCGCGGTCGGTGTACGCCACTTCGTAGATGCGATCGCCTTTCTCGCCGAACCACCCGCGCCCGAACGGTTGCCACGTGATGCCGTTCACGGTGCCGCCGCGCTCGGCGACGTACTCGTGAATACGGCTGCGGTCCCAGCGGTCGGCGAATAGCCGGAACCCGACGGCGACGAGCGCGATGAGGACGATGAAGCCAATATTGCCACTGTCCATTCGTTACCGGTTGGCGATGAAGTTCACGATGCGATCGCGAAACATCACGGTCTGACTCGGCGCCACAATGCGGCCGGCAAGCACATGGCCGTCTTCACCCTGGGCTGGCGTCACCAGAACGCGCTGTGATTTCACACGGCCTTCGGTATCGAGTGCGTCGAGCCAGCGCGTCGTGCGTTTGGCGTCGACCACCTCATCGGCCTCGTTGTAGAAGGCGAGTGTGGGCACGTCGTAGCTTGTGAGCGGGGCATCGCGGACGTGCTCGACCAATGCTTGCATGGGGAAGAGCGCTGTCGAGGGATAGCGCGTCGTCCAGAACCGCTTCTGTTCGTCGTTCTTGGCGGTCCACTCGCGATCGGGAATGAAACGCGGCAGTACGACCTCAGCCCACGGCAGCGTGAGCAGGCCGGCGGCGGGATCCTTGGGGCCAAAGTTCGGCGAGATAAGTACCAGCGCGTGCAGACCTTGGCGCACCGGCTTCGGGAGCGTGGCGAGCCACACGCCGAGCGTTCCACCAGTACTCGTACCGATCACGAGCACCGAGTCACCGAGCCATCGGCCGACATCGACCGCAAAGGCGGCATCGCGCAGCCAGTCGCGTACTTCGACGCTGCGCAGCGAGTCGCCAGGTAGGCCGTGGCCATACAGTCGCGTCTCATACAGGTTGGCGCCGAGGGCACGTGCGACGTCTTCGCTGAGTGGAGCGGTTTCCTGTCGAGTGGCGGAGAAGCCGTGCAGATACACCACGCTCCACGGTGTGCGCTTGGGCGACACACTGTCGGCGAACACGATGCGCTTTGCCACGCCGACATCGGTCACGCCGCTGGCGCGCTCCTGCCGGGCGAACCATGCGGGAAGATCGCGCAAGCTGTCCGGCAGTTGTTCCGCAACCACGTTGCGGGCTGCTGGAGACCCGGGTTGCTCCGACCAATCAACGCTCGGCCGCGGGCCGGAAATCAAGACGACGCCGAGGACGAAGAGCAGCGCGGCGGCGCGCACAGCAATCCTCCTGCGACGCGCATCGCTTGCCTGACTCATACGGCGTCCGACGAACTCGAGAAGTTGAAATCGCGCACCTTGATCGGTGGCATGGCCACGCCGGGCCCACCTTCACCGCCGGCCGTGCGCACGGCCGCGCCCACACCCTCGAGATTGTTCAGCATGAACAACGGCGAATCGTTGAAGCGGAAGTTCTTGATGGAGCGGGCAATCTTGCCGTTCTCGATCAGGAACGTGCCGTCGCGCGTGAGGCCGGTGTACATGAGCGTGCGTGCGTCGAGTGGACGCAGATACCACAAGCGCGTCACGAGTACGCCGCGTGTGGTGCTGGCGATCATCGATTCGATGCTGTCACTGCCGCTGGCCATGCGCAGCGACTGCGCGCCGCCGGTGGCCGTCTTGCCCTGCTTGTTGGCCCAGAAGCGATTGTATGCGAGCTGATTGAGTACCCCGTTCTGCACCCACGTTTGTCTTCCCGTGGGCATGCCCTCACCATCGAACGGAGAGCCGAGAATGAGCGGGTCGCCGGGATCTGTGAGCAGCGTGACGCGTTCGTCGACGATCTTCTCACCCAAGCGCGAGCCGCCGCCGGCTTTGGAGAAGGCGGAGCGCCCTTCGTCGGCCGAACGCGCTTGGAACGCACCGCCCATCAGGCTTACGAGATTGGCCGTGGCTTCGGGTTCGAAGATCACCGTGTAACGACCCGGCTCAATACCGACCGGATTACGCGAGCGACGAGCCTTGTCGATGGCGCGGTCGGCCACCGATTGGAAGTTGATCGCGCTCCAGTCGGTGCTCTCGCTCCCAACCCAGCCGGAGCCGGTGCCGTCGGTGGTGCGCGCAGTGAGCGTGTAGTTCGCGCTCGTGCCGCGGTGATAGGCGAACAGCCCCGCACTGTTGCCGATCGCGCTGGCGCTCGCGTTGCAGATGATGAATCCCGCAACGGTGAGATCGCTCGCCGCGCGGGCCGGCGCGAGTGCCGTCATGGCGGCCTTGGCCCGATCTTCGGCCGAGAGATCGGCGGTGCGATCGGACCAGGCGTTGACCGGCGCGTAGGTCTGCGGTGGCAGCTCGCCGAGGTACTCAGGATCCTCGGGAGCGAGTCGTGCTAGCGCTTCGGACTGCTCGACCGCACGGCGCAATCCTTCGTCACTACGATCGTTGGTGACCACACTGGCTTTGCGTTTACCGAACACGCTCTGCACGCGGATGGTGCTGTTGGTGGTCACGCCCGACGTTGACATCTGATTGTCGGCGAAGCGCAGATTCGTTTCGCGCGCGCTGTTCACCGAGATCCGCACGGCGTCGGCCTTGGACAACTTTACGGCGCGCTCAACGATCGACTGCGCCTGCTCACGCGTGAGTACGCCGATGGCGGCCATGGCCTTGGTCTCGCTCATGGACTCGCTCATACCGTGCGTCCCGTGTTGATGATGTTGGCGTTCTTAAAGCGCGTGGGGACGCAGCCGTGGCTGACCGCGTTGGACTGTCCGGGTTGGCCTTTACCGTCGTTGAACGTGCCGCCGAACTCGTAGCTACTTTTGCCGCCAAGCATGTCGAGCGTGTTCCAGAAGTCGGGTGTGCGCATCTGATACGCCGCGTCTTTCACCTGGCCGACGATCTTGCCTTTGCGCACTTCGTAGCAGAGCTGCGCGCCGAACTGCGCGTTGTAGCGCTGCTGGTCGATGGAGTACGACGCGCGTCCGATCATGGCGATGCCCTTGTCGGTGGCCGCGATGAGATCGTCCCAGCTCAGATCTTTGGCACCCGGTTGCAGCGACACGTTGGGCATGCGCTGGAATTGCACATCGGCCCAGCTCTGCGCGTACGAGCAGCCGTGCGAGCGCACCGGCTTGCCGTTTTTGGCGTACCACGACGCCAGCCACGGCGCTTGTTCACGCGTAGTCTGGTAGTCGTTGAGAATGCCGTCCTTCACGATGTGGAAAGTGTCGGGCTGCACACCGTCGTCGTCGTACCCGATGGTGGCCAACGCGCCGACTTCGTTGCGGTTGCCCACCAAGTTCATCATGGGGGGCCCGAGCTTGAGTGAGCCGAGCACTTTCTCCGGTGGCGCCATGAAACTGGTGCCGGCGTAGTTGGCTTCGTAGCCCATGGCACGATCGAGCTCGGTGGGGTGCGCGAGCGATTCGTGAATCGTGAGGAACAGCTGTGACGGATGCAGAATGAGATCGTAGCGGCCCGGCTCTACCGGCTTCGCCGTGAGCTTCTCAGCGGCTTCCTCGCCCCACTTGGTGGCGTTCTTCACAATGTCGGCTTCCAGCACGTACTCCCACCCGCGTCCGGCCGGCTGCACCACTTCGGGGCCGCGCACCGCGGTGCTTGAGCGATCGGGTGCCACAGCGGTGCAGCTCATCGTGACCCAGCTGCGCACGTAATCCTGCGTGATCACCGAGCCGTCGGTGTTCGCGTAGTTACGCTCTTCCTTCACGAACGACAGGCCGGAGTTCACGAAGCGCACATTGGGCACCTTCAGTGCTTCGGCGTTGGCCCGCAGCAGCAGGTCGGCCTTGGTTTCCACCGGTACGGTGAACGGGTCGATCTGATAGGCGCTACGCCAGGTGGCGTTGGGGTGCGCCGGTGACGGTGCGAGTTCCACGCGGCGATCACGCGCTATGCGATTGGCCTTGGCGATGGCGACGGCTTCCTGTGCCGCCGTGCCCACGCCTTCCTTGGTGAGCTCCTGCGTGGCGCAGAATCCCCAGCAGCCGTCTACCAATACGCGCACACCACAGCCCATGGTGTCGGTGTCGACGACATCAGTGACCTGTCGTTCGCGTGTTTGGATGCTGTTGTTGCGATTGCGCGAGATGCGCACATCGGCCCATGAGGCGCCGTAGCGCTTGGCGGCGTCGAGCGCCTCCATCATGAGTTCGCGGGTGGCCGCGTCGGTGTAGAGCGCGGGGAGCGGCTTGAACCCGGGGAGTGCACGCAGCGCACTCGGGCCGATCGCCAGCGCGCCGAGTGCGGCGCCGCCGGTGACGAGAAAATCGCGACGAGTAGTCATATCACGAATGTATCGCCACCGACGGATCAGGTCACGCGGGTGTTATTGGGTTACTTCAGGTTGGCCTTGAAGAAGCCGACGGTCTTGGCAAAGGCGTCTTCGGCGGCCGTCTTGTCGTAGGCTTGACCGGTGGGATTGGCGAAGGCGTGATTCGCATTGGCGTACACGTTGATCGTGACGGAACGGCCGCCTTTCTTCATGGCCGCTTCCATCGCGCGCACGCTGTCGAGCGGAATGCCCGTGTCCTTGCCGCCGAACAATCCCAGCACGGGTGCCTCGAGACGCGCGAGCTGCGCCGGATCGGTGATCGGCGCGCCGTAGTAGATCACCACGGCGTCGAGATTGGCTCCGCCCACGAGGCCGGTGCGCAGCGACCAGTGTCCACCGTAGCAGTAGCCCACCGAGCCGATCGAGGTGGCGCCGGCCTTCTTCAGGTACGTGATGGCCTCACCGAGGTTCTTCTCACCACCGGCAATGTCCGCCATACCCGCCTGATACAGCTTCATCGCGTCATCGGGCGTGGTGGCGACCGACCCGAACAGGTCGACGGCGAGCACCGTGTAGCCTTCGCCGGCGTAGCGCTTGGCCATGGCCTGAATGCCTTCGTTCAAGCCCCACCATTCGTGCACCATGATGATCGCCTTACCGGTCTTCGCGCCGGCGGCAGGCTTGGCCAGAAAGCCCTTGATGGCCTTGCCGTTGACGGTGCCGTACGTCACGGTCTCGCCCACGACGTTCGCGCGGGGCGCGATGCGCGCGCCGGCGGAGGGCATGGCGGTCTCGTTCATATGCTCGCGGTGCATCGCCGCCGCGTAGTCGGGCTGGGTGGCTTGGGCGCCGGCGACGGTGCTGGTGGCGACAAGGAGAGCAGTGCCGGCGGCAAGGCGCGCGGCGTGTGCGGTAGCGTTCATGGTCGGGTTTGATATTGGGATCGTACGGAGTGGGTAGCACCTACCTCAGTGATGAAACACCGGTCTGGGCCCGGGGGTTTCCGAACTGCCCGCTCTCCTGACTGGCCGCTTTCGTGCTCTGAGGTCTTCGTGTCGTTGAAGGCTCCGAAACCGCCAGAGCACGGATGATACCGAAATGGCTCATTCATCAAAAGTGGATCGATTCCACGAATTACACAGATAAACAAAGGTCGCCGTTGGCTTATCGTTGTGATCGGTGCGATCCGCCGACTCCGTGGTCTGGCTGTTGCTGTTGCGGTTGGTGTTGCCGTTGCGGTACTCAGCTTGACTTCGTCATCGGAATGAGCGGCAGCGTCATACCGTCGGGCATCTCATAATCCACCCGGTCGCTGGGCACGAAGCCAAGCGCGCGATACAACGGTTCGCCCGGCAACGTCGACATGAGCGACAACGTCGAAAACCCGGCGCGCTTGGCGGCAGCACTGCACACGCCGAGAAGTCGCTTGGCGTAGCCGCGACGGGCGTGGTCGGGGTGCACGTAAAAGGCTCGGATGCGGGCCGATGCGGTGGCGGGATCGAGCCGCTCGTCGTCGCGCGTCGCAAACTGATCGCCGCCGAATAGCGTCTGATGATCGCTCCAGCCGCCGCTCTCCACGATGGCGCCCTGTTGCTCCAGTACGAAGTAGCTCTCGTTGCGAATAAGCGTCGAGTCGACGCCGAAGACGTAGTTCAGCGATGACGCAATCTGCGCGACGGTATAGTACCGGGCGCTTAGACGGCGCACGGATGTTTCGATGAGCGCCTTGAGTTGCGGCACGTCGGACGTGCGCGCCACCCGACAATGCGGGGCTGCAGCCATCGCTTCAACGGCTCGCCAACCCTCGGGCCAATCACCGTAGCCGGCCTCGGAGTTGATGTGGCCGGCGTGTCCCAAATCCCACCAACGGCTGCCCCACGCGGTCGCGTAGCGCTGGGTCTGCGCGAACGTCACGTACTCGTCGTTGTGGCTGGCCACCACCGTGGTAGGGAAGGGCAGCGCGTCATTCGGTACCGGCGCGAATCCGGTGGGGCCGCTAGGGTACGCGCTCGAAGTGGGCTCGCTGGGTGCCTCCAGTAGCGCGCCAGGCACGCGCAGCAGCAGCAAGACCGGAGCCTCGCGTGCCCAATGGGCAACCATCGCACAGGGGCTGCTATGGCCAACGAGCACGACATCGTCGATCGTCTCGTGAATCACCGGCATGAGCTGCGCAACCCAGTCCGCGCATCGCGGCGCGATCCAATCTCGTTGCACGTCGCGGTGAACGAGCAACGTGGCGTGTGATTCCCACCGCGATAGCCAAACTGACTGCCAGTGCACCGGACCGGAATCGTATAACACGGCGTGATTAGATCGCGATGCACGGCTCGGCATCGCAAACCTCTAGGGTTTCATCTTGAGGAGTTGGGTCAACCGTCGGTTAGTCGCACTACGCAGATTGACCCAGCGAGTGAGTATCCGCAGGCAGCTGTTCGCCTGACGTTGTGCGCGACGAACTCCCTGTGTTCAGAGCGCACTCGCTTGACGTTCTCCCGAGGGACGTGCAGCTTCGCGAACGAAATCGATCAACAAGTAAATCTAAGGAGCGCAATGCAGCGGCAAAGAAAGCGTGCAACATGGGCAAAGCTACCTTTGATCTTTCTAGTGCTCGGCGGATGTGCGGAAATTCCGCTCACAGCGCCAGCTCCCGTCGACAAGCCGCGATTTTATATGGACTGTACGCTCGGACCGAACTCCTGCAATCAAATCGATGCTGCCATCACGCTACTAACCGACCACCCCAATGACTCTTGTAAGACGATAGGGAACATGGCGAGGTTGCGGTACGATGCTCCGGCATATACCGGCTATGGATACGCAGCCGGAACTGCGATTTTGGCGGGCACAAAAGATTCCTACGTTCTAATGAACGAATACCCCTTTGGCGGGTACCCAAGCGGGTGGGGACCGCGTGACAACCACACCTACATCATGACGGGTGCATTGTCCGCCACTTAATCGTACCTCGCCGGTCTTTTGGCACACGAAGAATACCATCACCTCGGTGAAGATGGTCCGGGCGATTTTACTGGACAGTCGAACGCCATTCAGGGAGTCTGCCATTGATCCGGTTTCCCATTTTCGTCGCATTGGCGTCGCTCGCGGTCTCCTACTCGGTGCCGGCGGAAAGCCTCCGTGCGCAACCAGCGCTCAGCAACCGCGATGTTCAGCAGATCGTCGAACAAGCGCTCCGCACCGCGCTTGCTGACGCGCGAGTCGGTCGTCGTTCCGTCGCTGCTGACAGTGCCGTTGTGTTTGACGCAGCGAGCCTTGAGCTGTCATCAAGCAACGGCGAGCGTCAGTATTCTGTCGCGTCAACGGCTATCCTCGACGTTGGACGAAAGCTGGTTCTGGGTAGCCGCGAGGCGGTCTTTAACTGCCCGGCAAGCGTGGTCGCCCCGGCACTCTCGGCTGATTGCATCCCGCGCGGAAACCGCACGTATGTGCGTGTCGGACTTCTCGACGTAATCGACGCGAACGCGGTATCGCTGTGGGTGAGCATCATTGCCCCCGGTGATCGCTCCCCGAAGGCAGCGCGGGCTGAACGCTTTCTTGACCACACCGTGCAGATCGTCGTGAAGAAGGGGCCAGACGGTTGGACAATTGGAATTCCAACCACGCGGGCGGTCGGGTAAACGCAATTCGACGGGCAGATCGCTAGCGAAATGTGCTAGGGCTAGCGATCACGCCTCGTTGCACCATCAGCCGGCGAGAATGCGCTGCAGCGTGCGCACAAAAATCTCCTGCTCTTCCTCGTGCGGCCAGTGGCCCGAGTCGGGCAGCCGGTGCACGGTCGCGTGCGGACAGATTTCTCGCCACCGATCGAGCATCGCCGGCGGAAACGCGCTATCGCGAGCCCCCCAGATGATATCCACCGGCACCGGCGTCAACCGCTCCCGCCGGGCGGAGAGCGTATCGAAGAAGCGCGCGCTCCCGCGCAGCGCATGGGCCAGCGCGAACAACACGCGCTCCCGACTGTCGGCATCGGTAAATGGGGCGAGATACTGGGCGTGAATCGGAGGCGTGAGCCGCGAACGATCGCCATAGGCGCTAAGCATGATCACCCGCAGTGACACGTTCGCGATGCGGTAGAGCAGGCGGCCAAAGGCGTTGTCGATCATCGCGGCACGCTTCGGCATGAGCGGGTCGTCGGTGAAGCTCCACATCCACGAATTCACGATCACGATGCGACTGATCGCGTCGAGGTGATCGAGGGCCCAGTCCAACGCGATCGGGCCGCCGAAGTCGTGGACCACCAGCGTGATTGGGTCGCTCAGTCCATTGGCGCGCTGCGCCGCGATAAAGTGCGCGAAGCGCGCCGCATGCGCCTCGGGGGCGTACGACGCGTGGGCCGGACGTTCCGACAGCCCAAATCCCAAGTGGTCATGGGCCACCACGCGATGGGTGGGCGTCAGACGCGCGATGACATGTCGCCACTCGAAGCTCCACGTCGGCGTACCGTGCACGAGCACGAGCGGTGGCCCCGACCCTTCGTCCACAAAATGCAGGTCGCCATCGGGCGTGCGGTGACGGCGCGGGGTGTACGGCCACGCATTGCGGTCGAGCCACGGCGGCGGCGAGATCACGGCGACACCGCGGCGGCCGGGCTCCAGCGCGCAATGATGCGCTCGGCCGCTTCGTCTACCGGATAGGTGCTCGACTGCATCGCAAAGTGTTGGCAGAGACCGTCGATCTGCGCGAACAGGGCGATCGCGTCGAGATCGGGCCGAGCAGAGCCATCGAATCGCAAGAGGTCGGTGAGCGCTGTCAGAATGTCGTCGCGCCAGCGGTCGAGTGCAGCTCCGAGCGTTGCCACGACCAGCGGCTGCATCCGCACCGCGTAGCTCAGCCGCCAGAAGTCGAGATCGGCCCGGACGGCCTGTACGGCGGCCCGGATCAGCGCCGCAACGCTCATGTCGGGGGCCGCCTGCATGGCCTCGTCGAAGGTGCCGCGCACCTGCTGCATGCTGCGGGCAAAGAGCGCCAGGAGCAGCGTGTCCTTGCTGTCGAAGTGGGCGTAGAGCAAACCGGTCGCAACCCCGGCGTCGGCGGCGATGGCGCGAACGGAGGCACTCTCATAGCCATCGGTGGCAAATCGACGCATAGCGGCCGCGAGCAGTCGTTCGCGGGTGGCGGTCCTGATGGCGTCATTTTGGGCGGCCGATCTGGGCATGCTGTATATTGACTGAACGATCGTTCAACCGCAAGAATGATCGAACGGTGCCGAGCTTCCGCCGCCGGCGTCGAGTGGGGTCAGGCCACGCCGTTCACGCCACCCCGATCGCCTGCGCCAGAATCGCCGGATCGATGTTGCCGCCCGTCACCACCACCAGCGTCGTGCGCCCCTGCGTCTCGATTTTGCCCGCCAACAGTGCTGCCAACGCAGCGGCTCCACCTGGCTCGACCACCAACTTGAGCTCGCGCACGGCGAAGGCGATCGCCGCCAACACCTCGTTGTCGGTCACGGTCAGACCCGCGCCAACCCGAGGCTGATTGATCGAAAAGGTGAATTCGCCGGGGATCTCGGTGACAATGGCGTCGCAGATCGAGCGCTTGCCCGGCTCATTCGCCACGCGATGGCCAAGCCGTAACGACCGCGCCGTATCGTCGAACTCGGCCGGTTCGCAGGGATGCACCACCGTGGTGGGGGATACGCTTTCGGCAGCCAACGCCGAGCCCGCGGTGAGGCCGCCGCCGCCACAGCACACCAGCAGCAGATCGGGGGTGAACCCCATCGCTGCCGCTTGCGTGAGTGCCTCGAGCGCCAGCGTACCTTGTCCAGCCACGATGTGCGGATCCTCGAACGGCGGCACGATGGTCAGCCCACGCTCGTTGGCGATGGCCGTACCGATGGCGACGCGATCCTCCGTGTAGCGATCGTACAGCACCACCTCGCCCCCAAACGCGCGGGTGCGTTCAATCTTGAGCGCCGGTGCGTCCTTCGGCATGATGATCACCGAGCGCATGCCCAACAGCGACGCACTGTACGCCACCGCCTGCGCGTGATTGCCCGACGAGTACGCGACCACGCCGCGTGCTCGTTCGTCGTCGTTCAACTGCAACAGCCGATTGAGCGCGCCGCGCAACTTGAATGAACCGGTGTGCTGCAGCACCTCGGCCTTGAGCAATACCCGCCCGCCGGCCCGCGCATCGAGCGCCGGTGAGGTCAACAGCGGCGTGACTTGAGCGTGTGGCGCGATACGGGCGGCAGCGGCGCGGATGTCGTCGATCGTCGGGACAGCGGGGAGCGTGGTGGGCATACTGAATAATCGACGTCTGCGAGCGTCGACGAAAGTCATGAGCCCTTGCGCGTGCCCTGAGCGGACGCGCGTCGCCGTCGTTCGCTGCCGCAGGTGATGGCCTTTTCAAAGCGCGTGCGCGGACGCAGCACGTACCCATCGGCCAAAGCGGAGTCACCGACGGTTGTGGCGTTGACATACTGCGCCGGGCACGGCGCCCAGAGTGCATCCTCCATTGCCGTCGCCACCGGCGTGGGAATCCCGGTGAAGACCCAGAGCATGGCAATGAACGCGGTCGCCAGCGCGAAGACGGCCACCAGACGACCCACGCGCCGTATCCTTCGTGGCGCCGGGTCACCGGCACGCGGCTCGAACTGCATCGGAACGTTGGAGTGCTCGGGCATGCTGCAATATGCGCGCTTAGACAGTAGCTTCGCTGAGATCGCCGCCCTGCTCGACGAGAATGCCCACCATTTTATCCGCCGACGTGCAGATCGACCTCGAACTGAGTCTGCTGGCCTTTCAGAGCCGGGTTCTCGCGTTGGCCGAAGATCACGCCGTGCCGTTGCTCGAGCGGCTTCGCTTTCTGGGCATCGTGACCAGCAACATCGACGAGCTGTACATGGTGCGGATGGCCGAGTTGCGGCGGGCCGCGATCGATGAGTCCGGGCATGCGGCCGAGCGGTTGTCGGCGGTGGAGCAGGGTATCGACGCCCTCATCGCCCGCCAAACGCTGTGCGCCGCGGAGTGCCTGCGCGAGGCGCGCGAGGTCGGCGTGCAGCTGCTGTCGTGGAGCGAGCTCACCATCGACGAGCAGCATCTGCTGCGGGTGCAGTATCTCGAAGAGATCCAGCCCGATTTGCGTCCGTTGGCGATCACGCTGAGTCCGGGGCATCCGCTGCCGCACTTACCGCACCTCGGGCTTTTTCTGGCGGTGCTCTATCGCCTCGCCCCGGGTGAGCGCGTGCGGTTGGCCGAGCATGACTTGCCCGTTGATATGCCGCGTCTGCTGGCGGTGCCTGATCGCGTCGGTGCGGTGATTGCGATCGAAGGAGTGCTTCGCGCCAATGCACATCTGCTGCACCCCGGTACGATCGTGGAAAATGCGTATCTCTTCCGCGTCACGCGCGGTGGCGATCTCCCCATCATGGACGACGAAACCGGCAGTGTGCTCGGCGCGGTGGCGCTGGCCACCGAGCGGCGGGTGCACAATCCGGCGGTGCGCGTTGAAGTGGAGAGGAGTATGCCCGACGCCGTGGGCGCGCTGATTCTCGATACGCTGCGTCGTGAGGCGATCGGGCGCGACATGGAGCTCACCGTGAGTGCGGTGCAGAAAGTGGATGGGCTCCTCGACTTGCGGTGTTTGCAATCGCTGCCGCTGCCCCCCGACGCATCACTCCAGTTTGCCCCGATGGTGTCGAAGGCGGCGGTCGGCGAGCGTTCGATGTTCACGCTGCTTCGCGACGATGACCTCCTGCTGCATCATCCGTTCGAATCGTTCGATGACAGCGTGGTGCGCTTCTTTCAGCAGGCGGCCACTGATCCTGCGGTGACATCGATTCAAGCCACGTTATATCGCGTGGGGAATCCGTCACCGATTGTGGATGCGTTGGTACAGGCAGCGAAGGCCGGCAAGCGCGTGGCGGTGGTGGTGGAGCTCAAAGCGCGGTTCGACGAAGAGCACAACGTGCAGTGGTCACGTGCTCTCGAGGCGGCAGGCGTGAGCGTCACGTATGGCATTGCGGGCCTCAAGGTGCACGCCAAAGTCGCGATGGTTACGCGTGTTGAAGGTGACGTGAACGTGCGTTACGTCCACGTGGGCACCGGCAACTACAATCCAAGGTCTGGCCGCCAGTACACCGATCTCAGTCTCTTTTCGGCGCGCCCCGACCTCGCCGACGCAATGGAGGTGTTTTTCGCCGGACTCACGGTGAAACATGCGCCACCAGCGGCGCTGCCGAACGGCGCGTTGGTGGCGCCACATCAGTTGCTGACGGGTCTGCTGGCGCGGATCGAACGTGAGATCGACTACGCGCGAGCCGGGAAGCCCGCGCGCATCACCATCAAGATCAACGGCCTCGGCGATCGTGAAATGGTGCAGGCATTTGAGCGCGCGTCGCAGGCGGGCGTACAGGTGGATCTCATCGTGCGCGGCATCTGTATCTTGCGGCCGGGCGTACCCGGCGTGTCGGATCGCATTCGCGTAACGTCCATCGTGGGACGCCTGCTTGAACATTCCCGGATCTACCGCTTTGAGAACGGCGGTGCCCCCGAGTACTTGATCGGCTCCTCCGACCTCCGATCGCGCAATCTTCGGCGGCGGGTCGAGGTGTTGGTGCCAGTGCTCGGAGCGATGCACCACGCCCAGCTGGACGCGATTCTCGCGGCGTATCTGCGCGACGGCACGGCGTGGGAGCTCCAGTCGAGCGGGGAGTATCGCCAAGCCGCCGAACGCGGCGCGCCGGCCGCGCAGTATATTCTGGCCAATGCTGTAACCCAATAACGCCTCGCCGAGAATAGCACGATGACTGCTGCCCGTTGCTCGCGTATGGCCTTGGCCGCCGGATTATTGCTCGCGGCGCTGCTGCCGCGAAGTCTGTCGGCCCAGACGCCGCCGATTCGGCTGCGCTTGCCCGGCTACTTCACACCGATGTCGGTCGATTCGGTGGCGATCAATCCCGTGATCGTGAACGCATCGCGTGAATCGACCTACAAGGCGGCGACGGCGGTGCTCACGGAACTCAAAATTCCGGTGAACACGATTGACCCTGCGTTTCGCGTGTTGGGGAACGGCAGCGCGCGCGTGATGCGAAGGATTGGCAAAGAGCGTTTATCCTCGTATTTGAACTGCGGGTCGGGTATCACCGGTGCGCACGCCGACGATTGGCGTGTCACCATGGCGCTGTTCATCTGGGTTGAGCCAGTGACGGCGACCGAAAGCCGCATGCGCATCGGGCTCCTGGCGGGCGCACAAGATGTGCAAGGGGTGGCGAAGGATCCCGTGTCGTGTGCATCGACGGGGCTGTTCGAGTCGTTTTCGGCGGCGGAGATTCAGAAGCGGTCGGCGATGTTCCAGCGGCACGCGCGGCGATGGGGTTGATCATGACGTCGTGTGGTTGTGGGTCGGCGGCGCGCCTGCGCGGGGGTAAATAGAAAGCGGCAACGAGCTCTGCGGTGGGTTGAGAAACAGTCGTGCGGAAGCGGGCCTGATGTGTAACGGTGTATTGCGCACTTGCGCGTGACGCTTCATTAATGTGGCGTAGTCGAAATGATTTGCCCGCATCGCCGCGTGGTGATGTCACCGGAGTCCAATGCTGTTGCACTGCATGCGCGTCGTTTGAAACATCAGCGCGCATCCACCGTGGAGGTGTGCAATGTTGTCCAAGCGTCTGTCGTGGGCATCGAGTGCGATGTTGTGGTTGGCGGTATCGGCGGGGGCGGTGTTCGCCGCGACGCGCAGCGGGCAGCCGCCGCAGCTGACCGTCTCGCTCACCGGGCTCAACCCCGGCACCGCGCAGGACCGCGCGCTCTGTCTTGCGTTCGCCTTGGCACCCGGTGCCGCCAGTGAATGCGCCGACTTGCGGGTCACGCACGCCCTGCCGGCGACCATGTCGAAAGGCACCGTGCAGGCGCCCACGCTGTTGTACAACAGCGCGCTGGCGCATCCATACCCCATCGTGCGCACCGACGTGGCGTCCACCAGCGGCACGCGCCCCGATTCGATCGAAGCGATTCTCACCGTCAACGGCGTCGAGCGTCGCCGTGGCATGTGGTCGGGCGCGCCGATGACGCTCAACACGCCGCGACGCCTCGCCCTCGGCTACGACGCGATCCCCTCGGGCAGCGGCGATTCGACGGGGCTGTATCCGTACACGATCGACGTGGCGGCGTTTGTCGGCGGCACCAAGGGCACCACGACGACCGTCAGCGGCACCCTGGCCGTCGTGAATCGATCGGCCAGCAGCATGGGCCCGGGCTGGTTTCTCTCCGGGCTCGAGCAGCTGTTCCCGCAAAGCGACGGCAGCCTGCTATGGGTCGGTGGCGACGGCAGCGCACGACACTTCACGAGCCCGAGCGCGAATCTCTGGGTAGCCGCGCCCCTCACCTTCCCGGACACCATCCGCCTAGCGAGCGGCGTGTACACCCGCGTCGCGAAACACGGCGTCCATGTGCGCTTTAACAGCGCCGGCAACCACGTCACCACCGTGCGCCGCTTGGGGGATTCCACGCAGTTCACGTATGCCGCGACCGGTAGCGCGCCGCGACTGGCCAGCATCGTCACGCTGAGCGGGCAAACGTACACCTTCGCCTACAACGGCTCCAATCGCCTGACGTCGGTCACCGCCCCGGCGGCCGCCGGCACCGCGCGCACCACCACGCTCGCGATCGGCGGCGGCGGCGGAACGGGGGCCATCACCAGCATCACCGATCCCGACACGACGACGGTGAGCTTTGGCTACGACGCCACGTTCACGCGGCGCATGATCACGCGCACCGATCGTCGTAGCACGACGACGACGTTCGACTACGACGACGGCTGGAAAGTGCGGCAGTCCAGCGTGGCCATGAGCACGGTGCCCGACCTCGTCGACCAGTTCGCCCCGGCCGAAACGCGCGGGCTGGTAGCCGCGAGTGGACTGTCCGCGTTGGCCGATACCGCGCTCGCGTACACGCGGCACGATGGCCCGCGCAGCGACGTGGGCGACTCGACGCGGTTTGTCCTCGACCTCCGCTTCGGCGCGCCGCAGCGCATCATCGACGCGCTCGGCAATACCACGCGGATGCAGCGCACGGATAGCAGCGTGCCGGCGCTCGTGACCCGCGTGCAGCGCGCCAACGGCCACGTCCAGCTGGCCCGGTATACCCCCCGCGGCAACCTGCGGGTGCTGGTGGATTCCGGTGGGATCGTGGCCGGCCAGCAGGACTCGACGCGCTATGCATGGCACGCGGCGTTCGACGTGCTGGAGCGTATGGTGCCGCCGTTGGGCGACAGCGTCACGCGCAGCGTCAGCAGCACCACCGGCAATGTCCTGTGGCAACAGGACGCGCGGGGCAGCGGCAGTCGGGTGGACTTTGACTATTACAGCAGTGGGGTCACCACCGGCTTGCTCGCCCGCATTCGGTATCCGGGCACGGCGGCCGACTCGCTGGCGTACGACGCGCAGGGCAACCTGCGCTACACCCGCACGCCGCTCGGTTTCGTTACGCTCATCGAGCGTGACAATCTGGGGCGCGACACGCTCACGATTTCGCGCATCGATGCGTCGCGCACGCTGCGGCACCGCCAGGTGTTCGATCTGGTCGATCAGCTCACCCGCGACGAGCGGGTCGGCTCGGGGACCATTCCGTACACGTTGGCGTGGACCGGGCTCACGGTCGATACCTCGGCGTTGCGGAACGACACGCTGCGGACCACCTACGAGTACGACGCCGAAGGCAACCGCACGCAGGCCAACAGCAGCCACAGCGCGTTCGTGACCAACGTGGGCAGCGCCGACGGCATGACGTACGACCGCGCCCACCGCCCCACCTCGATATCGACCGGCATCGCGACGCAGAGCCTCACCTACGACCCGGCCGGCAACCTCACCGTGCAGGTGTATGCCAACGGCGCGAGTGTCACGCAGACGTTCGATGCGCTCAACCGCGTCACCCAGCGCGTGCTGCCGCAAATGGATGTCTCGCGGCAACGGTGTACCGGGTTTCCGAACGGCCCCCTGTCCGACGGCGGCGTCGGCCCCACGTGCAACATGGTGTTCCCGTACTACCCGAACAACGGGACCGGCTATCGCCTGCCGGCCGACACCAGCGTGTTCACCTACGACGCCGTCGGCCATCTGCTCACGGCGAACAACCTGTACGCCCGCATCAAGCGCGGCTACACGCTGAACGGACGGCTCGCGCGCGACTCGCTCATCTTCGCCAACTACAGCAGCCCCGCGTTTGATGCCGAGCGGCGCGGACAAGACTACACGTACGATCGCAACGGCCGTCGCAGCACGATGACGTGGGAGCTCGGGACCACGAGCTACGCGTA
>JBBQXC010000057.1:0-25618 GCA_038210005.1 Gemmatimonadales bacterium
GAGCATCGTGCACCGGGTCGATTCGCGACGCCTGAAGGCCTATTGCGCACGCTGCGATTGCAGGCGCTGGACACGGCGCAGTTCGACGCGCAGGTCGGGCAATGGTTCCGTAGCACGCAGCTGCCCGAGTTCACGCTCCACGATGCACGCTGCGAAGAGGTCGAAAAATCCTGGCGCTGCACGGCGTCGCTGCACAACATCGGAACCGGTGAGGGGCGCGTCGATATCGTGGCGATGCGCGGCGACACCGTCGTGGCCGGAGGTACCGCGCGAGTGAGCGTTGGTGCCGGGAAGGCCGTGCCGGTCCGCTGGACGCTACAGCGGCGACCCGATCGTCTGGTGGTCGATCCAGACGTAATGGTTTTGCAGACGCGGCGTGCTCAGGCGGTCGCGGCACCGTGAGATGCGTCCGGGAGGTCTCAGATTGATCCGTCTTGCCAAAATTTGCCAAAACTACAGTTTCCCTACCTGCGCACCATGAACATCTCCCTGCCCGAGACCCTGAAGTCGTTCATCGACGCATTGGAGAAGGCCTACACCCACATCGGCCGCCACGCGGCGTCCGGCTCGCCGCGTTACTCGCACGAGCTGAACCTGCCCGGCATGCGCTGCTGGCCGCTGACACACTATCCGCATCTGGTGTTCTACGTCGATCGAGCAGACCACATCGATGTCTGGCGGGTGCTACATGGCGAGCGCGACATCCCGAGTTGGCTACAAGAAGCTGGGAATAGGACCTTCGGCTCAATCGATTTGTTGGAGCGAGTCGTGATTTCCGCTACTGACGCCATCCGCCCGAATAGTATCATCGCCGAGCGTTTCACCGATTCTCTTGTTCTCTTTTGCTCCTTGCCTCTGTGTAATCTGTTCTGCCAACAGTCGGCATCACGTTCGCGATAGCCGCCCGCCCGCTGTCGATGCATGCGTGTGGCACCCTTACCCGGAGTCCAATCATGCGTAGGCGTGTGCTGATCCTGCTGTCGCTGTCCATTTCTGCCTGCAACTACTCGTGGGCCTTCGGTGAAGACATCGGCGCGCCCGGCCTCAAGCTGTTCGCCGGCTCCGTGTGCACGCAAGAACTCGCGAAGGCGTTGTACACGCCGGAGGGGAAGGAGGGTGCGCTCTCGTCGTTTGACAATCAGTTCTTCTATCCCGGCAAGCCGGGTCAGATGTACTGGGTGCACGGCTTTCGTTCGGAGGCGTCATGTGAGGCGGCCCGCCAGAAAGTGGCGGGCACGCCTCGACCCAACGGGCTCCAAGGGAACGAAACGCGCTATTGAGCCGCTCCCCTTACTATCGATTGCAGCTCGGATAGCTCGGGTCCGCGCCGCCGATGGCCGGTTTCTCCTTCCGGTTCGCGACCGCCGTCATCACCTCATGCACGAAACGCCCGAGTCGCGCGGCGTGATCGTAGTCGATGTATTGCGGTTCATCCGACTGCATGTGGTAGTCGGGGCCGTAGCCGAGCGACATGTACACCACCGGGATGTCCTTGCGGACGTAGTTCACCTGATCGCTTCGGCAGAAGCGATTGAGCGGGTTGGCGGGAATGTCCCAACTCTTGTCGATCGCCATCGGTTCGGCGCTGTTGGCATTCACCGAGTCGATGATGTCGCCGAAGTCACGCGAGAGGCGACGTGCGCCGAGCATCTGCACGGAGTTCGGTCCGCCGAACTTCACCTGATCCGCACGGCCCTTGCCGACCATGTCCATGTTGTGCGCGGCTACGATTTTGTCGATCGGCACCGTCGGATTGTCGACGAACCAGCGCGAGCCGAGCAGGCCACCTTCTTCGCCCTGATGCGACACGAAGATCACCGAACGGGCCGGCTTCTCCTTCGCGAACTTCTCGGCGAGTTCGAGCAGCACCATCGAGCCCGAGCCGTCGTCGTCAGCGCCGTTCATGATCGAGTCCTTGCGGGCCGGGCGAGCGCCGCGCGCCTTCGCGATCAGGGCATTGATCTTCACCTGCTGCTCCGCCGTCGGGATGCACGTCGGATCGTTCGCGCCCTGACGACGCGTCACGAAGTTCGTGGCACGCAGCGAGTCGTGATCGATCACGGTCGTGTTGATGCCCACGTGGTCGTTGTGCGCACCCACCAGCACGTATTCTTCCTTGAGCGTCGGGTCGGAGCCGGGGAGTACGGCGATGACGTTGCGCGCGGCGAACGTTGCCGGACGCCACGACTGGTTCCACGACGCCGTGATCGGCTGACCGACTGTACCGACCGTCACCTCACTGATCGGCTTGCCGAACAGCTGTTCGGCCATCTTCCGCGAGATCGTCGCGCCGGCGGGAGCGTCGGCGTTGAGCGCGGCGGTCGGACGCATGCCGTTGCGGCCTTCGAAGGCGGCGTTGATCGTGGCCGGCGTCATGTCGTCGAGGCCGATCACCAGCACCGCCACGGCGCCGGCGCGTCGAGCGCGCGGGTCACGCGCCGCGGCGGCGATTGCGGGAGCCGCCGGGCGGGCCGGCGTGGACGCGGCAACCTTGTCAGCGGCGAGAATCGCGTTCACGCCGAACTTATTGGGTACGTCGGCACAGCTCACGAACGACGCTGGTCCGCGTGCACCACCAGTGGCGCCTGCGCCCGGTGCGGCCCGGAACACGGCGACCTTGCCCTTGAACGCTTCGGGATCGAGCATGACCGCCGTGTCACCCCAGATGCCGGCGAAGACCGCCGGAACGCCGTTCAGATCGGCGTTGCCACCGAAGCCATTCTGTGCGGTCGGTGCGGTCGGGATCCAGTCGCGCTTGGGCGCGAGCGCCGCACCACCGATCTGCAGCGACGACGCGCTGCTATCGAACTGGGTAGGGCCGAAGGGAAGGGTCTGGAAAAACGAGCCGCTGTCGCCGGCCGGCTTGAGGCCGAGGCGCTTGAATTCGCCGGCGATGTAGTCGGTGCCCTTGACGTTGCCTTTCTCACCGATGCGACGGCCCTGCATCGAGTCGTCGGCGAACTGGTAGAGACGGGTGCGAAGATCGTTGGCCGTGATGGCCGATACGGTGGGACGCGGTGCCCACGTGCGCGGGCCCTCATCGGGCCACACCGGACGTTCCGGGCGCGCCACCTTGGTGACGTTGGGGCGGTTCTGCGCGGGGAGCGCCACGGAGGCACCGGTAAGCAGGGCCATCGCCGTGGCAGCAAGACGGGCGGGTCGAAACACGAGACGCATCCTTGGTCAGGTGAAGCGGTGAGCCGGGCGCGAAGCGGAATGCCCAGCGATCTCCAACAATACGCCGCATATTGCTCTGGCGTTCACCTGTCTCCCGTCGACCCCGGTGCCCTATGCGCATTCGTCCCTCCCGTTTCCTGCTCCCGGCCCTGTTGTGGGCCCTTCCCGCCGCCCTGGACGCCCAATCGGCGGCGTCCTTCTCAGCGGCTGACCTGGGCGGCCTGCGGCTGCGAAATATCGGCCCCGCGTCGATGAGCGGCCGAGTGGTCGACATGGACGTCGTCGAGTCGAACCCGAGTACCTGGTACGTGGCCGGTGCCACAGGCGGGCTCTGGCGTACCACCGACAACGGCGTGACCTGGAGCTCCACCTTCGACGCGCCGGTGCATTCCATCGGCGACGTGGCGGTGTTCCAGCCCAACCCGCAGATCATTTGGGTCGGCACCGGCGAGCGCGCCAGCCGGCAGAGTGTGGGGTGGGGCGACGGCGTGTACAAGAGTACCGACGGCGGCCAGTCGTGGCAGAACATGGGACTCGCCACCAGCATGCACATCGGCCGCATTCAACTGCACCCGCGCGATCCGAACATCGCGTACGTGGCGGCGCAGGGCTCCGTGTGGGGCGCCGGCGGCGAGCGTGGTGTGTATCGCACCGCCGACGGCGGCCGCACGTGGACGCGCACGCTGTTCGTGGACAACGAAACCGGCGCCACCGATGTGGCGATGGATTGGAACGATCCGAACGTGCTGTACGCGTCGACGTATCAGCGTCGTCGCAGCGCCTACGGTTTCGACGGCGGCGGCCCCGGCAGCGCCCTCTGGAAGAGCACCGACGCCGGCGTCACGTGGAGCAAGATCACCGGGAATGGACTACCGGACGGTGAGTACGGCCGCATCGGCATCGGTGTGTATCGCAAGAATCCGCGCATTCTCACCGTGAGCATCGAGCAGGGCGCGCGCTACAACGCCAGCACCGCGTACATCGTGCGGAAGGCCGGCGTGTATCGCAGCGAAGACGCCGGCGCCTCGTGGACGTTCATGAGTGACTGGAATCCGCGTCCGATGTACGCCAGTCAGGTGATCATCGATCCGAACGACGATCAGCGCGTCTACATGCTGAACGCCTATTCGTTCAGCGACAATGGCGGCAAGACGTTTACCGCGCCGCGCACGACCACGCACGGCGACGATCGTTTCGTGTGGGTGAATCCGAGCAACAGTCGTCATGTGGTCAAGCTCGATGACGGCGGCATCGGGATCAGCTACGATCGCGGCAACAAGTTCCTGTACGTCACGTCGTTGCCGCTGTCGCAGTTCTATCGTGTGGCCACCGACAACGCCGTGCCGTTCAACGTGTACGGCGGCCTGCAGGACAACGGGTGCTGGGTAGGACCGAGCGCCAGTTGGACCACCAGCGGCGTGCTCAACGACCACTTCTCGCGCCTCTGTGGCGGCGACGGTTTTCACGTGACGCCGAATCCGCTCAACCCGCGCACCGTGTACTCGGCGTCGCAGTTCCTGGGGCTTCAGCGCAACGACACGAAGACGTGGGAAGTGCAGGACATCCGCCCCGGTGATTCCACGGGACACATCGCGGGTCGTCGCAACTGGGAAACATGGGGCAAGCCGGGCGCTGAACAGGTGCTGGGCAACGCGATGCATCCGGCCAACTGGGATGCGCCGTTCATCATCTCGCCGCATGATACGGCCACGGTGTACGCCGGCGGTCAGCATCTGTTCAAGTCGGCGAACAGCGGACGCACATGGAAGGACCTGGGCGACATGACCAGCGGCGTGGATCGCTCGACGTTACCGCTGATGGGGCGCCAGCCGACCGAGAACACGCTGTCGCTCGACGACGGGGTGCCCTACTTCCCGGGCGTGACCGCGCTGGCTGAATCGCCGCGTATGAAGGGCGTGCTGTACGTGGGCACCGATGATGGTCGCTTTCGCGTGTCTCGCGACGGCGGCACGACGTTCGTGGACGCGCAGGAGCGTTTCCCGGGATTGCCGAAGGGCTCGTGGTTTGCCGGCGTGGAGGCGTCGCGGCATGCCGCCGGCACGGCGTATGTGGTGATCGACAACCATCGTAGCAACGACTTCGCGAACTATGTGTATGCCACGAACGACTTCGGCACCACGTGGCGTCGTATCGACGCGGGGCTGCCGGCCAATCGCGTCACGCGCACCGTACGTGAAGATCCGCGCAACGCGAAGCTGCTCTATCTCGCTACTGAATTCGGCGTGTTCATTTCGCCAGATGCCGGCGGTCAGTGGGTGCCGCTGCGCAACAACATGCCGATGATGCCGTTCAACGACATCACGATCCAGACGCGCGACAACACGCTGGTGCTGGGTTCGCACGCGCGCGGGCTGTGGCTTCTCGATCAGCTCAATGCGTTGCAGGAGCTGACGCCAGCGGTGGCGGCGAGTAACGCGCATCTGTTCACGGTGCAGCCCGCCATGCAGATCCGTACGACGAATCTGCGTCCGCACACCGGCGACATGATTTTCCGCGGCGAGAACCCGGCCAACGGCGCGCTCATCGACTACTGGGTGCGAGAGCCGGGAACGACCGTCGAACTCACGGTCCTCGACAGCGCCGGTCGCTCGGTACAGACGCTCAATCCCACGAGTGTCCGCGGTATCAATCGCGTCGTGTGGAACTTGCGTTACGTGGGCCTACCGATTCGCAGTGGCGGAGGTGAAGACGACGACGCTGGGCCAAGTGCGACGACGCCGGGTCCGCTGGTGTTGCCGGGCACGTACACCGTGCGGATGTCGGTGAATGGTACCGTACAACAGCAGCGCGTGGTGGTAAAGGACGATCCGCGCATCACCGTATCGCGGGCCGAGCGCGCCGCGTGGACGGCGTTTCACAGGGAGATCGCGGCGGTGGCCACGTCGCATGCGCCGGTCGCGGAGCGGTGGCGGGCGAAGACCGGCACGGATGCCGCCACGCGCGACGGCAAGCGTCAGGCGGCCGAGTTGAGTGCGCGGATCTCTGGGCTGTATGGCGCCGTGGCGCGTTATACGGGTGCGCCCACGTCGGATCAGCGGTCGGAGCTGCGGTACTATACGCGCATGGCGGCGGTGCTGGCTGAGTCGGGACGGTGAGGTTGGTGTGCGATTGATGGTTGGGTTGAACTGATCACGCAGAGAGCGCAGAGGCGCAGAGAACGCGGAGGCGTGCTACGGAGGGATCGTGGCACTCTTTTGTGTTTATTGTTCTGAGCTTCTGCTCTGCGCCTCTGTGTTCTCTGCGCCTTCTCATGGTACGTTATGGGATGCGCATCGCGTTCATCGTTGGGCCGACTCTTCTGCTGGCGGCGTGCGAGAGCACGTCTGAGCCGACCTTTCGGCGGCCAGCCTGGCTGGGTTCTCCCCCTCGCACGATCCAGGCACCCGACACGGTGCGCGCCGGTGTGCCGTTTTCGGCTACCGTATTTGCAGCAGGTAGCGGAAGCATTCAATGCAACCAACCCGACGGCGCGTCGATCGCGCAGGGTATCCGCGTGGCGCGGGTAGAGATTTTCGTGAGGGTGCCGCGTGGAAACGTGCCGTGCACTCGCGACCTCAAGTACTATCCGATTCCGATCAGCCTCACATTCGCCACGGCGGGTGTTTCCACGATTCGGGTCGTCGGCACTAAGCAAAATTCGGGGACGTATGCCCTTGATTCCCTCGAGCGATCGGTCGTGGTGGTGCCGTAGTGTATGTGCCGGTGCGTGATTGATCATCTGTTGAACTGATCACGCAGGGAACGCAGAGGCGTAGAGAACGCAGTGGAGTGTCGCGGAGGGATCGTGGCGTTCGTCTGTATTATTTGCTTAAAGCTTCCGCTCTGCGCCTCTGCGCTCTCTGCGCCTCTGCGTGATCGGTTATAGCGCTGATCGGCGATGCCAGCCGTTCCACGATCCTTTCGCCTACCGGCCGTCCCATGCTCCACCTCTGGTCGTCGTCGAAGTACGCCATCGAACTCCCCGACGGGCATCGGTTTCCGATGTCCAAGTATCAGCTGTTGCGGGAGGGCGTGTTGGCGGCGGGACTTGTCACGCCAGACCGGATGCATGATCCGCAGCGGGTGCACGTTGACGACCTGCTGCTCGTGCATACGCGCGAGTACGTCGATCACGTCACCAACGGCACGCTGCCGCCGGCGGAGCAGCGTCGGATCGGGTTGCCGTGGTCGGAGTCATTCGTGGAGCGCGCGTATCGGGTGGTGCAGGGGACGTGCGAAGCGGCGGAGTCGGCGCTCGAGCATGGCGTGGCGATGAATCTGGCGGGCGGTACGCATCACGCATTCCCCGACCGCGGCGAAGGGTTCTGCACTTTCAACGACGTGGCCGTGGCAGCTCGTCGTCTGCAGCGCGACGGGCGCGTACGCCGCGTGGCGATCGTCGATCTCGATGTGCATCAGGGCAACGGCACGCACGGCTGCTTCGCCGGTGACGCGCAGGTGTACACGTTCAGCATGCACGGCGCGAAGAACTTCCCGTTTCACAAAGTGCCGGGTACGCGCGACGTGGAGCTCGACGACGGGACCGGTGACACGGAGTATCTGGAACGCCTCGCGGTGCACTTGCCCGAGGTGTTGCGCGAGGCGCGCCCCGATCTCGTGATCTATCTCGCCGGTGCCGACCCGCACGAGGGTGACAAGTTGGGGCGGCTCAGGCTCACCTTCGAGGGACTGCACCGCCGGGACGCATTCGTACTGCAGATGTGCCGGGAGATCGGGGTGCCGGTGTGCGCCACGATGTCCGGCGGGTACGGCCGGGACGTACAGGACACCGTTCAGGTGCATCTGAACACGGTGCGGGTGCTGCAGAGCTTCGCGGGGCGCTAAGTTTCCAAGGCTTCCCCTTTCCGTTTTCAGGAGACCTCCGGATGGTTCGTCGTACGTTCCTGCTCGCGAGCTCAATCGCCACGGCGCTGGGCGCTGCCACGAGCGCGCTCTTCGTTGTCCCGGTGATGGCGCAGTCGCCCGTTTATAAGTCGTCGGCGCACGATTACCGGTTGGTGACCGTGGTCGACGGCTTGGTGCAGCCGTGGTCGATGGCGTTCCTTCCCGGCGGCGACATGCTCGTGACCGAGCGTCCCGGCGGTCTCCGCATCGTCCGTGGCGGCAAGCTCCTGCCCACGCCGGTGACCGGCGTCCCGGACGTGGTGTACCGCGGTCAGGGTGGTCTGCTCGACGTGGTCGCGCACCCGGATTTCGCCACGAACAAGCTGATCTACCTCAGCTTCTCCAAGCCCACCGGCGGCGGCGCCGCCACGACGGCGGTGGTTCGCGGTCGCTTCGAGAACAACGCGCTGGTCGACGCCAAGGAAATCTTCGTGGCCGACACCAAGGGCGCGCCGGGCCACTATGGCTCACGGATCGCCTTCGACAAGAGCGGCATGATGTTCATCACCGTGGGCGAGCGGCAGGCGCCGCCCAGCGGTAATCTCGAAAAACATCCGGCGCAGGATCTGTCGAACCATCACGGCAAAGTCATTCGTTTGTTCGACGACGGCCGCGTACCGCCCGACAATCCGTTCGTGGGCAAGGCCGGCGCGAAGCCGGAAATCTGGAGCTACGGCCATCGCAATCCGCAGGGTCTCGCCATCCATCCCACCACTGGTGAGGTGTGGGCGACTGAGCACGGACCGCAGGGTGGCGATGAGCTGAACCTTGTGCAGAAGGGGCTCAACTACGGCTGGCCGGTGGTCGGCTTCGGCGTGAATTACGGCCCCGGTGTGGCCATTCATGCCGCGACGATGCGCGCCGGCATGGAAAGCCCGAAGAATGTGTGGGTGCCCTCTATCGCCACGTCGAGCCTCATGATCTACACCGGCGACAAGTTCCCGGAGTGGAAGGGGAGCTTCTTCGTGGGCGGACTCGCTGGACAGCGCATCGCGCGTCTGACGTACGATGGCAAGGCGTTCACCGTCGAAGACAATCTCGCGCGCAATCAGGGACGCATCCGCGACGTACGACAGGGAATGGACGGGTTCATCTACTTCTCGGTCGACGATCAGCAAGGAAAGCCGACGGCGATTATGAGGATGGAGCCGGTGGCTCGGCGGTGAACTGCTAACGGCGCTAGGAATTGGGAGCGCTAGGAATGAACGGCGCTAGGAATTGGGAGCGCCAGGAATAGACCGCGCCAGGAATAGACGGCGAAACAGCGAACAACGTGAGGGCAAACGGCGAGCGCGCGGTTTGCCCTCACGCTTTCAATTTCTGGCGCCGTCAATTCCTGGCGCGGTTTATTCCTAGTGCCGTCAGCAGTTCATTCCGGCGCCGTCATTCCCATCGCCTCCCATTCTTCCTTTGCCGGCCCGTACATACCGGATATCGCCAGTCCTGCCTGTCGCATGCCGACCGTGAGTTGACCGCGGTGATGCGCCTGATGCCTGATCAGCACGTCGAGCGTCACGCCGCGTGGCCACATTTCGCCGTACATGTCGTCCGTTTCGAGCAATGTGGCGTCGGTCCAGTGGGCCTGTAGTTGTTCGGTCAACGACGCGGCGGCGGTGCGATAGGCGGCGGCGATCTCGGCCGCGTGCGCGGGCACAGCGTCGTGCTCACCGGCACCGGACACTTCGAGTCCGGTGCGGTTCAGCATTTCCGGAATCGACTGCGCGAGGTGCCATGCCAGACGTCCAACCGTGCGGCCGCCGGGGTACAAGGGCGGAGACAGCGACGCGTCGGTGAGGCGGTCCAACAGCTTCTGTGTGCTCTCGGATTCGTACTGCCAGTCGGCGTGAAATGACGCGAGAGAAGCGGACATCGGGGTCCTCGGCGAAGGGTGCTCGGAATTAGCGGCGCTAGGAATTAGCGGCGCCAGGAATAAACGGCGCCAGGAATAAACGGCGCCAGGAATAAACGGCGCTAGGAATAAACCGCGCTAGGAATAAACCGCGCTAGGAATCAACGGCGCGTAGAGTTGGTAGCGAAACAGCAAACAACGTGAGGGCAAACGGCGATAACGCGGTTTGCTGTCACGCGGTTTATTCCTGGCGCCGTTTATTCCTAGCGCTGTATATTCCCATCGCCGTTTGCCGTTCCAACCCGCTTGACTCGACGCGTCCGCGAAAAGAAGATCCCTGATGACGTCTACCCTGCTGGTCGTATTGCGACGCAGGTTTTCGCTGGCCCTGCTGGCCGGTCTGCCGTTCGCGTCGGCCTGTCGCGCATCGGTGCGCACCGGGGCCGTGCCGCAGTTCATTCAACCCGACGGTCCGCCGGCGAACCCGTTTTCTCCTGCGGTGCGCGTGGGCGACATCATCTTTGTGTCGGGCACGCTGGGTACAAACCCCGACGGTACGTTGGTGCTGGGCGGTATTCAGCCGGAAACCCGGCAACTGCTCGAGAACATCAAACGCACGCTCGCCGCTTCCGGTGTGGGGATGGACCGGATCGTGAAGTGTACGGTCTTCCTGGCCGACCTCAAGGAGTGGCCGGCCATGAACGAGGTGTATCGCAGCTACTTCAGCAACGGCAACTATCCGGCGCGCGCGGCGGTGCAGGCCACGCTGCTGTTCGGGGCCCGGGTCGAGATGGAGTGCGCTGCGGCGGCGACGTAACCAACGCGTGAACTGAGCGCGTCGTCCACGATCACGTCCGATTCGTCGACGTCGACCTAACCGCCCGACAGCAGGTGTTCCACGACGTCGCGCGCGGTGTACGACGCGCGATCGCCGAGGAAGGCGCCGATGTGCAACAGGTCGTCGCCGCTCGTGATCAGCGCCGGTTCCTCTCCATCGGGAAGGTCGTCGGTGCTGAGCGCCTGCGGCATGCCGACCGCGGAGATCAGGCCGTTACAGACACATTGGCGGCCGATCGTGTCGGCGAGTAATCCGCCCTTGTTCACGAAGTCCTGCTCCGGCTCGGCCGGGCAGCGGTAGCCCACCCGTCCGTCGTCGCGCTGATACGCCGTACGCAGATAGCCGAGGTCACAGCGGCGCTCGCGTTCGATCGTGGCCGGATGTCCGGGCCACGACACGACCTTGAACGGGAAGCCGGTGGGTGACGTGCGCGGGTCGGTGCGGATCGAAAGATCTCCCATGCGCGCGTGCTCGAGCACCGTGGCTTTGAGTTCGGTGTCGAACCCGGACTCGTCGCAGTAAGCGAACAGCGTGCCCACCTGAATGCCCGTCGCGCCTTCGGCGAGCGCGAGCTGCAGCTGCGCGGGCGATCCGGTACCGCCGGCCAGCCAGAAGGGGAGACCGAGTTCGCGCATCTTGGCGAGATCGACCGCATCGCGTTCACCGTAGACCGGTTCACCAGTGGCCGAGAGGGCACCGCCACCGCGCGCGGGCGCATTGTGGCCGCCCGCGGTCGGTCCTTCCACCACGAACCCGTCTACGCGACCCGACGCCTTTCTGGCCAGTGTCGCGGCAAGCGAATTCGCGGCCACGATGGCGAGGAAGCGCGGCCGCGAAAGTACACGCGCGGCGTCCGCGCCATGGGCGATCGGATCGAAGGTCAGCAAGGGCGCCTCGGCCACCGCCACACCCTCCACGTCGAAGCGCAGCGATGCCGTTTCGTTCGCCGCCAGGCGATCGAGCGCCAGCGGAATTTCACGTGGAATGCCGGCGCCCATCAGCACATAGTCCACGTCGGCCAGCATCGCACCGTACAGCGACGCGAGATTCGGTAGCTGCAGCTTGGTGAGCAGGTTGATACCGACGACGCCATCGTGTCCGTTTTTCGCGAGGAACACTTCGACGAAGTTGGCGAGCATCGTGAGTTGCTGACGCGCCACGCTGACGTGCGCTTTGTACAGCGGGAGCAGCTTGTACGGCTGCCCCTCGCGCCCGTTGGGCAGAAAGTACCGTCGCAGCACCGCCGCGCCGACCTCAGGAATAGGAAACTCGGCGATCGCGCGGCGCGTCTCACCATCCGCGTCGCCGTCCTGCAGACGACGAACGAGCAGGGAGTCGAGCGCCGTGCCGGAGACGACGCCGAGCTGTCCAAGGCGTGAGACTTCGCGCGCGAGCAACCAGCGCGACACGCCGACGCCCATACCGCCCTGAATGATCACCGGGAAAGGAGTCTGAGTAGTCATAGACTCGAAGAATGGTCAGACCCCCTCCCGACGGCTGTCGGCGATTCCCGTGTGTCGCTGTAGTGCATCGCCTGACACCGGTGACGCCGGCGACTATTCGTCGGCGGCGAGGCCTTCGAGGTTGTGGCCGAGGGCGCGAAGCCTGGACGCCATGTCCTTTTTTTCGGCCGACTTCACGTACGCCTCTTCCGGTTCGACCGTCTTGCTCTTCACCAGGTTCATCAGAGCGTCGTTCAACGTTTCCATGCCCAGCTTCTTCTGAGTCTGAATGACGTTGTTGATCTGGACCGTCTTCCCTTCGCGGATCATCGAGCTCACGGCCTTGTTGACGAGCAGGATTTCGCGCGCGGCCACACGTCCGCCGCCGATCTTCTTGCACAGCGTCTGCGACACGACGCCCTTGAGCGACTCGGCGAGCATCACGCGGATCTGATCCTGCCGGTCGGCGGGAAACTGATCGACGATACGATTGATCGTGGACGCGGCCGTGGAGGTGTGCAGCGTGCCGAACACGAGGTGACCCGTTTCCGCCGTCTCCAGCGCGATGGCGATCGTTTCCAGGTCGCGCAGCTCACCGACGAGAATGATGTCCGGATCTTCGCGCAGTGCCGCACGCAGGGCGCTCTTGAACGACTGCGTGTGCACGCCCACCTGACGCTGCGTGATCAGGCACTTTTTGCTCTGGTGGACGAACTCGATCGGATCTTCGATCGTGATGATGTGATCGTGACGCGAGCGGTTGATCAGATCGACCAGCGCGCAGAGCGTCGTCGACTTGCCCGAGCCGGTGGGGCCGGTGACCAGCACGAGTCCCTTGGTGAGCGAGCACAGCTGCTGCACCTCGGGGGTGATGCCCATCTGCTCCACGGTGACCGTGTTGCTGGAGATGGTCCGGATCACTGCCGCGACGCCGTTCCGGTCACGCAGCACGTTCACGCGGAAGCGTGACACGCCGGTGATTTCGTGGGCGAAGTCGGTGTCCCAGTTCTCGTCGAACTCGGCCTTGTTCTTGGCCGGCATGATCGAGCGCACCATGCGGGCCACCGATGCGTCGTCGAGGATCGGCTGATCCTCGATGCGAATCAGGTCGCCTCCCAGTCGGAGAATGGGCGGCTCTCCCACGCGCAGGTGCAGGTCGGCGGCACCCCGGCGCACCTGCTCCATCAGCAGGGCTTCGAAGCTCTCGCGGTCGAGCGCGGCCTGGGTCGAATCCTCGAACGGCTGGTCAGAGGCGCGATAGCGCCGGAGTTCGGGCGCAGGCGTGGCCACGCCCGTGGCCACGGGCGCAGTCGGCGTCGCGGGCTCCCCGGGAACGTCGGACTCATCGACGTGCTTCCGGACGGTCAGCCGCGTATGTGAGGCGCTCCCATCCTGCTCAACCAGCCATTGCTGTGCGTTCCACGTGTACAGAAACCGGATACCGCGACCGGTCGCCACCGACTCCTTCTGGCTCGCATCGGCCAATTCGCTCACGAGTGCGAGCACCTGCTTGCTCGATAGCACCTGCTGGCTGATCGGCTGCGGCCCGCTCGGTGTGAGACAACGGATGGGGGCGTCGGCCTCGAGAATGATCTGGCTGGCGGCGCCGGATTCGAGGCGTGCCAATACGCGGTCTAATTGGGGCACGGTGTCACTGCAACGGAAAATGTGTGGGATCTGCAGCCATGGCCGCGTTCTGTTTCTGGCCCGTCTGCGCTCTGCGGCATGGACGATTCAGTGCGCCCCGCGACACAACAGTTTCCCGATTCCACGTGACGTTCCTTGCTTCAGTAATACGTCACCATCCGATCACTGAGTCGATACCGAACGATCAATCTTTCTCGATCGGCTATTTGCAGTTTTTCGTGGCGGCCGCGGCGGCCGCCTTGTCGCCGAGCTTGGTGGCCACGGCCAGATCGGCACAGGCGCCCGCCGTGTTCCCCAGCGAGACCCGCGCCATCGCCCGCAACGTGTAGACCTCCGGGCCCGCCATGCGCCGTTCGATCGCCGTGGTGAAGTCCTTTTCCGCGTCAGCCTCGCGCCCGGACATCCCGGCCGCGCGACCGCGCAGAAACCATCCCTGCGCGGCATCGGGAACGGCGCGCACGTACTTGTCGAAGCGCGCCCAGGCCTTGGCGCCGTCGTCGTTCATCATGTACCCGATCCCTTCTACGAGGTCGAGTGGCGGGTCGTTCATGCCGAGGGCGCGGGCGCTGTCGATGTCGGCGAAGGAGGCCTTTCCGTTGCCCAGGCGCTGTTGGACGATGGCCCGACCCGCGAACGCGGCGGCAAAGCGCCGGTCCAGAGCGATCGCCTGCGTATGGTCGGCCAGCGACTGGTCGAACTCCTCGAGTTCACGGTGGGCTCGGCCCCGCTGCTGTAAGCGGGTGGCGTCCCGCGGCGTCTTGGCGAGCGCGCTGTCGAGCATGCGAACCGCAGCGCGCCACTGACCGGCGGCGAGGGCACGGTCGATCGGAGACGCTTGGGGTGAAGCCTGTGACGCCGCCAGGCGCGGAGACATCGCGACGAGCGCCCCAAGGAGCACGGCCACACGTGCGCCGCGCGAGGTCATCTGCAGTCGTCTCCGCATCGTCAGGCGTTCTGTGTCATGATGATCCGCTCTCGTGCACCCGTTGCGAAGAGTGTGAGTAACGCGCCTGCCACCGCCAGTGCGGCCAGAAAGAGAAACGCGTAATTCGCACTCCCGGTGGCGGTCCGTATGCGGCCGATGATATCCGGACCGAAGTGCCCGCCGAGATTCCCGACGGCGTTGATCCAGGCGATGCCGGCGGCAGCGGCGGTTTGTCTGAGAAACGCCGTCGGAAGCGACCAGAAGGTGGCGAAGAACGACAGCACACCCGCGGTCACGAAACAGAGCGAGATCAGCGCCGGGATCACGTGTGCACCGACCAGCACGAGTGCCACGAGTCCCGTGGCCGCCACGAACAGCGAGCCCGCCACATGCTGACGACGTGCACCGGTGCGGTCGCTGCGTGCGCCAGCCCACACCATGACGACACCGGCGGTACCCCACGGAATCATGCTGAGCAGCCCGATCTCGAGGTACTCCGTTTTCCCGATGCCAAGTTCCTGGACGATGGTCGGCATCCAGAAGCTGACGCCGTAAAGCGAAAACGCGCCGGCGAGATAGACCAGCGCGAGCACCCACACGCGACCATTGCGCAGCGCCTGTGCCGCACCGTGTGCCGCACCGTGTGCGGATTCCACGTGAAGGCCGTGGACGGCCGTGTCTTCCTGTGCGAGTTGCGCGGTGATCGCGCTGCGCTGCTCGGGCGTCAGCCACGTCGCCTGCGCCGGGCGATCGGGGAGCAGGATCCAGATCGCGATGCCGGCGATCATCGACGGAATTGCCTCGAGCACAAACAACCAGCGCCATCCGTCCCACCCACTCATGCCGTCAGCGTACTGCATGATCGCGCCCGACACCGGTGCGCCGATCACGTTGGCGGCGGCCACGGCGGTCATGAACAGCGCCACGGTGCGTGCCCGCCGCGCGGCGGGAAACCAATACGTGAGATAGAGAATGATGCCGGGAAAGAAGCCCGCTTCGGCGATGCCCAGCAGGAATCGCAGCGCGTAGAATCCGAACTCGAGTGGCGCAACGCCGAATAGCGCTGGCAGCGGTCCCCACGGAATCCGGTCCACGAACGCGAAGGCGCCGGACACGATCGCCCACGTGAACATGATGCGCGCGATCCAGCGCCGCGCCCCGAACTTCTCCAGCAACAGGTTGCTTGGCACTTCGAACAGGAAGTAGCCGAGAAAGAAGATGCCGGCACCGAAACCGTACACGGCGTCGGAAAAGCCGAGCGCCGATGCCATCTGTAATTTGGCAAAGCCGACGTTCACGCGGTCCAGAAAGGCTACGATGTAGCTCACGAAGAGCAGTGGCAGCAGACGGCGCGCCGCGATGGCGAATCCGGCTTCGGCAGCCGTCGTCACGCGATCGTGGGCCACAGCGCAAGACTGCAGAGCGTACCGGCGACCGTCATGACGGTGCGCACGCGGGCATTCCACGGCGGCAGCAGCCCTTCACGAGAAGCGGCGACGTCCCAGGCGAGCTGGATGCCACCACTGAGCATAAGCAGGCCGAGTGCGGCCTTGAGTGGCGTTTGCGGCAGGAGCGCGGCGAGTCCGACCACCGACGGAGCTGCGGCGGCCACCAAGCGCCCGAGGTTGGGCGCGTCGGGCGCTCGCGTGAGTTCCGCGCCCCATCGCGCCCCGCCCAGAAAACTCAGGGTGAGGGCGGCGTATACGAGGAAGGTGCGGACAGCGGCGTCGTGCAGCGCGCTGACATCGGGTGTGCCGTACGCGATCGCGAGGCACACGAAGAAAGGGGCGAGCCCCGATCCGCTGATCAGCCAGAAGGTGCGGGTAGGCATGGCGCGAAGGTAGCGCCGACCTGCACCACGCGGTATATGTGGACGCCATGCCTACGACTGCCCAGCGTCTTTCCGCCTTCAGCGAATCTGTGATTCGCAGCACCACGCGCCTCGCAAATCAGCACGGCGCCATCAACCTCTCGCAGGGATTCCCGGATTTTGATCCGCCGGAAGTGCTGCTCGAGGGGCTGGAGCGCGCCACACGCGGGCCGTTCCATCAGTATGCCGTGACGTGGGGCGCGCCGCGCTTCCGCACCGCGCTGGCCAAGAAGATCTCGCACTTCAGCGGACTCGACGTTGATCCCGAGTCGGAGCTCGTCGTCACCTGCGGCAGCACGGAAGCGATGATGGTCGCCATGATGACGGCTTGCAATCCGGGCGACAAGGTGATCGTCTTCTCGCCGTTCTACGAGAACTACGCGGCCGACGCGATTCTCGCGGGGGCCGAGCCGATCTACGTGCCGCTGCATCCGCCGCACTTCAACTTCGACGAAGACGTGCTGGCCGCCGCCTTCGCGCAGCGTCCGAAGGCGATCGTGGTGTGTAACCCCTCGAACCCGAGTGGTAAGGTGTTCACGCGCGAGGAGTTGATGATCATCCTCAAGTACGCGCAACAGTACGACACCTGGGTGATCATGGACGAGCCGTACGAGCACATCATCTACGCGCCGCATGTCCACACGTACTTCAATACGCTGCCTGGCGCCTTCGAGCGCACGATCACCTGCAGTTCGCTATCGAAGACGTACTCGATCACCGGCTGGCGTCTGGGCTACGTACAGGCGCCGGCCAGTGTGATCGCGCAGGCGAAGAAGGTGCACGACTTCCTCACCGTTGGTGCCGCGGCACCGCTCATGGAAGCGGCGGTCGGCGCGCTCGAACTGCCCGACTCGTACTATGCGGGTCTCACGGAACTATATAGCGCCAAGCGCGAGATCTTCCTCGATATTCTCCGCAGCACCGGATTGCCGTTTACCGAGCCGCAGGGCGCGTACTACGTGATGGTGGACATCACGGCGCTCGGCTTCGCCAACGATACGCTGGCTTCGGATTGGCTGATCAAGGAGATCGGCGTGGCCGGTGTGCCGGGCTCGAGCTTCTTCCGAGAACCGGTCAACCACCTCATCCGCTTCCACTTTGCCAAGCGGGAGGAGACACTCAGAGCGGCGGGCGAGCGGCTGGCTGCGCTCTCGGCACGGGTGAACGCGGGGCGGTAGGGATCGGCCAAGCACGTGGGCGTTATCTGTCAGCGTTCTCCGCGTTCTCCGCGAGCTTCGCGCGAACCGACAGTCCTTCTGATTCTACCGAACCGGCGGACAGCGGGGGCATTGAAGAAATGCCTCGGCCGCGGCACCCGTACGCGCGGGGGCTTCCTCGTGAGGCACGTGCCCGAGTTCGGGGAACAGTTCGATGCGGCTGCCCGCAATGTCGCGCGCGAAGCGTCCGGCGTGATCGGGCGGAATGAGTCCGTCGCGCCCGCCCCACATGATGAGTGTGGGTACGCGGATCGTGGCGATGCGCGTAGAATCGGCGCTGTCGCCGGACTGGGCGAATCGGCGCGGCAGTGAGGCGCGGTTGCCTTCGCGCAGCGTGAGCTCGTAGTATCGCGTGACCAGCGAATCCGTGACGCGTGACGGATCGCCGTACACGCTGCGGACACTCGACTCGACCACGCCGCGCGGCAAGACGCGCGTGAACAGCCACTCGAGTCCGCGCGTACGCGCCATCCGAAATCCGATCGGCACCTTCTGCGACACGATGGGATACCCCGCGGCGTCCACCAAAATCAGGGCGTCCACTCGATCGGGCGCGGCGGCGGCCACGTGCCATGCGACTTCGCCGCCAAGGGAGTTGCCGGCGATCGCGAAACGCGACACGCCGAGCGAGTCGAGGAGCTGCAGGGTGGTGAGCGTGTACGCGGCCAGCGAGTAGTCGTTGTCCGGCGATGGGCCCGTGAGGCCGAAGCCGGGGAGGTCGAAGCGGATCACGCGGCGAGAGCGGCGCAGTATTGCGGCCCAGCCGTCCCACGTATGCAGGCTGGCCGACGTGCCGTGCACCAGTACGATCGGCACCGAATCGGTGGGCGGGCCCTCATCTCGTAGATGCACCTGCATACCGTTGAGCGCCAGGAAGCGCGACGGCGACGGCGCCCAACGCGCCGTGAGCGCCGCTACGGGCTTGTCGGGTGCCCACACGCTGGCGATTCCGAGCAGGAGCAGCACGCCCAACACGAATCCGCCCATCAGCCAACGTGCCAGCTTCATACGTCCCGCTCCAACTGGAAAAAGAAAGGCGCTGCACCGCGCATGTCCATCAAGCCCAGCATGGTACGCGCATCGATACGCCGAAAGTAATCGATGATCGGCAGATGATCGTAGACCATCGCCGCCGTCGTCACGTCGCGGGAGGTCACCGCGCGCAGTCGCGCCCGCGGTGCACGCGTGCGCAACAGCGGCATGGCGAGTGCGAAGAGCGCTCGCGCCCCCGCGCTGCGCGTGAGCGCGTGGAAGCGCGACAACGAGAGTGGAATGCGGCGCGGATCAATCGCATAGATTTCGCCTGTACGATGCCGGAACAGCAGCGGATGCACGACCTCCTCGCTCACAAACGACTTGCCATACCAGGCGTACGCCTCGAGCAAGCCGTCCATGTCATGACCGGTGGGCACACCGGAGCCGCGCCACTCACCCAGCATCTCCTGCGTCGTGACCGCCGGCAACGCATCGAAGCGCGCCAGTGCTTCGGCCAAGGTCATCGCGGCGTGAGCAGGGCGTCTTTGAGTGCAACGCCGTCGAGGCGCTCTGACGGCTTCACGCCAAGCAGTACGGCCAGCGTCGGCGCCAGATCGACCGTGCGCACGAACTGTGTGTGTACACCCGGCTTGATGCCGGCGCCCGCGAAGATGAGCGGAACGTGCGAGTCGTACTCGCGCGGGGAACCGTGCGACGCCACGTTGCCCCCCCACGTGCTGTAGGGCGTGAGCGTGACCACCAGTTCGATCTGCGAATTCGCCGGGAACTGATGAGCCCACCGTCGCGCGATCTCGTCGGTGAGCGTGTCGGCGACCAACGTGGAGAACCGGTCGACCCGCGCGACACCGGGCACCTTGCGCGCGTCGTCGGCAAAGGCGTTCACGATGGCGTCGAGGTCGGCCGGCTTGCGGAACGCGTTGCGATTGGCGAGCAGGATCTGGACATCGAGATCGATGGCGGAGGTATCGAGTTTCTTTGTCTTCAGACGCGCCACCGTGGCCGGCATCAGGTTGTACAACGAGACGCGCTCCGGGCGCGGCTGAACGAACGCCGGTGCGATCTCCGGAATACTGCCTACGCCGTGATCGGACGTCACGACGATGGTGATGTTCGTGGAGTCGCGCAGCTTGTAGAGCGAGTCGAGAAAGACGCCGATCGTGCGATCGACGCGCAGCACTTGATCGTGCATCTCCCGCGAGTCGGGGCCGTAATTGTGGCCGATCACATCGGTGGCCGACAACGACATCGCCAGCAGGTCCGCCTGCGGCCCCTTGCCGAGCGCCATGGCGTTCACGCCGTGCAACGCGAACTGCACCGTCAGCTCATCCATGTACGGCGTAATGCGGATCTGACTGCCCGCGTCGATCAGGTCGTCGGTGAGCGTGTGCGGAAAGGTGAAGTTCCGCCCCCCCATCTCGACGCTCACGCTGTCCGGCTCGCGATATGCGCTGTCCGGCAGCAGCAATGCCCATGTCTTACCGGCGTACGCCTTCACCGGCTGACGGTCGTTGAACTCGCGCACCCACGCCGGCACGTCCTTGCGGTAGTAGGTGCTGGTGAGGAACCGGCCGTCCAGCGAGTACCAGTACACGTCGCTCTTCGACGTGCCGATCGGCAGGATGGCACCGCGATCCTTCATCGACACCGACAGTGTCTTCGTCTTGCTGTTGGCGCTCTTCATCCAGTCGGCCAGCGTGGTGCCGACGAAGCGCTCCGGCGACGCGCCGGTGCCGTAGCCACCCGCCACCAGCGGGTAGCGCTTGTCGTCCACGCCGATGCGGTTGAGCATGATCCCCGTTGAGCGCGGGAACCGGCCCGACAACAGCGTCGCGTGACCGGGCGCCGTCTCCGTGATGGCATGATCCTGATGCGCGTTGTCGAACCGGGCACCACGCTTGGCGAGCCGCGCCAGTCCACCCGTGAGCTGTCCCGGATACCGATCGAGATAATCGGCGCGGAACTGGTCGATCGTGATGAGCACGATCAGCGAGGGCGTGCCGGCTGGCGGGGAAACCGTCGGCGCGGCCTGCGCTGGTCGCGCCGGCGCTTCCCGTGGCGTCGGCGCAGAACGGGCAGGGCCGGAGAGGCAGGCCAGCGCGAGCGCCGCGGGCACGGCGAGAGTCAGTCGCATCATGGGGCCGAATGTGGAGGAGCGGGTGAAGCGCGGCAAGCCATGGGTGGTCACGGCATCTTGCGGGCCCTCACGGGCCGTGCCATGGCGCGAATGCGCGGCCTGCACGATACTGGTGCGAACCCGGTGCCAGTCCCACGCCAATAGCCGTTGGCGCGGCCCGGGTGCGGCCGCTGTCGACCCATACCCCTGACGAGCAACCGAGTGCCTCTCCCGAGGAGTGAACGCGCGTGATGACGACCGTGAAACGGGCCGACGCCGGCACCCGCGTCGTGATTCGCGCCGTCGTGTATTACCTCGTGCTGATCGGCGGGGCCACTCTGGCTTGGCGCTTTCTGCCGCACGGATCCGCCGCGATCCCGGCGTCGCTCGAAGCATTGCTGGGCATGGGCACCGAGCCGGATCCGCGCGTGGCGCCGCCTCTCGATGAAGTGAGCCTCGCCTTTACCGTGGCGGTCGCGATGGCGGCCGCCGTATTGCTGTCGCTGCCGGTGGCGTGGGTGTATCTGCTGACGCGTGCCAAGCGCGGCTATCAGCAATCGGTGGTGCAGCTGCTCGTCATTCTCCCCACGGTCGTCGCGGGGATCGTGCTGCTGGTGAAATACTCGCTGGCATTGGCGTTCAGTCTTGCCGGCATCGTGGCCGCCGTGCGCTTCCGCAACACGCTCGATGACAGCAAAGACGCCGTGTATGTGTTCTTGGCCACGGCGATCGGGTTGTCGTCGGCGGTGAATCTGCCCGTGGCGGCCGTGCTGTCGATCGGCTTCAACGCCGTCACGCTGATTCTGTGGTATACCGACTTCGGCAGCGCGCCGGTCGAGATGGACGGGCGCATCGCGGAGAAGCGGCTCAGTCGCGCCAAGAATCTCGCGCGCACCGGCACGTTCGTGGCGCGCGTTGACGACGAAGTGCTGAAAAACATGACGCGCGAGCAGCTCGAGGGCATTGCCGAACGCGCCTGGAAGCGCGCGCAGGCCAACAACCACACCGACGAGATCCCGGTGGTGCAGGAAGAGCGCATTCTGCGCGTGCAGACCGACAATGCGACCGCCTTGCGACGCGTGCTCGAGCCGCGTCTGCAGGAGTTCACGAAGTCATGGCGCTTCGGCAGCATGGAATCGGCTGATGGCGTGTCGGTGCTCGAATATCGGATTCAGCTACGCAAGAAGACCGGCCCCGAGGATCTGCTCGCGCTGGTGCGCGCCGCCGGGTCCACGCAGGTCGCCAGCGCGGAAGTGGTATGACCATCAGCTCAGGGAGACACGTACGCATGCTACGGCTCGTGATGCGCACCATGCGCGCGGCTGCCGCCCTCCTGCTCATCATCGGCCTTTCAGCCGCGGGCGCATCGGCCGTCGAGGCGCAGGACACCGGTAAGAAGCCCAAGAAGCCGAAGGCGCTGAAAACGGTTGCCGACAGCCTCGCGGACGCGGGGCCGCCCAAGCCCAAGAAGCTCCCGGCGCCGCCGATGTTCGCGAGCGAGAAGCCGCTCGAGCTCACGCTCACCACGAACATCAAGCAGATCAAGAAGGACAAGAACGCGACGGCGCCATGGCGTTCGGGCACGATCTCCTACCGAGGCGACGACGGCAAGATGATTTCGGTGCCGGTGCGGGTGAAGACGCGCGGGATCTGGCGTCTCAAGCACTGCGACTTTCCCCCGATCCGCGTCAAGGTCGCGGACAAGGCCGGCAAGGGCACGTGGCTGGAGGATCTCGACGAGCCGAAGCTGGTGACCTACTGCCGCAACCTCGAGTCGTACGAGCAGTACGTGCTGCAAGAGGCACAGCTGTATCGCATCAATCGTCTCGTGACCGACATCAGCCACAAGGTGCGGCTGCTGCGTCTCTCGTACGCCGACAGCGCGAGCGGCAAGGTGGAGGTCACGCGTTACTCGTTCCTGATCGAGGATCCCGCGCAGGTCGCGCGTCGCGCGAATGGCGCGATCTTCGAACGGAAGGGCGCCACGGCCGACGATCTCGACCCCGACATCTCGGCGCTCGCGTTCACCTTTCAGTACTTCATCGGCAACACCGACTTCTCCTTCGGTGGTCTGCACAATGGCGAAGTCATCGCGTTGCCCGATGGCCGTAACCTGCCGGTGTCGTACGACTTCGACTTCGCGGGTGCCATCGACGCGGCGTACGCTGGTGTCGATCCGCAAATGAAGGTGAGCCGCGTGCGCGATCGGCAGTTCCGCGGCTACTGCTCGCATGAAGCGGCGTATCCGAAGGCGTTCGCGCAGTTCATCGCCAGGAAGGACGCGATCTACAGTCTGTACCGCGATGAGGTCGGTCAGCTGATTTCGCCCAAAAAAGTGACGAGCACACTGGGCTACTACGACGATTTCTACGAAAGCATCAAGACGCCGAAGGACATACAGCGCAATCTCTTCGCCACCTGCGTCAAGTAGCGTCGGCCGCCAGCTCGAGCACGAATTCCGAACCACCACCATCGCGCGCACGGTACCGCACATCGCCGCGCTGCGCCCGCGCGAACGTGCGCGCGATGGACAGACCGACGCCCATGCGCTCCTGCTGCGCGTCGACCCGTGATGCGCGGCGATTCAGCGGCGCGAAGATGTGCTCGAGATCGGCGTCGCTCACTCCCGGACCGCGGTCGGCAACTACGATCTCCGTGCGATGCGCACCCGGCAGCACCGTGACGTGGATCGGCGTTCCTGCCGGTGAATAGCGCGCCGCATTCTGCAGCAGATTGCCCAGCACCTGCAACGCCAGCGTGAAATCGCAGTGCACCGCCAGCGCGGCGTCGGTCGGCCATGTCACGCGCACCTCGCGCTCATGCAGCAGCGCTTCCGACGAACGCAGCGCCGTGTGGACCAGCGCGCCGGCGTCGTGCCGTGCCATCTCCAACGAGGATCCCGAACCGGAACTCGCGAACCGCTGCACGGTCTGGATGAACTCCCCCAGTCGCTCGGCCTGATCGCGCACCCGCGGCATCGCCACGTCGGGTGTGAAGGCAGACTGCGGATCGGACAGCAACGCGAGCGTCGCCACCGGTGAGCGCAGATCGTGCGAGAGCGAAAGCAACAGCGCGTTCGTGAGACGGTCGGCATCGCGTAGCACCCGGGCTGCCGAGGCTTCGCGCTCCAGCTGTACGCGCGCGTCACTGAGCCGCGCCAGTTCCTCTGAGCGCTCGTTCGCCACGCGCACGGCGCGCTGCAATCCGGCGAACAGCTGCGAGATCACGAGGCCGGTGATGAGAAAGCCGATGAGGATCAGCGGATCGAAGCGCTTGGCGGTGCCGAACTCGAAACGCGGCGGCACGAAGAGCACATCCACCGCGATGGAGCCGAGGGCGACCATGGCCAGTGACAGCGCGCGTCCGCCTTGTCGACTGGCCCCGACGACCAACAGCAGATACACGAGCACGCCATGCGACGTGCGGAGTTCGGGAAGTGTGTCGAGACGGGCAAAGAACAGGGTGGCGACGGCGTAGAGGCCCAGCCATGTCACCCACGTGCGCACCGCCGACGACATCCCGGCGCGCCTAGCTGGGGCCGACGAATCGATAGCCCACGCCCGGCTCGGTGATGATCAGCCGCGGCACCGATGGGTCGGGCTCGACTTTCCGTCGCAGATGCGTGATGTGGACGCGCACGTGCGTGGCGAAATCGCCGAACTCGCGAGCCCACACGAGATCCCACAGTTCACGCGGCGAGAGTGCCCGGCCCGGATGCAACACCAACGCGCGCAGCAACGCCCATTCCGTGGGCGTGAGTCGCTGCGGCTCGCCATGACGGACGACGCGCTGTCCGATCAGGTCGATCTCGACGCCACCCGTCGTGATGCGCGCCCACGAACGCGCCGCGATCGACGTGACCGACCGACGGATCTGACCACGCACACGGGCCACCAATTCGGCGGCCCCGCAGGGCTTGATGATGAAGTCGTCGGCGCCCGCGTCCAGCAGCGCGACCTTTTCCTCCTCTTCTTCGCGTCCCGACAACACAATGATCGGCACATCGGTCAGGCCACGCAGCCGACGCAGGAGATCGGCACCGTCACCATCAGGGAGTCCCAGATCGAGCAGGACCAGATCCGGCGCCTTGATCGTGCACTCGCGAATGGCTTCGGCCAGCGTGGAGGCCGTACGCACGGAGCGGCAGATCGTACGGAGGGTGTGCACAAGCACGTCCCGGAGATCCACATCATCTTCGACAATGAGGATCGAGTCCGGGTCTGGCCCATCCGGGAGCAGTGCTGGCGACATGGCCGAATGCTAACGGTACCGGCCGTCCTCCGTCAGCAGCAACTAGCGTTCGAGCGTGCTGATATCGATCACGAAGCGATACTTCACGTCGGACTTGAGCATCCGTTCGTAGGCCTCGTTGATGGCCGACGCGGCGACGACTTCGATGTCGGCCACAATGTTGTGCGCGGCACAGAAGTCGAGCATTTCCTGCGTTTCGGCAATGCCGCCGATGAGCGAACCGGCCAGCTTCTTCCGCTTCGTGATGAACGAGAACGCGCCTGGATAGTGGTGCGGCTCGGGGGAGCCCCCGAGCAGGCAGAGGGTGCCGTCGCGGCGAAGCAGGGCGAACTCGGGTTCGAGGTCATGCGACGTGCCGACGGTGTCGATGATGAGGTCGAGCGAGTTC
>JBBQXC010000058.1:0-25528 GCA_038210005.1 Gemmatimonadales bacterium
GATATCCGACTGAGGCTATGACAAAAGGACTTCGAGGTTGTGCCCCTGCGTGGGGGGGTTGCCTGCTCGGGTTGATCTCGTGCCAGCAGCCGACTACCCACGTGACAGCGGGAGCAGGTGCTGAATCGGTGGTCACATCGATCTCAGACGATGGGGCATTTCAAAGTAGCTTGATCCGAGTTGACGCATCGACTGCTACGATAGTCGCACGCCGTGAGCTCGGCGGGTACTTAGAAGGCGCGGCGCTTAGCGCGGACAGCAACCTCATTTACGCGGGCATTGCGTCAATCGACGGGCGACGTGAGCTGCTCGCGGTCAACGCGCGTTCGCTGCGTGAGGAATGGCGGCTCCGGCTCTCAGAGCGCCTCCAGCCAGCCTTCGGACCTATCGGCATTCGAACTGCTGAGGTGTTGACACCGTCGGTCGACGGCACGTCGCTGTATGTCTGGCGTGCAGAGCAAGACAACGTGGTAGGGATCGCGGCGGTCGATCTTGTTTCGCGGCGTACGCGCGCCTTTAGTGGTCCGTGGAATGTCGCTGGTGGCGGAATGGTGACGATTCCCCGCGGCGCGCCGACCTTGCCGAATGGAGCGCTCGCGGTGATCGCCAGTCGCGAGAATGCCGCTACTGGGCCGCGGCGCCAATCGATGCTGTATCTACTCGATTTGCAGTCACTTGCTCCGTTGGATTCAGTAACTCCGCAGGATCTTGGCGGGTCATCGGCGGCAACATTCTGGGACGTTGCGGTCGTGGCCAACGGGCGCGATTTAGTCATCGGCAATGAAGCGGAGCTTGTACGATTAGATCTGGCGACGCGGCGGGTGCTGGGCCGCACCTCGCGTATCAGTACTGGTCCGTTTACGGTCGATCCTGCATTCGGCGCGGTCGTGCTCGCTGATAATGGACGATTTCCCGATAGCCCTGGTCGAGGGCTACTTCAGCTGTTTCGAGCAGATCTGACCGCTGATGGAGCCATCGACATTAGTACTCCCGTTGGCGGAGCGCCGAATAGTCCTACGGCGCTGGTGATGGGGTTCGTCGGCCGTAGCGCGGATGGGAAGTCGGTATTTGTGCGTACAGGAACGTCACCCATCGGCACCCTGTATCCGGCGCAGCCGGCTCGTTTGCTGTTGGTGGATCTAACCTCACGGACGGTACGTGCGTCCGTCGCACTCGGCGGTGCTGGTCTGGGCTACATCTTCGTCGTGCCGTGACTGGTATCGCCAGTCATGCACCCCTCTTGACAGTACGGTTTAGCCGCGACCAGCGCGTCTCAGGATGTACCTGTCGCCGCGCGTCCTCCTGTTCGTGCAGAGGGTGCGTGGCGTTTCGCGCGTCGCAATGCAGACAGTAACTTCACATCCTCACCAAAGCGCTTAGTCGAATTCAGTTTGTGGACAACTAGAACCGATCCGATTTCGTGAACGACTAACTCGCTAGATCGAACAAGGAGCCCGCACGTCATGAGCGGCGTGTGTTCACTGACGAGTTCGAGATGGAAGCGCTGTGGTTGGCAACGCGGCGTCGGTCGTCTGACCGCTCGCGCACCACACGAGCAGTCGAAGCGAACTGCACAACATCACTTGAATGGCGCGGACTCGTTGGGGCTGCGCGCTCCCGCTGTGCCGTATAGCTGACGCGCGCGACTGCGCCACGACTGGAGATGACCTCCGTCGATAGACTTACGCCGTCGGTCCGCCCGGGGACGCGCGTCAAGGTCATGACAGTATCGCTGGCCGGGACAGTCGACGCGCCAGGAAAGTCGTACGGGTCGTCGAGTCCTAAAGGCTCGAGCGCCGAGATTGTACGATGTTGGTAGAAGCGCATGTACGCGGTCAGGGTCGCGCTCGCGCGCACGCCGCGCGCGCCAGATGGCGCACGCTCCCAATCGGCTGACACTGAAGCAATATCTGCACGACGCGGCGACATCAAGAAGAACACCTTTTGCGTAGCGGTGAATGCGGCGCGTGAGTGGATACGTATCCGGCAAGCGTGCTCGGCGTATCCTAGCGCTCCGTCTGGTTGGCGCGGACATTGGTCTCGCGTGCGAGCAATCGGGTACGTGAGCGGCGGCGCCGCTACCGCTGGCGTGAAAGTGATTGATGTGAAGTAGCACACGGAGCGCCGGGGAGATGTACTCCCCGGCGCTCAGCGCGTCGCCGCCCGATACTCGTCGAGTAACGTGGCGGCGGCGCGAATGCCGCCTTGGTAGTTCTCGACACTGATCCACTCGTCGGGCGCGTGGGCGTTTTCACCAGGCAATCCAAAGCCCATGAGCAGTACGGGCGCGCCGAGAATGCGCTCGAAGTCGCCGACCACGGGGATGCTCCCCCCCTCGCCAGTAACGACTGGCGCCCGTCCGAAGGCCGCCTCGAGCGCGCGCTTGCCGGCTTCGATGATCGGCCCCTTGAGATCAGCGCGCCACGGACGTCCGCCGTGCAGGTTCTCGACGGTCACGGTGACACCGGCCGGCGCGACGTGCTCCACATGCGCGCGCACAAGCGCGGCGATGGCATCAGGACTTTGATCGGGCACCAGCCGAAAGCTCACCTTCGCCATCGACACGGCGGGCAGCACGGTCTTCGCTCCTTCTCCGGTATAACCGCTGAGCATGCCGTTCACTTCGCACGTGGGCCGTGTCCACAGTCGCTCGAGCGTGGTGTATCCCGGTTCGCCGCCGAGTGCCGAAACGCCGACTTCGTGCATGAGATGCTCGTCGCTGAAGGGCAATTCGCGCATCTGCGCCAGCACGGCATCAGGGAACGGACGCACGTTGTCGTAGAACCCGGGAATCGCGATACGCCCGTCGGCGTCGTGCATGCTGGCGAGGATGCGCGCGAGGGCCATCGCAGGATTCACCACGGCACCGCCGTACATGCCGGAGTGCAGATCGCCGTTGGCGCCACGCACGTTGATCTCGAGATACGCCATCCCGCGTAACGACGACAGGATGCTGGGAATGCCCGGCGCAAACATGGTGGAGTCGGAGATCACGACGGCATCGCAGGCGAGCCGCGCTTTCTCGCGCTCGAGGAACTGCTCGAGGTTCTCGCTCCCGACTTCTTCCTCGCCCTCGGCCAGCACGATCACGTTGACCGGCAGCGTGCCGCGTACGGCGAGATGCGCCTCGAGTGCCTTGATGTGCAGATACAGCTGTCCTTTGTCATCGACCGATCCACGCGCGTAGATACGGCCGTCGCGTACGGTGGGTTCGAAGGCCGGCGACGTCCACAGCTCAAGAGGCTCGGCCGGCTGCACGTCGTAATGTCCGTACACCAGCAGCGTCGGTGCATCGGCACCGGCCCCGCGCCATTCGCCGACCACGATCGGATGTCCCGGCGTGGCCTCGATAGTCGCGGTCAACCCGATACGCGTCAGCGCATCGGCGACGAACTGCGCTGCGGCCGCGCAGTCGGCTTTGTGTTCGGTGCGCGCACTGACGCTCGGAATGCGCAGAAAGTCGAACAGTTCGTCCTGCGCGCGCGCATCATTGGCACTACACCAGGCGGCGAGATCAGCGGGAATCGTGGGAGCAGTCATGATAGGGTATTTAACCAGAAGGGTTCCAATGGTTCGGCCTTGGAATGGTGTGAGTCGTTGTACACTGCGGTGCTTCGCGTCTCTCCGCGAACTTCGCGAGCTTCGCGCAAACCAGCCCGCTCTCCGACTGCTCCGACGTCGCCGCACGCACCGCGGTTCGCGCGAAGTCCGCGAAGATCGCGAAGGCTCGCGAAGAACAACCTAGAGGGTGAGCGGCGACTTCTCGCGCGCAGCATCATCGCGTAGAGCGGCCAATCATGAGGCCGGCCAACGTGGCCAGCACGCTGGCGAAAACACTGACAGAGATATACAGCGCCGCACGTCCGGCTTTGCCTTGCTGCAACAGCGTGACGGTCTCGGCGCTGAACGTGGAGAAGGTCGTGAAGCCGCCACAAAGACCCACCGTAAGCGCCACGCGAAGCACCTGATTATGATCGGGCGCGTCGAACAGTCGTGCGAACAGGCCGATGAGAAAGCTTCCCGCGACGTTGACGAGCAGCGTCGACACCGGGAACGCACCCTGCGAGCGAAGCAGCACCACGCCGATGATGTACCGCGCGACCGAGCCGGCTGCACCGCCAACGGCAACGGCGAGCAGCATGGGGAGTGTCAGCGTGGAATTCACGGACGCCTCGGCACGTCGCGCGCGATGCGATACAGCCAGATGCGTCGCTCGGTCACGATGCCGTCGCCGCGGCGCAGGGGCACGGTCACACCCTGTTTCGATTCCGCAAACCACGTGCCGACCACGCCGGCTAGCGAGTCGCCCTTGGCATCGGCGTCGAACGCGGCCACCAGACCGTCGCCGGGGCGGATCTTGTCGTAGGCGTTCGGCCAGATGTCGTACTGATTCGTGCGACCTCCAAGGTTGAACGCAAACACCGTGGGCTGATCGGGGAGGTGGAACGCCAGTTCCGACGCATCCTGATAGCGATCGGCGGCCACCCACCGATCCACGGTGCCCTCGAGAAAGTCACTCTGTCGGCTGTGCTCCACGACGGCGGCGAGCGTTTCCCAACCATGCGCGCGGGCGATGGGATCCTTGCGCGGCGGTATCGGAAGGATCGGCGTCGCGGCTTGCCAGGTGACTATCGCCAACAGCGCGGCCGCGAATGCCTGTCCACGATGCCACCAGCGACCGTACGACCACGGCTTGTCGCTCGTGGCCAGCAGGATCATCGCGCCCGGATAGATCATCGCCGGCCAGTTCGCTTCCACTGAACGGCGCCAGGCGCTCACCGCGAAGAAGGCGAGGGGTGCCACCGAGATCACCGCCAGCGCGAACCGACGCACCATCGGGTCGGTGAGAGACAGATCGCGGCGCATGCGCCAACCGTCGCGCATGGCGAACCACACCGCGCCCGCCATCAGCAGGAACAGAATCGGCGACGCGAGGCCGATCTGTCCGCCCAGCATCTCGAGTTCACGCGACAATGGATTCCCGCGCGCGCTCGGGTTGAATCCGTGTCCCAGCTGGAAGCGGAATGAGACCCAGTTGTTGAAGGCGTTCCAGGCAACCACCGGCGCGAACAGTCCCAGCGCGATGATCGACGCGACCCACGGACCCGGCTCGGCGAACCGCTTCCGCAGCGCCGGATGCACGATGCAGGCGATCACCAGGCCCATGGGCAACAGCACGGCCGTGTACTTGGCCACGAACGCCGCGCCGAGTCCGAGGCCCGCCACCGTCCACCAGCCGAGGCTGCGCCACGACCGCAGTGGTGACGCCAGCGCGCGCTCCACGCCGAGCAGGGCGAACATGGCGCTCGCGAACAGCACCGCGTCGGGCGTAGCGAGCACGAGACCGAGGGTCGCAATGGGAATCAATGCCACCAGCATCGCGGCGCGGGTCGCGGCGCGGAGCCCCTCCGTGCCGCGGCCGGCCAGCTGCCAGGCACACACCACGGCGGCGACATGCATCAGCAGCGCGGCCATGGCTGGGCCGGCACGGACGCCCAGAAACGTGTTGCCGAACAGACGCGTACCAGCCGCGATCAGCAGCGCGATCCCGGGCGGATGATCGAAGTAGCCCGCTTCCAGCCGTCGCGACCACTCCCAGTAGTAGGTCTCGTCGGGCAGTAGCGGGACGAGCCCCGCGAGGCCAGCCCGCAGCACGGCCGCCACCAGAATCCAGCTTGTGGCAGACGTCCACGAGCCGGGGGGGGCAACGCGGGATTTGGTGGCAAGGTCAACCGGGATCGTCATGGGCGCAGGGTAAGTTGCATACATGCCCAATAGGGTCGCTACCGACTCGTCACGATATGTGCAACAGCGGTCCACTCCGCTTGCCGCCACGTGAACGATCGGTCAGGTTGTCCATAGAGCGCGACGGAGCCGGCGCTGTAACGGTTACGGCTGATACCGACCATGCGTCCTATTGTTGGACGTTGCCGTCCGGGAGACCCTTCCGGATGGCTCATTCACTTTTGTTGACAGGACGGACCTGCATGCGGGTCTCTGCCCCCATGGCGAACATCCGCGCGACGCTTCGCGCGACGACGACCACGCTGGCCCTGATCGGGCTGGCGGGCTGTCTCGATCTCAAGACCACCGCGGACGCCTGCACCATCTCGGTGGCGCCGGCCACGCTTACGCTACCAGTGAACGGCGCGTCGTCGATCGTGGGCACCGCCTTCGATTGCAAAGGCAATTCGATCCGCAACAAGAGGATCTCGTTTTCCTCGAGCAACACCGCGGTAGCGACGGTGACCACGGAAGGCAACGTGATTGCGGTCGGTGTCGGTGGCGCCACGGTCTCGGCGGTCGCCGATGGCAAGAGCGCGTCGGTACAGGTCACGGTGACTCCGGAAACGGCGGCGAACGTGATCATCACGCCGTCCACGCTCACGCTGCGCCGTACGAACACGCGCCAGCTCACCGCGACCGCGCGCAACAATCAGAACACGATCATCACCGGTCGAACGTTCCGGTGGGGCAGCAGCAACTCGTCGATCGTGTCGGTCGACCAGAACGGACTGCTCACCGCGCTCACACCGGGTACGGTGGTGATCAATGCGGAAGCTGACCAGACGTCCGGCAACGCCACGGTCACCGTGACGGAAATCCCGATCGGCAGCTGCTCGCTCGCGCCGGCCACATCGAAGCTCACCGTATCGCAGAATGTGCAGCCGGTCGTCACCCTGCGCGATACCGCGAACAACGTGATCTCGTCGCTTGGCCGGCAGATCGCATGGACCAGTGACAACGAAATCGCCGCAACGGTGACCGGCTCCGGGCTGGTGACGGCGCGCCGGGCTGGCACGGCCCGCATAACGGCGTCGCCGGTGGAGAATACGCAGGCCTCGTGCAACGCCACGGTGGAAGTAGTCGATGCTCGCATCGTGTCGGCCGTGATCTCGCCCAAACCGTCGACGATACGTCTCGGCGTTGCGCGCCAGTTCGGCGTCACGCTCACCGACTCCGCCGGCGGCGCGATCCCGGCGGGTCGTACGATTACGTGGCGAAGCGTCACGCCGACCACGGCGACGGTATCGGCCAACGGACTCGTGACGGGGCTGGCACTCGGCGCGGCCCGTATCGCCGTGAACGCGGAGGGTGCCGTGGATACGGTGTCCTTCACGATCTCCAAGATTCCGGTGTCCACGGTACGCCTGTCACCGCTCTCGTCGAGCCTTGTGCAGGGCGGAACGGTGCAGATCAGCGCCACCATCGAAGACTCTACCGGCACGGCCGTCACCGACCGCGTGGTCGAGTGGACCAGCAGCGACCCGACGCGCGCCTCGGTCTCGCAGTCTGGACTCGTCACGACCACCGCACCGGGCACGGTCACCATCACCGCGATCAGCGAGACTCGCTTCGGCACGGCGCAGGTCACGGTCCAGCAAATACCGGTGGATACGATCGTGGCCAGCGATTACTCGGTCGCGCTCAACGCGACCAGCAAATCGTTTTCTATTCAGCTGAGGGACGCCAACGGCAATCAGCTGTTCACTCGCAGCGTCGCCATTACCAGCAGCCAGCCTGATGTCGCGACGGGGAACGCCAACAGCAACGCGACGCAGGTCTCGGTAAACGCATCGAAGATCGGCTCCACGATCCTCACGTTGCGCGCGCTCAGCAGCAACGGACAGCCCGAAGGAAAACTGACCAACGTCACGGTGACGATCACCGCAGCGGTCGTCACGCCTCCGTAAGGGTTCCGGTCGCCGCCATGCGGTTGGCCGTCTAGCTTTCACACGGGGCGCTTCTCATCAAGAAGCGCCCCGTCCTTGTCTGCTTTCCGGAGTACCTGCCATGAGCGCGTCGCCACCTACCGCTGAAACCAAGCCGTCGTTTCTCCGCGGTCTCTTTCAGGGGGAGATCACCGAGGAGTTGCTCTTCCCGTACCCCGCCACGCTCGACGAGCGGCGGCCGGAGGAAGCGGCCACGGTCCACCGATTGATCGCCGCACTCAACGCGATGGTCGCCTCAGGTCTGATCGACCCGCGGGAGATGGACGAGAACGAGGCGCTGGGCGAGCCGGTGATCAAGGCGTTCGCCGAGGCCGGCCTGCTCGGCCTCACAACGCCCAAGGCGTACGGCGGACTCGGGCTCTCTGCTAGCGCGTATGCGCGCGTATTCGGCGCCGTCGCGTCGGTGGATGCCTCGCTGGGGGTGCTGATCGGCGTGCACTGCGGACTGGGCGGCAAGGCGTTGGTGCTCTTCGGCAACGATGAGCAGAAGGCGCGCTACCTGCCGGCGCTGGCGCGTGGCGAGATGCTGGCGGCGTACGCGCTCACCGAACCGGAAACGGGTTCCGATGCGCAACACATCGTGACCACGGCGCGTCGCAACGCCGAAAATACCGGATGGCTACTGAACGGCCGTAAGCACTGGATCGGCAACGGGCAGCGCGCCGGCATGATCGCCACCTTCGCGCAAACGCCGATCGTGCGGAACGGCGAGACGATCATGCGGCCCACGGCGTTCATCGTGCGCCCTGACATGCCGGGCTTTCGCATCGATGGCACCATCCACAAGCTCGGCATCCGCGCCTCGACGCAGGCCGAGCTGGTGTTCGAAGATTGCTTCGTACCCGACGACCACGTGCTCGGCGAGGTCGGCAAGGGGTTCCGCGTAGCCGTGAATGCCCTCAATGCCGGCCGACTGTCGCTAGCCTCCGGCTGCGCGTCGGGATGCAAACGGTTGCTGGCCGAATTCGCGCGCTACGCCGAAGCCCGCACGCAGTTCGGCGGTCCGCTGGCGTCGTTCGAAATCACGCAGCGCAAGATGGCCACGATCGCCGCCGAGACGTACGCGTTGGATGCCATGGTCGGCGCGCTGTCCGCAGCGCTTGATGAAGACAGTGTGGATGCGTCGCTCGAAGCAGCGTGCGCCAAGGTGTTCGCCAGTGAGCTCGTGTGGCGCACCGCCGATGAACTCGTGCAGCTCGCCGGTGGACGTGGCTTCGTGAAGCCGTGGCCGTACGAGCGCTACCTGCGTGACGCCCGCATCAACCGCATTTTTGAAGGCGCCAACGAGATTTTACGGCTGTTCATCGGGCTCAATGGCATTCAGGGGCCGGCCGACGAGCTGAAAGAACTCTCGGGCGCGCTCAAGAATCCGATTCAGAACTGGGTGCTCGTGTCGAACTACGCGGCGGAACGCGTGGCGTCGGCGCTTGGTCGCAAGGATCGTTTCGATGTCACCGTCCACGCATCGTTGCGCAAGCACGCCGAGTTCGTGGAGAAGCACGTTGCGGCCCTCGCCGCCGCGACGCAGAAGATGATCGTAACGCACAAGAAGGAGATTCTGCACCGTCAGCTGGTGGTGGAGCGTCTGGCCGACATGGCGATCGAACTGTACGCTCGCGCCACGACGATCGCCCGCACCCATCGCCTGATCGAGGAACGTGGTGCCGAAGCGTGCGCGCGCGAGATCGCCCTCACCGACCTGTTCTGCATCGAGTCGGGCCGCCGCTTCCGCGCGATTCGGATGGAGCTCGACGGCGACGCCGGTGAAGCGATCGACGATCTGCGACGTGACATCGCCGCGCGCATCCGCACTGAACACGGCTACGGCTCCAGCGACGCGCTGATGGACGTGGCCGTTCCACCGCTCCCCGCGTGGAGCCTCACCAAGGCGGAGCAGCAGGCCGCTGTGGAGCGAAAGACGCCATGAGACGCGCCCTGATCGCTACGGCCGCGCTTGCGCCCGTGATGCTGCTTGCGGCTTGCGGCGAATCCCGATCGTCGGCATCGTCCGAGAGCACCGCCGCCACGGAAGGCGCCGCCACGGAAGGCGCCGCCACGCGCGCCGAACGCATCGTCGGTCCGATGGATCTCACCGAACACGGCATCGGACCGGTGCGTGTCGGCATGACGTTGGCCGAAGTCGCCGGGGCGACGATTGCCGGTATCCGCCTGGTGGGTACTGATTCGACCGAGTGCAGCTATCTGAGCTGGCGTGATGGTCCGCCGGGTGTGCTGATCATGGCCGAGGGAGGTCGCGTGGTGCGCATCGATGTGCGCAACCCGGCGATCAAGACACCGGAAGGGATCAAGATCGGCAGCACGGAGGCCGAGGTGCAGCAGCGATACGCCGGCCTCGTGGAGGCGCAGCCGCACAAGTACTCCGACGGCCACTACCTGGTCGTCACACCGCGGAATCCGGCCGATAGCAACCTGCGCATCGTGTTCGAAACCGACGGCAAGAAGGTGGAAACGTTTCGCGGCGGACTCGTACCGCAGGTGCAGTACGTGGAAGGATGCAGCTGACGCAGCCCTACGCGTCGTTCTTCAACAGCCCGAGCTTGAGCGCGAACTTCACGTAGTCGCTGCGATGCGAGAGGCCGAGCTTTTCGCCGATACGCTGCTTGTACGTGTCTACGGTTTTCGGCGAAATCGTGAGGTGCTCACCGATCTCCGGGGCCGTGAAGCCCTCGGCGACCATCTTGAGCACGACCTGCTCGCGGTCGGTGAGCTTTTCGAAGCGCGTGCGCTCTTCGGCGTTGCCGTCGCGTTTGGCCAGACCGCGTGCGAGCGCGCGGGCGGCGGTGGGCTGCACGTACACGTCGCCAGCGGCCACCGTGCGCACGGCATCGACCAGTTCACGATCGGCCACCGACTTGAGCAAGTAGCCGCCGGCGCCTGCTTCGAGGAGCGCGACGAGATGTTCGTCTTCGGTGTGCATCGTGAGGACGAGCACGCGGCGCGTGATCGGCTCACCGGGCGTCGGCGGGCGCAGCGCATTCGCCTTCTGCAACTCGCGGGTGGCGGTGAGGCCGTCCATGTCGGGCATGGAGAGATCCATCACGATTACGTGCGGGTCGACACGCTCCGCCAGGACCAGGGCATCCTTGCCGGTGCCGCCTTCCCCTACCACCGTGATGTCTTTGGCGGTCGCGAGAACGGCTTTGAGTCCAGCGCGGACAATCTGGTGGTCATCCACCAGCACGACACGAATGAGGTCAGGGCGCATAAGGAAATTTGGAACAGATGAGGCGACAATGCGAGGATTACTCGACGCCTTCCCGGGTCTTGAAGACGCGAAACAAGTACACAAAACTGGGCAACAGGATCATCGTGCCCACCGCCAGCATGCCAAGGGTGATCTCGAGCGTAATGCGAGGAGCTGCCAATTCGGTGATCGTGCGATCGGGCGGCAACATCCACGGATACTGCGTCCACGCCCATCCCCAGAGGATGAAGCTGGCCTGCGCGGCGGCCGCCAACCGGGCCACCTGGAAGCGGCGCGTGGCGAGCGCCCAGAGGGACGTCGCCGCCGCGATGGCCGTGATCGCGTGCATCGTCAGCGCCGTCCGCCCCTGCGTGAGCCCCTGAAAGAGCAGCGGATTCTCAGCGCGGGCGATCATCAGCGTGGCCATGGCGAGCACCAGGAGGACGACCTGCGACTGCTGCGCCCGACGGCGAAAGAGCGTGCGCATGCGGTCGTCGGTGGCCTCCACGGTGAGGTACGACGCCGCGAGGAAGGCGAACAGCACCAGCGTGAGCAGGCCCACGGCCCATGGGAATGGCGACCGCGCCCACGGGTCGATGAACCGTTCGCCGAAGGTGACAGTGCGGAGTGACTCGATCGACCGGATCGGCACCGCGCCGCTGGCGACGGCGCCCAGACAAACTCCGAGAATGACCGGCGTGAGCAGGCTCGCCACGGAGAAAATGCGTCCCCATCGGCGCTGCACGTGGTCCCGCTTGCTGTCGTACGTGCGAAACGTAAAGGCCGACCCGCGCAGCACGATGCCGACCAGCATCACGGTGATCGGGATGTGCAGTTCGGTGGCGAGGTGCGCGAAGGCCTTGGGAAAGCAGGAGAAGAGCAGCACCACCACGAGAATGAGCCAGACGTGATTGGCTTCCCAGATCGGGCCGATAGCATCGGCGATCAGCATGCGCTGCGCGTCGCGATCCTTGCCGCGGGCGAAGAGATCCCACACGCCGCCGCCGAAATCGGCGCCACCAAGCAGCACGTAGGCATTGAGCGAGAGCACCATGGTGCCGGCCACCGCATGCGGAAGCGTCCACGCGAGTTCGGTCGCCGCCGCCGCCATCACGGCGTCGGATAGCTTGCGGTTGATCCTGGTGTCGGAATGGGCAGCTCGCTGGTGAGCCCGAGCGGTGTCTGCGACACGCCGGTCTTCAGGATCTGGCGCCAGAGCAGGAACACGACCGCGACGGCCAACCCGATGTACAGCGCGGTGAACACGGCGAACGACACCACCAGCCCGGGCATCGGCGTGACCGCGTCGGCGGTGCGCATGATGCCCTGCACGATCCACGGCTGACGTCCGACTTCAGTGACGGTCCATCCGGCTTCAAGCGCGATAAAGCCAAGCGGGCCCGCCAACACCACCGCCGTGAGAAAGCGACGATCGTCGGGGAGCGCGACACCATGGCCCCGCCGGCGACGCCACGAGCGCCACCCGCCCCAGAGCGACAGCGCCGCCATGACCGAACCGCAGGCGATCATGATTTGAAAGGCGAGATGTACGATCGCCAGCGGCGGACGTTCGTCGGGCGGGAACGCGTCCACGCCCTTCACAATCGCCTTGGAATCGCCGTGCAGCAGAAACGATAAGCCACCCGGAATCTCGATGGCGCCGGTGTGCTCCAGTGTTTCCAGATTAGGCCAGCCACCGATCACGAAGGCGGCCGGACCCGTTTTGAGATGGCCTTCCATGGCGGCCAGCTTCATCGGCTGCCGTTCGGCGACACTGCGCGCGCTCCAATCGCCCGCCAGCGGCTGCACGAGCGCGGCGGGGAGCCCCACCCACAGCGCGATCTGCAACGCCGCGCGATGGAAGGCGCGATGCGGCGTCCCGCGACGCAACGCGAACGCGTGAATGCCGGCGACAGCGAATCCGGTGGCCGCGAACGACGCCAGCGTCATGTGGACGATCTGCGACGGCGCGGCGGCGTTGAACATGGCCGCGACTGGATCGACGTCGGTGACCACGTCGTTCACGATGCGAAAACCGGTCGGCGCGTTCATCCACGCATTGGCGCACACGACGAACGCGCCGCTGAGCGCACCACTGACCGCCACCACCACGCCGGCCGCAAGGTGCGCGCGTGGCGAAATGCGCTTCCAGCCGTACAGGTAAATGCCGAGAAAGATGGCTTCGGTGAAAAACGCGAAGCCCTCGAGCGAGAACGGCATGCCGATCACCGCACCGGCATGCTCCATGAACGTGGGCCAGAGCAGTCCGAGCTCGAAGGAGAGCACGGTGCCCGACACAGCGCCGACGGCAAAGAGAATCGCCGTTCCCTTGGCCCAGCGCTTGGCGAGTTCGAGGTGCAGCGGGTCGCGCGACGTGAGCCACCGCCACTCCGCGATGACCATGAGCGCGGGCATGCCGACGCCGACCACCGCGAAGATGATGTGGAAGGCCAGCGACATCGCCATCTGCGAGCGAGCAAAGAGCAAGTCCGTCATCGCGCGGGAAGGATGGTCCCCACACACCGCCCGAAGCCGATCCGCACCGCCCCCTCGCGCTCGGCGAAGGCGGTAATCTCCAGTTCGTCCCCGTCTTCGAGGAAGCTGCGCGTCTCGCCATTCGGGAGTTCGATCGGCTCGGCCCCGCGCCACGTGAGTTCGAGCAGACAGCCGCGGCTCTGCTTGTCCGCGCCGGAGATCGTGCCGCTGCCCAGCAGGTCGCCGGGACGGAGGTTGCAGCCACTGCTGGCGTGATGCACCAGCAACTGCGCCATCGACCAGTACAGGTCGGTCGCCTGCCCCTGCGTGAGGCGCACCGCCGGCTCACCGGCATCGCGCATGCGCGCCGTGCGCAGCCAGGTTTCCACGGTGATCCCGAAGCCGCCGCGCGCGCGGTCATCGCTGCTGGTGAGATACGGCAGCGGGTCGGGGTCGCCATCGGCACGGGCGGCCAACGGCATGCGAAACGGCTCGAGCGCTTCGAGGGTGACCACCCACGGGCTGATCGTGCTGGCGAAGTTCTTGGCGAGGAAGGGCCCGAGCGGCTGATACTCCCAGGCCTGAATGTCGCGGGCCGACCAATCGTTCAGCAGACAGAGACCGAACAGATGGTCGTTGGCCTGCTCCATGGCAATCGATTCCCCGAGTGCGTTGCCAGCACCAACGAAGGCCGCGAGCTCGAGTTCGTAATCGAGCAACCGCGACGGACCGACCGACGGCACCTCGTCGTTCGGACCTTTGCGCTGTCCCATGGGGCGGCGCACCGGCGTACCGGAAACGACAATGCTGGAGGCGCGCCCATGATAGCCGATCGGCACCCACTTGTAGTTCGGCAGCAGCGGATTGTCGGGGCGGAACATCGATCCGACGTTGGTGGCGTGGTGCACCGACGCGTAGAAGTCGGTGTAGTCGCCGATCTGCGCCGGCAGGAACAGTTCGGCCTCTTGCTGCAGCACCAGCGCGTGCTCGGCGATCTGCCGACGATGCACCGCGACCGAGTCGGAGAGGAGCGCAGATGTCGCGTTCCGCAGCGCCCGGCGGGCCGGCGCGCCACGCGACATCAGCTCATTGAGCGTCGGCATGGCGCAGGCCGTGGCGGCGCTGCGCGCGGCGCCGTCGTCGTCGAACAATCCGGCGGCCAGACAGGCGGCGATGTCGAGAATCGCGGCGCCGATCGCCACACCGACACGCGGCGCTTCACGGGTGCCCGCCCGACGGAAGATGCCGAACGGGAGATTCTGGATCGGAAAATCCGCACCGCGCAGGTTGGCGGTCTGCACCCAGGAGCGCAGCGCGGGGTCGTTGGTTGGATCGATCGACATGCGGTGAGTTTAGCGAGTCCGCTCGCGCGCCGCAGGCGGCCGTCTACAGCCAGCCCAAGGCGCGCGCTTCGTCGACCGGCTCGGTAAAGGAGCAGGACCCGACGCTGACGAGACCACGCTCACGCATCTGCTGCAGCACGTCGCGGGTGAAGGTGAGCGTGCGTTCCGGTCCGTGCCACGCCACGTGGAGATCGCTGAACTCGAACCGTCCGGCATCGACTTCTTCGAGCAGCTGGATCGCCTCGGCGTCGCTGCCGCCGCTCCCCAGGTGCGCGACGGCCAGGGCCACATTCAGGAACCCATACATGCGGCCGGTGGCGGCGTCGGGCTCATACGTCAGGCGGTACGTGCCACGCAGCGGGTGATGCAACCCGGCCGTGGCCTTCGCGGTCACGCCGTGCGCGAAGCATGCGTTGAAAAAACGCACGACGGACGCGGGGGATGGCATCATGTCGGCGGTCGTGCCGCCCATGCGCACTTTCGCCTGCTTCCCGACGCGGGCGATGGCGGCGATCAACGCTTCGACGTCGCCGTCGAGCGGGACTTCGAGGTAGGTCAGCATGTCACGCGGCATCGCGGCGGCGATGCGTTCGACGTCGCTGATCGACGCCACCTTGATTTCGTAGGCATCGACCTTGGCGCCGCATTCATCGAAGCAGACGCGATGGCGTTGGTTGAAGGCGGCGATCTCCGCGAGATCGCTGGCGAGATCCGGGCTACCGGTCACCGAGAGGCGCCATGGAATCGCGCCGGCATCGCGGGGCAGCAACGGATCCGCCTTCTCGGAGAAGAGCCCCAGCGACTGCGCCGGACAGATGAATCGCCCCAGGATCCAGCCGGAACCGGCCGCGCGGTAATGCGCGTAGTTGCGCACCGCGTTGGGCATGGCGAGGGCAGCCGGCGCGAAAAGTCCGGCGTAATCGACGAGGCCTTCCAGCAGGATGCGGGACGCGAGATCGGTGAGCGGCGGGAGACGAACAGGCATGGCGGGGAATCCCTTGAGGCGACCTTAGAGACCGTCGAAATCGAGACCGAGATCGAGCGCGGGTGCGGAATGTGTGAGTGCGCCAACGGAGATCCGGTCCACGCCCGTCTCCGCGATGCGACGCACCGTGTCGAGCGTGACGCCACCCGAGGCTTCCGTGATCACCTGACCGCGGCATCGTTCCACGGCCTCGCGCAGCTGCTCGAGCGACATGTTGTCGAGCAGCACCCAATCGGCGCCGGCGGTGATGGCCGCATCTACCTGCTCCAGCGTGTCGCACTCGACTTCGATGGCCGTTCCGCTCATCGCAAGCCCGCGCGCTCGGGACACGGCCATCGCGATGTCGCCACCGATCGCGGCGAGATGATTGTCCTTGATCAGCACGCCGCTGCGGAGATCCATGCGGTGATTCGTGCCGCCACCGGCGCGCACCGCGTACTTCTCGAGAGCGCGCCAGCCGGGCGTCGTCTTCCGCGTGTCGAGGATCTGCACCGAGGTGCCGGCGACCGCGTCGGCGTAGCGACAGGTCAACGTCGCGATGCCGGACAGATGCTGCAGATAGTTGAGCGCCGTGCGTTCGGCCGACAACATGCCACGGGCATGCCCGCTGATGTGCATGACCATCTCGCCGGCCTTCACGCGTGTGCCGTCTTCGGCTTCCACGCGAATCGTGACCGCGCTGTCGAGCTGGCGGAACGCTTCGACCGCCAACGGCACGCCGGCAATCACGCCGTCGCGTCGGGCGACGATCGCACTGCGCACGTGACGGCTGCTGACGACCGTCGCCAGCGTGGACACGTCATTGAACGCCTGATCCTCCAGCAGTGCCACCCGGACCTGCGCCGTGACGTCCGCGTCCGACAGCGGAAACGCCAGTGCGGACAACGCTACCGCGCGCGCACTGAGCGGCGTGATGGTCCTCGGCGTCATCGCGGGCTGCCCGCTGGACGGTGTGGGACGCAGGGGCGGGTGGAATGCACTCATTCGCCGGGATCCTCGAGGCCAAAGGGACTCACGCCGGAGTTGCCGCCGATCGACACCATGCGCTCGATGGAAATCCGCGCGCGCGCCGCGATATCGTCTGGCACCGTGATACGATGTTGCGTGTGCAGCAGCGCGTCGCGCACCTTGGGCAGCGTCGTGACCTTCATATACGCACATTGCGCCTGATCGTTCGCCGCAATGAAGTGCTTGCCTGGATTGGCGCGACGCAACCGGTGCAGAATGCCGATCTCCGTCGCCACGATGAACGTGTCCTGATCAGTCTGGCTCGGTCGCTTGATCATTCCCTCAGTCGAGAGAATGTGCACGTTGTCGGCATCGATGGCGCCGGCGCTGATCGCTTCCACCACCGGCGTCGCACACCCACACTCCGGATGAATCAGGAATTCGGCGCCCGGGTGCTTCGCGCGCATGTTCGAGATGTGTTCGGGATCGATACCGGCATGCACGTGACATTCGCCGAGCCATACGTGGATGTTCTCACGCCGCGACTCGCGACGCACGTGTGCGCCGAGGAACATGTCGGGGAGAAAGAGAATTTCCTTGTCGGCCGGAATCGCGTTCACGACCTCGACGGCATTTCCCGAGGTGCAGCAGTAGTCGCTTTCCGCCTTCACCTCGGCGGTCGTATTCACGTACGCTACGACCACTGCGCCAGGATGCTGCGCCTTCCAGGCCCGCAGCTGTTCCGCGTTGATGGTACTGGCAAGCGAGCAACCGGCGGCAAGATCGGGGAGCAGTACCGTTTTCTGCGGCGACAGAATCGCCGCCGTTTCAGCCATGAAGTGCACACCGCAGAACACGATCACCTCAGCTTCCGTCTTCGCGGCCTCGCGCGACAACCCCAGCGAGTCACCCACGAAATCGGCCACGTCCTGAATTTCCGGACGCTCGTAGTTGTGGGCGAGGACCACGGCGTTCCGCTCCTTGGCAAGGCTGCGGATTTCTTCGGCGAGGGCGGGGTCGTAGTGTGCTTCGAGTATGGTCATATGCTGACTGCGAAGAAGGGGGTACGGAGTCGGGGGTATGGGGACGAAGTAAGGGGTACGGAGTGAGGAGTACGGAGATGCGCCTGCCTCCTACCCCCGACTCCTCACTCCCTACTCCGCTTTTACCAAGTGATGTGTCGTCCCTGCCATTTCCGGCGGGTCTTTGGAAAATCGCTCCGGAAGTGCCCTCCACGCGACTCCTTGCGCATGAGCGCGGCTTCCGTCACCAGCGTGGCCGTGGTGTGCAGGTTCCGCTCTTCGGTGGCGCCCGGTGGCAGTCGCTCTCCGATCTGCTGCAAGGCGGCGAGACAGCGGCGCAATCCGGGCGCGGTGCGAGCAATCGACGCATAGCCCCACATGAGTTCGCGGATCTCGTCGGCGGCGACCTGCGCCGCGCCGCGATCGTCGAGTGCGGGTACTTCCCACGACGTCGGCTCAGGCACCGGCAGGTCGGTCGGTGTCTGGACCATGTCGCGGGCCACACGTTCGGCAAACACCAAGCCTTCCAGCAGCGAGTTGGACGCCAGCCGGTTGGCGCCATGCACGCCAGTACGCGCCACTTCGCCGACGGCGTAGAGACGCGCGATGCTCGAGCGACCGGCCAGGTCGGTCACCACGCCGCCCATCATGTAGTGCGCGGCCGGTGTCACAGGGATCGGTTCGTGCACCGGATCGATGCCGCGGGCCCGGCAGATCGCGAGGATGCCGGGAAATCGGGTCGCGAACTCCGCGCCGAGCTTGGTGGCGTCCAGGAACACGGTGCCGTACTGCTGTTGCTCGCGGAAGATTTCGCGGGCCACGACATCGCGCGGGGCGAGTTCCGCCAACCGATGGCGCTTCGGCATGAAGCGCTGCCCGCGTCCATTCAACAGGATGGCGCCTTCGCCGCGCACCGCCTCCGAAATCAGGGCGAGCGGATTCTCCGGCGTGTCGAGCGCCGTGGGGTGAAACTGCACGAATTCCATGTCCGCCAACCGGGCACCGGCCCGATGCGCGATGGCGAAGCCGTCGCCGGTGGCCACCTGCGGGTTCGTGGTGTACCGATAAATCTGCCCGCAACCGCCGGTCGCGAGTACCGTGGCATCTGCCACAATCTCGACGGCCTGTCCGGCGATGCTGGCGCGCACGCCCGCGCACTGGACCCCGTCTTCATCCTCGAGGAGCAGCAGGTCGAGCACCCGCGCCATTTCGACCACCTGAATGTTCGGTGACTCCCGCACCTTGGCCACCAGCGTCCGGGCCACTTCGGCTCCGGTCTGGTCGCCTTGCGCGTGGACAATCCGATTCCGTGAGTGCGCCGCCTCTTTTCCGAGCTGGAAATCGCCATCAGGATCGAGGTCGAAGCGGGCGCCAGCCGCCTGCAGTTCGCGGACGCGGGCCGGACCTTCCTCCACCAGCACCTGAACGGCTTCGGCGTCGCACAGCGCTGCGCCGGCGGCGAGCGTATCCTGTCGGTGCAGGTCGGGCGAGTCTCCAGCGCCTAAGGCGGCCGCGATGCCCCCCTGGGCATACGCCGTCGCGGAATCAAAAAGCGTGCGTTTGGTGAGGACCGTCACCGGTCCATGAGCCGAGGCGCGCCAAGCAGCATGAAGTCCGGCGACTCCACTGCCAATAACGAGGAACCGCGTGCGGATCCGGTCAGTCATAGTAGTTTGAAGTTAGGACACTGGGTCCCCAACAGAACCCCCGGCCGGCTTGCTGGCCCATTCTCCCGCTCTTTTCGCTTTCAGGAGACGTCATGCGTTTGACGTTCATGGCCGGCGTTGCGACCGTCGTGTCGCTGTCCGGAACCGCTTTCGTGCCGTCCACGCTCGCCGCTCAGCCCGGCGGTGGCGTGGCTCCGCAGTGCACCATCGACCAGAATACCCCGAAAGAACTGGCGGTCATCTCGTTCAAGTTCCAAGGCGCCCGTGGCGCGCCGACTCCGGACGCCCGGAAGAAAGCGCTTCGGGACATCATCAAGGAACTCGACACGAAGCCTGAGCGCTTCGCGAAGAACCCCGGCGGCTACAACCTGTCGCTCGTGCAGGCGCTCACCATGTGGGGCGTCGAGCCCGGTATCGCCGATGCCCCGGCCCGGAGCGAACTCGGATTCGTCACCAATCCGACGGAGCCGTACGACATCATCGTGAACATGGACGTCGCCTACAAGGCCATCGTCGCCGCGGTGCCCGCGTGCGAAGCCGATGTCGCGGCGATGCGTATGAACGAAGTGTGGTTGGCCGCGACCAAGTCGGCGCTCGATGCCTCCAACGCCGGCAAGCTCGACTCGGCGGAGTACTTCGCCAAGCGCTCCATGATGATGTCGGCAACGAACCCGTACCCGCACTACGTGCTCGCCAGCGTCGCCAATGCGCGTCAGAACCGCGCAAACGCGATCATGCACTGGAAGCATGTGGTCAAGTATGCGGCCGACGACACGACGTACCGCGACCTGAAGTCCAGCAGTATGTACTACGCGGCGATGAATCAGCTGGAAGATGCCCAGGCCAAGACCGGCGCCGAACAGCAGGCGGCGGCGCGTGAAGCGGCGGAAGGCTTCAAGACGTTGCTGACGATGACGCCGGACAGCCCGGATGCGCCGAACCTGCTGCTCTCGTGGGCGGATGCGCTGACGGTGGCGAAAGACACGGCGCTGATCCCGACGGTGTACACGCCGCTGCTCACGCAGGCCACGGCCACCGACATCGCGCTCACGACGGCCGGTGTGATCGCAACGCGGGCCAACAAGTCGGACGACGCGCTCAAGCTGTTCCAGGCGGCCACGACGAAGAATCCGTTCAATCGCGACGCCCAGCGCAACGTGGCGGCTGCGCTGTATACGAAGGATCAGTTCACGCTGATGTTCGAGCCCGCTCGCAAGCTGGTCGAACTCGACCCGAACAACTTCGACGGCTGGATGCTCTTCGCCTACGCGTCGCAGGGTCTCGCCAAGGCCGCGCAGACGGCCAAGAAGCCGGTGGAGATCAAGGCATGGACGGATTCGCTCGTGAAGTACCAGACGTACGCCGAAGCACTCTCGGCGAAGGTCGACGTCACGAGCTTCGACCGCCGGAAGGATGAGGCGACGCTGGTGCTGGCGATCGAACAGGTGGCGGCGAAGGACGGTCAGTATTCCGTGACGGCCGAGTTCCTCGATGTCGCGGGGGCCGTGGTCGCGTCGGCCACCGAAGCGGTGGGCCCGATCAAGAAGGGTGAGACGAAGTCGGCCACGCTGAAGGTGACCGGCGCGGGCATCATGAGCTACCGCTACAAGGCGCTGAAGTAGGACGCCAACCCAGCGTGCGTGCCCTGCTTCATGTTGTTGCCCTGCTGGCCGCGGTTTCCCCCGCGGTTGGCAGGGCTCAGCATTTGCGGCTCCATCCCGAGAGCGACTCCGCCCGGTACCACTTCGGCGCCATGGCCACGGGCCTGCTGACATCGGCCAATCCGGCCCTGCTCGGTCGACGCTCCACCGAAGCCTACCTCACGCAGCCCAACCTCATGGGCGATGCGACGTTGGGGCCTGTGCGCTTCACGGGCACGCTTAATTTCGAGGGGTACACCCTGCGCCGCGGAGAGCTGAACGCCGGCATCTACGGCGAGGGCTACGCCGATCGGCGGCATCCGCACACGCTCGTGCACGAGGCGATGTTGGCGGTGGCCACACCCACGCGGGCCGGATTCCGCGCCACACTCGCCGGCGGCAAGGGGTTCACGCCGTACGGCACCGACGACCCGATGATGCGGCCGTTCGTGAAGTATCCCGTGAATCATCATCACGCACAGATCCTCGAACGGGTGCAGTTGGTAGGCGCCGTGCAGTTCGCACGGGGCGACCGGTCGATCACCGTGGAGCAGGGATGGTTCAACGGCGACGAACCGGTGGGTCCGTTCACGGGGCCGCAGTGGTCGCGCGTGGGCGACTCGCGCAGCACCCGGCTCACGGTGGCGCCGCACCCTTCGCTCGAGTGGCAGGTCAGTCGCGCGTTCGTGCGCAGCCCCGGCCTCACGCAAGGCGGCGCCTTCGATCATCGACAACTGAGTTCGTCGTTCCGATACGACGTGCCGTTCAAGCGGTACGCCCTCCTGGAAATCGCGCGCACCGACGAATCGCTGGGTGCACAGCGCGTGTTCCGCTTCGGCAGCGCCCTCATTGAATCGAGCGTCGTGCATCGCGGGTGGGCCCTGTCCGGGCGCGCCGAACGCACCGACCGTCCGGAAAGCGAGCGACTGCTCGACCTCTTTCGGATCCCCAACGGGCATGTCGACTTTCAGTTGATCGGCATCACCCGCTGGTCGATCGGCACCGTGCAACTCGCCGCGCCGTCCACCGGCATTCCGGGCTTGCGCGGCACGCACGTGATGCCGTTCGTGGAAGTGGCCCGCGCGACGGCCACGGCGCTACGCACGCCGGCCGTGTTCGTGCCCGCCGAGTTTTACGGGGCGGATACGCAATGGTCGCTGTCGGTGGGGGCACGCGTGCACGCCGGGACGATGCGCCGGCGCATGGGGCGTTACGTGCTGCCAGCTGGTATCCGTCCCTCGAGTTCTCCCTCAGCGCACACGCATCCATGACACACGCTCAACGGCGACGCATGCTGGGTGCTCTTGCTTTCGTATTCGTGGCGGGCGCGCTGTCGGCCTGTGGCGGCAGCGACAGCGCGCCCACGCAGGCCACTACCCCCCGCGACACCGCCACGACGGTCCCACCCCCCTTCAGCCTGCTCACGCACCTTGGTCAGGGCGCCGTGCCCGAACGGTACACCGCCGAAGTCTGGGTGCGCGGCACGACCGCCTACACGACGACCTGGGGCCTGCGCGCCGGGTCCCGCGGCAATGCGGTGAAGATCTGGGACGTGAGCGCCAATCAGCCGCAGTTGGTGGACAGCGTGATCGTGGCCAACGCGACCACCACCGGCGACGTGCAGCTGTCCGACGACGGCAGCATCATGCTCGTCGCGATCGAGTCGAATCCCAACGGGGGCGTGGCGATTTATTCGATGGCCAACCCACGGGCTCCGCAACTGCTCACGCGCACCACTGGCGGCGAGATGCAGTACGGCGTGCACACCGCCGAACTGGCCCGCGTCAACGGCGTGCTGTACGCCTTCGGCGCCATCGATCCGGCCAATGGTGTTCCCGCGCGACTGGTGGTGCTCGACCTCAGCACGCCCTCCGCGCCACGCACCGTGTGGTCCCAGCAAATGGGGACCCCGTTTGTACACGACGTGTTTGTGCGCGATGGCCTGCTCTTCACCGCCGAATGGAATGATGGCGTGGGCATCTGGGACATCGGCGCGCAGGGCGGCTCGGTAGCCGCGCCACGCCTGCTCGGACGGGCCCGCACGGTGGGCGGTCAGGTGCACAACGTCTGGTGGGTGCACGATCCCGTGACCCAGAGTAAGAAGTATCTGCTGGTGGGCCAGGAAGGGCCGGGCTCGATCGGGTCCTCGAGCACGGGCGACGTGCACGTGGTGGACATCAGCAATCTCGCCGCGCCGGTCGAGGTAGCCGTGTATTCGGTTGCCGGAGCGGGCGCGCACAATTTCTCCGTGGATGAGACCCAGGGCTTTGCCTACGCGGCCTACTACAACGGCGGCGTGCGGGTGCTCGACGTGCGCGGTGACCTGGGAAGCTGCCAAGCCGCCGAGAAGACGACCGATGGTCGGTGCGACCTGAAACTGATGTCGCGCGAGCGGGCCACCTACCTCGGCTGCGGCGGGGTGCCGGTGTACGTGTGGGGCGTCCACTGGTCGGCCAGTGGTCTCTTTGCCAGCGATATGCTGAATGGGCTTTGGCGGGCGGCACCGGCAGTGCGGTAGTCGCGAGGCGTTGGCGAGGGAAGCGTTGATCAGGTGAGGCGTCAGGCTGATACCGATCTGTGGTAGAAGCGGTACGCCCGGCGCCTGCCACGCGCAGGCCTGACGCGCGCACATTTCCTGTCTTCGCTCGCGACTCGACGCGAGCCAACCCTTCCTTCTGACAGGTGATCCATGCATCCGGATCTGGACCAGGCGCGAGCCTTTGCCCGCACGTTGTCCGAGCAGGAACTCGTCGAAGAGGCGTCGCGCTCGCTCGATGACTTGAGCCATGCGGGCTGGCAGGCGGTGCACGAGGAGGTCAGCCGTCGCGGGCTGCGCGTGCGTCCGTGGCGCAATGTGAACTTCGTGCTGGTGACGACGGTGAACAAGGTCGCCGGGTTCGGCGTACACCGCACCATGGACGTGGTAGCGGCCGAGTATGTGCTGGCGCTCAACATCGCCCGCGACCTCGGCACCGGCGTCATCGATGTGGTGGATGGACGCAGCGCGAATGCGCAGCAGGAACTGCGGGAGGCACGCCGCACGATCCTGCGTGAACTGCGAGAGGAGGCGCGGGAGATCGGTGCCGACGCGGTCATCGACCTTCGATTGTCCTATGGCGAAGTCCCGGGCTCGGTCAAGCGGTTGCTGATGGTGACGGGTGTGGGAACCGCCGTGCAGTTGACGCGACTACCCGGGGCGCCCATCCGCGACATCGCGGGCGACGTGGTGGCAGCCACGGTTGAGCGTCGGACACCGGCCGACGTCCCGACGACGCGCCCACATCCCCACGCGCCGCGCTTTCCGGGCATCACGTCGCACACGTGAGCGATCGCTAGCCGTTGCACGGCCTGGTAGCACGCTCCGGATCGAAAACGGATCGACGCTCATGGGGAGCACGCCTCGCGTGCAACGTGGCCGCGGGAACCGCCGAGGCGAGCGAGCATGCGTGCATTACAGCGAATGAGACGGCTCGGCAAAATGACCGTAAATCAGGAGTGCCCCAACGTTTCGAGGTCGGAGCGGTGCAAGGTGCTGATGTACTTGGGGAACGGGGGCGTTTTGCCTGGTCTCGACTGGAACATCGGGGCACTGAGTTTCGGTCTTTCGCCCGGAGGCGCGAGTGCCATATCCATCTTTGACTCTTCGGGATTTCGCGTGCTCCGCGAGCGTCGCGCGAACCAGCGGGCTCTCCGATCGCTCCGTGGACGCCGCACGCACCGCGATGCACGCGAAGTCCGCGAAGGCACGCGAAGCTCAGGGCCAACATGAGTGGTGTCCAAACGTTTTCACGGGTGGAGTCGTGCGGCAAGTGGATCAAGCACCACCGACGCATCAAGGTGACCGTGTTCGAGCACGTGCCTCTTCAGCAACGCCTTAGGCCACCGCCCCACCATTCAGAGCCAGATCTCGAGCTCGTTCTCGTCTAACAAACATTGGGACACTACTGACCGTAAATCAGAAGTCGAGCTGGAGATCCTGCACGCGAGTGAAGTTGCCGGCGCGGTCGACGGCGTAGGCAATGACGCCCAGATAGTCGTTCCAGTTGCCGAAGCCGATGTTGACGAGGAACTCGGGGACCGTCGCGCCGAGCATGCCGGCCGGCTGCAGGACCACACGGTCGGGTTGGCCGTCAGACGCCGTGAGCACGCCGTCGCGCAACAGATACACCACGAAGAGTCCCACGAAGTCGGCGTTGGGATCGGACACGCTCGCATCCACGAAGATGCTCTTCGTGCCGTTTCGCCGCGCGTTGAACGGGTTCACCACCGGCCGCTGCAATGCGTTCGATGGCCGGATCGGCATCTCGACGTACGCCGAGGTATTGCCACGGCTGTCGCCCACCCAGACGCCCAGGCAGCGATTGGTCAGCAGTGAGTCGGCCATCGCGATGTCGTAGGCCCCGACGATGACGGCGGTGTCGCGTCCGGCGACATTGATCTGTCCACCAAACGGGTTGCGTCGTCGTCCGCCACCGGGCAGTACGCTGCGCTGATTACAATCGGTGATGTC
>JBBQXC010000059.1:0-24697 GCA_038210005.1 Gemmatimonadales bacterium
TGCGCAGGTCGGACAGAATACCGGCCTTCTCGCACTTCTTCTTGAAGCGCTTGAGCGCACGCTCGAAATTCTCGTCCTCGTGGATGATGACTTCGGACAAACGAAACCTCGTAAATGATGGCGTGACAGACACGTTGCGATAGAACGACAGCCTTAAATCCTACCCATCCCGAGGGGGGAGGTCAAGGCGCAAACGACGATAATTCCAGAGGCAAGCGATCAATTATCCGGGCGGCCAGTGCATCGTGCGACCGCCCAGCACATGCAAGTGAAGATGGTGGACCGTTTGACCGCCATCATTCCCGGTATTGGCGACCACCCGATACCCCGTTTCCGCCAAGCCCTCCGAACGAGCGACCTCGGCCGCCAGCAGCATCAGCGCCCCCAGTTCCGCCCCGTCCGCGGCCTCGGCCAGTGAGGCCACATGACGTCGCGGGATCACCAGCACATGCGACGGCGCCTGCGGATTCAAGTCACGGAAGGCGACACCATGTTCGTTACTGGCGACCAGCGTGGCCGGGATGGTCCCGCCGACGATGCGGCAGAAAATGCAGACGTCTGACATCAGGACTCGCGAGTCGTGGAGATGGCACCGAGCACCGTGCGGGCGATCGCCAAGGCGGCCACCGCAGCGGTCTCGAACCGGAGGATGGTCGGCCCCAGTCGAACCGCACGGAAGCCGGAGGCCACCAACGCCTCGAGCTCATCCGCCTCGATTCCTCCCTCGGGTCCGATCGCCAGCACTATGGGTTCCTGCAGCGCGGTGGCGGTGGTGCCGAGCATCGGCGCTCCCGCGGGATCGAGTACCAAGCGATCACCCGGCGGGGCCGCCAAGAGCGCGCGCTCCAGCGTGGCTTCGGGGAACGGTTGTGGCAGCCACGCTCCCTCCGACTGCGCGAGCGCGCTCGTCATCCGGGCCATCACCTTCTGTTGGAAGGCGACCCCTTCCCCGCGCGGCGACACGCTCCGTGACCGACGCCAGAGAACAGGCCGCCAGCTCGTGCAGCCCAGTTCACACGCCTTCTCGGCCAACCACAGCATCCGGTCCCGGTCGGCGACCGGGACCAGCAAGTGCACCTCGGGAAGCGGCGCGATCACCTCAACGTCGCTGATTTCGATGTACGCCTGCGTCTTCGTCAGGCGCACGAGCTGTCCGGCGCCCACGTGTCCCTGCCCGTCACGGACACCGACGACCGCGCCCGAGTCGAGGCGCAACACCCGCATGTGGCGCGCCGCCTGCTCGTCGAGCACGCACGTCGCCCCGACCGCAAACGGCTCGGTCGTGACGAAGTTCGGCCGACCGGCCGCTACGCCCTCGCGATCGAGACCGACCACCAGATGTCCTCCGCATCCTCATCGAGCACGCGCCAGCCGGTTGTGGCCAAGACGGCGAGCATCTCCTCGCGCTCCTCCTGCAGGATTCCGCTCAGGATCGCGCCGCCGTCGGCGGTGAGCGATTCCGCGATGATCGGCAGCAGCTCGACCAGCACCGACGAGATGATGTTCGCGAGCACGACCCGGACCGGCGCCAACAGTGGCAGGAGCGCCGCGGCGTCGGCCTCGAACACATGCACACGGTCGGCCACATGATTCCGCAGCACGTTCTGTTCGGCGTCGGGAATCGCTTCACCATCGAGCTCGACGGCGTAGACACGCGAGGCACCCAGCTTGGCCGCAGCGATCGCCAACACGGCACTGCCTGCGCCGAGGTCAGCGACGACATCGCCGTCGCGCATCACGGTCGGCAGGAGGCGCACCACGCCACGCGTGGTGGCGTGCTCACCAGTGCCGAAGGCCATACCCGGCTCGATCACAATCGTACGCGCGGGATCGCGGCCTTCGGCAAGCCACGGCGGCGTCACGGTGAGCGAGCCCAGATCGTGCGCGTTGATGCGCGACTTCCAGGCCTCGCTCCAGTCGATATCGGGCACCGGCGCCGTCTCGATCGTGACGCCCTCGTCCGCCTCGGTCAGCGCGATATGCATCGCTTCAAGATTTGTTTGCGGCGGAAAATGCGTGACCAGCGACGTGCCGTCTTCGTGCACGCCTTGCGCGCCAACGGCGAACAGCGCGGCGAGACAGGCGTCACGACTTCCCTCGTCGATGCCCGGGCTCACCCGGACGCTGACCCAGCGCAGCGACGCATCAAGCACCAAGCGCCTCCTTCATCTTCGACCAGAACCCTTTCTCACGCTGTGTCGGGGCCTGGCCCTGCAACGTGGCAAGCCGCTCGATCGCAGCCTGCTCTTCGCCGTCCACGTCCTGCGGGGTCCAAAGTTGCACCTTCACGTGCAGATCGCCCGTGCCGGACGCGTTGACACGCGGTAGTCCACGGCCTCGCAAATGGAACACCGTGCCACTCTGCGTGCCCGTCGGCACGCGCAGCGACAGATCACCGGTCAGACCGGGAACCCGGATATCGGCGCCGAAGACCAGCTGCGAGTACGTGACCAACGCTTCGCAGAACAGATCCTCACCGTCGCGCTCGAAGCGCTCGTCGTCCTCCACCTCGAACACCACGAGCACGTCGCCTTTGGTGCCCCCGCGCGGTCCGACGTTGCCCGCTCCACGCAGTGTCATGTACTGACCCGTCGCGACACCAGCCGGGACCTGAATCTTGAGCGTGCGCTCCGCCCGCGCGCGTCCTTCGCCACGGCACTTCTTACATGGCGACGACACCACCACACCTTCGCCGGCGCACGTCGGACACGGCGCGACCGACACGAACTGGCCGAAGAAGGACCGCTGGGCGCGGCGCACTTCGCCGGCGCCGCCACAGGTGTTGCACGGCTGTGGCTTGGTACCCGGCTCCGCGCCAGACCCCTCGCACTTGTCACACGCCTCGAGCACCTTGAGCACCACCGTCTTCTCGACGCCGCTCCCCACTTCGGTGAGCGTCAGCGGCAACGGCAGCTTTACGTCGGCGCCGGTGCGCGCCCCGTTCCGACGACCGCCGCCTTGGCCACCGAACAGGTCGCCGAAACCGCCGAAGTCGCGCATGAAGATGTTCAGCGCCTCCGACAGATCGACGTGCTCATACTGCTGCTGCTGGGCACCACGGAGGCCGGCCTCGCCGTACCGATCGAACGCGGCGCGCTTCTGCGGGTCACGCAGCACGTCGTATGCTTCAGTGATCGTCTTGAACTTCTCCTCGGCCTCCTTTGCGCCCGCATTGCGGTCAGGATGCCACTGCATCGCCAGGCGACGATACGCCTTCTTGATGTCGTCGTCGGATGCATCGCGCGGCACTCCAAGCACCGCGTAAAAATCGGCCATGTCGAAACCCGGAAAAACGCGCCGCGCGTGAGCGGCGCAGTCGAACGACGGGTGCCGGAAACCGGACGCCCGTCGATGAAGTCACAGTCGAACTGAAAAACCTACGGGGAATATCGACCGATCCGCCCGCGTGAAGCGAGGGGTGGACGGTCAGCAGAGCAAATCGGACACGAGTCGGGAGGTGTGACCCACCAGCGCAATCACTTTGTCATACGGCATCCGTGTGGGACCGATCACACCGATCACGCCGCTCAGCGAGCCCGCCTGGTACTCCGCCGTCACCACCGTAAACGGCTCGAGACGTGGGTCGCCGTGCTCGTTGCCGATCGTGATCGAAATACCGTTCGCTCCAGGCTTCGCCTCGAGCAACGACGCAAGTTGCTGCCGTGTTTCCGTGAGCTCAATCAACTGCCGCAGGCGCCCTCCACTGGCGAACTCCGGCTGATCCGCCAGCAACGACGGCTGCCCGAGCACGACGGTCTCGAGCGGATCCGCGACCCGTCCGAACACCTGCTCGCCTTCCTGCACGAAGATGTGCAGCAGCTCAGCCGTTTCCGGCTTGAGGTGCACATCACGCAACCGCGAGGCGAGGGTCGTGCGGACCTGCTCGAGAGTGAGCCCCGAGAGGCGCTCGTTGAGCACGATCGTGACTTCGATCAGCGCTTCATCTGCGATGACGCCCGGCACTTCCACAAACACCGTGCGCACCGCGCCACCGTGCAGGGTGAGCACCATCAACAGGCGCTCCGACGCGATGCGGACCAGCTCGACCTGACGCAGCGTTGCCCGCTCGAACCGAGGGCCGAGGGCTACGCCGAGTTCCTGCGTCAGGATTCCCAGCGATTGCGCAGCACGACGGAGGATCGCCTCGATGGCCGACCCGCCAGCCGAGATGTCGGCGTGCAATCGTCGCTGCGCATCACCAGTGATCGTCTCGACGCGCATGAGCGAATCGACGTATACGCGATAGGCCTTATCGGTGGGAACGCGTCCGGCGGACGTATGCGGATGAAAGAGAAATCCCTTCTCCTCCAGATCGCTCATCGTGTTCCGGATGGTGGCCGGCGAGATGCCCAAGCCAAAGCGCCGCGCCAACGTGCGAGAGCCTGCGGGCTCAGCCGTTGCAACGTAACTGTGGATCACTGCTTCCAGTACCTGTCGCTCCCGCTCGGAGAGCTCCCCGCCAATAGCCATAAGTATAACGCTACGAACGACTTCGGAGTGCTGTCAAGTCGGCGGCCAGGGCATCGAGCCGAAGCCACCCGGAGGCGGTGCACCGGATACGCGATCCGGCGGTCCCATGAACAGACTCGATCCACCCCTGCCGACGCCACGTGGCGACGCGGGCTTCCTCACCTTCCCGAAGCTCCAGCCCGTCGATCGTGCGCAATCCAAGGTACACCATCTCCGCCTCACGGTTCTGCCCGGTAAGCATTTCCGAGCCGCCGACGGGGTCGAAACCTGCGGTCAACGCCGATTCCCACGAGGCGAACGCGGCGTGATTCCAGCGGCGCTCCGAACCGTCGAATCCGTGCGCCGACGGGCCAAGGCCGAGATACGGCACGTTCTGCCAGTACGCGCTGTTGTGTCGGGCGCGACGGCCAGGCATCGCGAAATTCGACACCTCATAGTGCTCGAAGCCGGCAGACCGCAACCGCTCGTGTGACTCGAGAAACTGGCGTTCGTAGAGCTCCTCAGGCGCCTCCTCGACGTCGCCCCGCGCGTGCCAGCGTCCGAGTGGCGTGTGCGGTTCGATGGTGAGTCCGTACAGCGAGATGTGGTCTGGGGCAAGCGCGAGGAGTCGCGTGAGGTCTCTGCTCCAGTCGCGCTCAAGCGTGGCCGGCGCGGCGAAGATGAGGTCGAGCGACATCGAGTCGATGCCGCCGGTGCGAAGGGTCTCGACCGCGCGCACGGCGGCATCGGCATCGTGCACGCGATGCATCCAGGAAAGTACGCGATCGTCGAAACTCTGCACCCCGAGACTCACGCGATTCACACCGGCCCGACGCCACGCCGCCACGGCGTCGGCCGATACGTCTTCGGGGTTCGCTTCCAGCGTCACTTCGGCGTGCGCATCCAGTCGTACGTGTCGGTGCAGCTGCTCGAAGAGTCGCTCGATGCCCTCGCCACCCAACCGCGAGGGGGTGCCGCCGCCGAGATACAGCGTGGTCAGCTCCTCACACGCCTGCGACGCACCGCGCAGGCGAAGCTCGGACTCAACCGCATCGGCGAACGCACGCCACGGTACCTGCTTGCGCACCGCGATGGAAAAATCGCAGTAACTACAGCGTCGCGCACAGAACGGCACATGCAAGTAGAGGTGCCGGTACCCCACCTGGGTCGTGATCGGTGCGCTCACGACACACTGACGGACGGATACACTTGCCCCGACGGGCCGAAGTGCACGAGCCCGTCGATTTCGAGTGCACTCAATACGGCAGCCGCTTCACGCGGACGCAACTGCGCGGCCGCGGCAATCTGTTCGATGTCACGTGCACCACCTTGGACCGCATCCCAGCAGCGCGCGGCGTCGCCGTCGAGGGAAACATGCGTCGACGTGGACCGATCGACGCGCAGGAGGGCGAGCACATCGTCGACCGCCAGAATCGGTTCGGCGTGCATCTTGAGGAGCGCGTTGCTGCCCATCGACGAGACCTGATCGATGGCGTTCGGTACGCAGGCCACCATCCGGTTCAGTTCAAGCGCATGGTCGGCGGTGATCAGGGCTCCGCTGCCCTTCCCCGCCTCGACCACCACCGTGAGGTCGGCCAGCGCCGCGATGATGCGATTGCGACGGGGGAACGTCCCGCCGTGCCCCGAGTCACCGGGCTTCTGCTCGGTAAGCAGCAGGCCATCGCGGGCGATGCGTTCCTGCAGCGTGCGATGCGAGCGCGGGTAATGCACATCGAGACCCGTGCCGAGCACCGCGACGGTACGCCCGCCGGCTGCCAGCGCCGCGTCATGCGCGGCGCCATCGATTCCACGCGCGAGTCCGCTCACGATCGTCACGCCAGCGCGCGCGCAGGCGGTCGCAATGGCGCGAGCGACTCGCAGTCCGTAAGTCGACGCGGCACGCGTGCCGACGATCGCGACGGCAGGCGGATGCGCACTGGCCAACGTTCCCTGCGCGTAGAGGACCGGCGGAGCATCGGAGAGTTCGAGCAGTCGTGCGGGGTACCGGTCGTTCCCAGCCGTCAGCGCCTCGCCGCCGATGCGCTGCAGGTCTGCCAAAATGCGATCGGCCTCGCGCAGTGCCTCTTCGCGCCGTTCGGCTGCGACCGACCGCAGCGCCCGAGTGGCGTCGCCATGCAACGACAGGAGTCGCGCCACGCCGACGTCACCGAGCCCGCTGACCTGACGCAACGCAATCACTTCACGCCGCGTCTGGAGTTGCCGCGCGGCCTCCGTCGACACACAGGCCAACGGGGCCGCCGATGCGTCAGGGAAGGAACTGCGCATCGCGTGCCGGCTTTTCAGCTTCCACGCGCATCTTGAGCAGCTCACGCCACCACGCGTCGAGTACCACGTCGAGTCCCATGCGTCCGGCCGCGCTGATGGCATACTTGCCGAAGGCGCCCGGTGCTTCGATGTCCGGCACGTAGTGCTCGCCGAGCAGATCGAGCTTCGTGAACACGACGCAATACGGCTTCGCGGCGAGTTCGGTGGAATACGAGGAAACTTCGTGTCGCAACTGATCGAGCTCGGCCTGCCAGTCGTCCGCATCGATCGGGATCATGAACGCGAGCATGCGCGTACGCTCGATGTGGCGCAGGAACCGCAGTCCGAGTCCCTTGCCTTCCGACGCGCCTTCGATGATGCCGGGAATGTCGGCCACCACGAACGAGCGATGGTCGCTGAGTGGCACGACGCCGAGGTTCGGCGACAAGGTCGTGAACGGATAGTCCGCAATCTTGGGCCGGGCCGCCGAGATCACCGAGAGTAGGGTGCTCTTGCCCGCGTTCGGCTGGCCGACGAGACCGATATCGGCGATCAGCTTAAGCTCGAGTTCGAGCGTCCGGGCATGTCCGTCTTCCCCCGGCTGCCATTCGCGCGGCGACTGGTGCGTGGGTGTGACGAAGAAGGAATTCCCCTTGCCGCCACGACCTCCCTTCGCCACGAGAATCGTGTGCCCGTCCTCCATGACTTCGCCCAGAAACTCCTGCGTTTCGGCGTCGCGCACGACCGTACCGGGAGGTACCGGCAGCACGATGTCTTCGCCGGAGCGACCGGTCCGGTTCGACCCTTCGCCGTGCTGTCCGCGTTCCGCCTTCCAGGCATCGCGGTACGTGTAGTCGAGCAGCGTGGTCAGGTTCCGGTCGCCGCGCACGATCACGTCGCCGCCGCGTCCGCCGTCGCCGCCATCGGGGCCGCCCATCGGCGCGAACTTCTCGCGACGGAACGACGTCTGTCCCGAACCACCAGTGCCTGCTTCGACTTTTACGAGTACGCGATCTACGAACATGAATCACTTCCGAAACGAGAGAGGCGGCCGGCCACCGAGGCGCCGCCAGAAACCTGCGAATGCACTGCGTGCTGATTGTCCTGCCGTATGACTGGTCCTGCGGTCCTACTTGCCCTGCACCCGCGCCCACAAACCGAGATAGCGACGCATGTCGTCGTCGCCGATCAACGGCGCCACTACCTGCAGTGCGGCCGAAACAACTCCTACGGTCGCCCCCGCATTCACGGCGCCGTGCAGATGCGAGTGCAGCTGTCGATCCTGTCGGGCAATGGCGCACGCGGCCACCACGCACAATTCACGACGCGCCAGATCGAGTGACGGTCGGCCGAGCACCTTGCCGTACCCTTCCGTAATCATCCACCGATCGAGTGCCGGATGCAGTCCACGAATGTTCACGCGCAACCGATCGTAGAACTCGCCGTACACCGTGGCGCACGTCGCCTCGCCACGCTGAGAAAAGTCCATCACACCACGCTCGTCGTCAGCCGCCGGCGTCGGTGCACTGCGACCAGAGATGCGACGCCAATCCCGTGCGGCATTGAGCGCTCGCGGAAATCCGGCAAACAGGTACGTCTGTAGTATGACTTCTTCAACCCAGATCGGATTGACGACGCCGTTCACGGCCGACAGCTCTGCGCGCACCGCCGCCTCGCCACCCCCGGCGAGTACCGCCGCCAGCCGAATGAGAGCGGCCGTCTCCGCATCAAGTGCATCGAGTGTAACAGGCACATGACCGCGCAGTGTCATCGAATCAACGCCATCAGGCTCGCCCGTACGCACCGAGCGGCGCCATACTCACGAACACTTCGCCGACCTGTTCTCCGCGCGTATTCCGAACGACCCGCACCGCGACTTCGCGCAAACTCTCGGGCAACGGCGACGGCAACCCGTCGTACTCGGCCAGCAGCGCCAACACCGCGACAAACTGCGCGCGCTGCGAGCCATCTTCGACCTTCAGCGCGAAACCGATGCCACGGTCGATGATCGCGAAGGTGTGCACGCCTTCAGCGCCGACTTTGCAAACCACATTGCCGCCCACGGCTTCCATGAGGCGCGTGTCGAACCGGTCGCTGCCACCTACCAGAAACGGATGCGACGTCATGGCCTGCAGTATCCGGCGACTCGCCTCGTCGCCATGCGTCGACGCGTGTGCAAGACGCGCGTACGAGAGCGCCATATTGGACAGCGGAAGCGAGAAGACGGGTACGCCACAGCCATCCACCGCGACGCCTATCTGATTCGCCGTCGTGCCCGACCACACGGCAACCGTCTCGAGCGCCGCCCGCTGCACCGCATGGGACGCCCGCTCGTAGCCGCTGGTCGGTTCCCCGAGCAACACCGCGCTGGCGAGCATCGCCGCGTGCTTGCCGGAACAGTTGTTGTGGAGGCGCGTGAGCCGATCGCCCGACTCACGAAGCAGCCGTGTGCCGCGCGCCGCCAACGGCTCGTGGGCGCCACAGGCGAGATCGCCCTCCTCGAGGCCGATCCCGGCCAGCATCGATTCGGCGAGCGCCACGTGCTCCGGCTCGCCGCCGTGCGAAGCACAGGCTAAAGCCAGCTGGCTGACTCCCCATCCCAGGCGCTCCAAGCCACCTGCGCGCACCAGCGGCATCACCTGAAACGGCTTTGCGCAGGAGCGCCACCATGTTTCAACGTGCGGATCCCGCGCACTCTCGAGCAACGTGCCGTTTGCGTCGACCACCGCGGCGTGCACCCGGTGACGCGACTCCACGATCCCACCGCGCGTGATCACGACGTCGAGGTGGCGCTCGCGAAGCGCCGAGGCGAATACCACCGGTGCCGCCGATGCATACGGCCCCTGTGGTGATGCGTCATCACTCTGGGCGTGCGGCGCTCCGGCGCCTGAAAATATCGATCGAGTCTCGCTCACCCCCGAAAGATAACCGGGGCGAAGAACACGAGTCGCTCAGAACCTGTTTTCGGCCCAGCTCAGCTTTCCGGCCGGTCCGGGGCACGGCGCGACGCCAGCAGCACACCGCCCAGTACCAGTACCCCGCCCGCGATGGTGCCGAGGCCCGGCACCTCCGCGATCCCAGGCAGGAAGGCAGCCAGAATCGTGGCGCCGATCGGCTCGCCCAGCGTGGTGAGGTTCACCACGAATGCCGGAAGGTGGCCAAGCGCCCAGTTCATTCCCGTGTGGCCGAGCAGCATCGGTCCAAGAGCAAGGCCGGCGAAGATCGACAGCTCGCGGCGCGGCTGTGGCAACAGCACCTCTCCACTGGCGAGCGCGATCGCCACGCAGGTCACGAACGCCGCGCCATAGGCGATCGAGACATAGGGCCACACCCCCACGCGCTGTCGGAGTCGGCGCCCAATCAGGTAGTAGAGGGCAGCCGTGACCGCGCCGACGAGCGCCAGCATATCACCGAAGAGCGCGCGACCGCTGCCGTCCGCCGTCGCGCCACCGGACATCGCGGACACGATGCCCGAGAGGCCCCCAGGCACGTCGGCCAACCCAACCACCAAGGCACCGATCACGGCGATCACCACCCCGAGCCACTGCCGACCGGACGGCGACTCACGTAGCCACATCGCCGATACCCCAGCGATGATGACGGGCTGCAAATTCACCAACGCCACCGACGCGGCCACGCTGGTGTATCGCAGCGAGGCATTCCAGCTCCAAAAGTGAAGCGCGAGCAAGACGCCGGCGCCGTTGGCCAGCAGGAGCTCGCGCCGCGACAGCATACGCCACTCGCGCCACGATCCCGTGATCAGCAGGGCGGCGGCAACGATGAGCATCGACAGGCCGAGCCGCCATGTCGCGATCACGATCGCGGAACTCGCGGAGAGCCGGATCAGCGGTGCGGCGAACGAGATGCCGACCAGTGAGGCGGCCAACACCAGCACCGGCGATCGACGCGAGACAGGGGATTCGCTGGGGGATGACGAGGCGGGCATCTCGGCGGGAAAAGGCACGGGGACGGCACGACCGGTGACGAAGCTAATCGGTCCGACTAGCTTCCCCGCCATGACGCCCACTATCTCCCGCGCACGGCTCGAGGCGCTGCTCGCTCACGCCGCCTCGCAGCATGTGGTGATCATCGGCGACGCGATGCTCGATATGTACCTCCGTGGCGACGTCGATCGGATCTCCCCCGAAGCGCCGGTCCCCGTCGTTCGGGTGCGTGACCGCAAGCTGGCGCTTGGCGGCGCCGCCAACGTTGCCCAGAACGTTGCCGCCGTTGGTGCGGGGTGCGACCTGGTGGCCGTGGTCGGAGACGACGCGGCCGGCAGCACGCTGCGCGAGCGTCTCGAGGCCGGCCGAATGGAGTCGCGATCGCTGGTCACGGTCGGTCGGCCCACCACGACCAAGACCCGAGTGATGGCGCGCTCCCAGCAGCTGGTGCGCTTCGATGAGGAAGACGACGCGGATCTCGAGAACGCCGACGTCGCGCGCGTCCTCGACGCGATTGAACGAGCCATGCCGCACGCGACCGCACTCGTGTTCGAGGACTACAACAAGGGCGTGCTCGTCCCGGCGGTCATCGAAGGCGCGATTGCGATTGCCCGTGCGCGCAAGCTGCCGATTGTCGTCGACCCGAAGTTCCGAAATTTCTTTGCCTATCGCGGTGCCACCGTGTTCAAGCCGAATCGTCGGGAGCTCGAGAGCGCACTCGGCGCCGCGTTCGATCTCGAGCATCCCGCTGCGCTGCCTGAAACGTTTGCGCGCCTCGGCGTCGAGCACTTGCTGCTGACCCTCGGCGAACGCGGTATGGCGCTGGTCTCGTCGGATGGCATCGTGCATCGCGTCCCCACCACCGCCCGAGAGGTGTACGACGTGGTCGGCGCCGGCGACACGGTGACGGCCTACCTGGCAACGATGCTGGCCGCCGGAGCCACGGCGCTCGAAGCGGCCATCGTGGCGAACTACGCCGCTGGGGTCGAGGTGGGAAAGCTCGGTGCCGCGACGGTCACTCCGGACGAAGTCCTCGAAGCCTACGACACACACATTGCGAACGATTGAGATACATTTGCCACAGGCGGCGGCGGGGGATCGCCACGTTCGGTCCGGTAGCTTAGTTGGTCAAAGCGCTCGACTCATAATCGAAGGATCGTGGGTTCAAGTCCCACCCGGACCATACGCCTCGGTGCCCTGCACCGGGGCGTTTGTCTTTTCGCACCGAGAGAGGGCTTCCCACCGTCCATCCGCGCCGTTACGTTCTTGATCCGCGCAGTGAGCGATCGAGCGCGCAATTGAGTCGGGCGTGTAGCTCAGCTGGTTAGAGCGCTGCTTTCACACAGCAGAGGTCCGGGGTTCGAGTCCCTGCACGCCCATTGCAACCACGGCACCACGCAAACGGCCGGTCATCGTCACTGATGACCGGCCGTTCGTGTGTTCAGTCGGCGTAGCGAGACACTAGAACGCTTCGATCGGCTCGGCGGGTGCCTTGACCCGCTCAACGCCCCGCAGCACGGTGATCCGCGCGCCGGCCTGTCGCAGCCTACCGATCGTTCGGTCCTCGAGTCGCGCCCGAAGCACGATGACATCCTCGTCGGTGCGCTGATCGAGCACCTCACCATCGCGATGCATTTCTGCGATCATCCGGCCATTGGCCGCCGGAAGCCGGACCTCCAGCACGGGACGCTGGCGACGGAGACTGTCCAGCAGTGATGCGCGAAGCACGTCGAGCCCACCCGGCTCGATGGCTGACACGAACAGGGAATTCGGAATGAGGTTCGTCACGCGTTCACGAACAGCCGAGGCCTCCTCGGCGGGCAGCAAGTCCATCTTGTTCATCACGTAGAGCTTCGGCTGGTCGGCCAGTCCGAGATCCGCCAGCACGCCGTCCACGACATCGCGCTGCTCTTCCCACACCGGGTGACTCGCGTCGATCACGTGCAGCAGCAGGTCGGCCTCCTTCGCCTCTGACAACGTGGCGCGGAACGATGCGACCAAATGGTGGGGCAGCTTCCGGATGAATCCGACGGTATCCGTAAGCAGTACCGTGTACCCGTCGCCCACCTCGACTTCACGCGTGAGCGGATCGAGCGTGGCGAAGAGCCGATCCTCCACGAACACCTGCACGTCATTCGCCATCTGCCGGAGAATCGACGATTTGCCCGCATTCGTGTAGCCGACGAGTGCGACCCGGTAGTGCGCCTTGCGACCTTCGCGCTGCACTTCGCGCGCACGCTCGACATCGGCCAGCCGCTGCTTGAGCACGCGGATGCGATGTTGAATGAGTCGGCGGTCGGTTTCGAGCTGGGTTTCACCCGGACCGCGCACACCGATACCACCGCGGAATTTCTCGAGGTGGGTCCACATGCGCGTGAGGCGCGGCAGCAGATACTGCAACTGCGCGAGCTCCACCTGATTGCGTGCCTCGCTTGAACGCGCCCGCGTCGCGAAGATGTCGAGAATCAGCTCGGCACGGTCCATCACACGCGTGCCGACGATCGCTTCGACGTTCTTGCCCTGCGCCGGCGTCAGCTCATCGTCGAAGATCACCAGCGTGGCGCCGAGCTCATTGATCCGCAGCTTGAGCTCTTCGACCTTGCCGCTGCCGAGGTACGTCGCGGGATGCGGCCGATCAAGCGCCTGGGTGAGCCGACCTACCACGACCGCGCCGGCCGTGTCGGCCAATCGCGCGAGTTCTTCGAGGTGTTCGTCGGACTGATGACGGGCGTTGCCACGCTTCGACGGTGCACTGACGAGCACCGCGCGCTCGACTGGCGGCGTAAGGGAGATGATCTCGCGGCTGATGTGCGTCTACCTGATCTGAGAGGGCGAAGCCGATCAGCGCCCGTTGCCGGACACTGAGGAATAACGTCCCGTCCGATCATACGGACGGGTGAAATTGCCGAGCGGCGTGGACACGGTGAAATCACCACGCACCCGATAGTTCACGGTACCCGCCGTGACCAACGACCGACCCGCCGCGCCCAGTCCGGCGTACGTGAAACGTATCGGTAAGCGCACCAGCGAGGAGTCCTTCTCAGGTACCACGAAGCGTCCATCGAGGGCACCGCCCCCCAACTTGATGGTATCGACGTCCACCTGATACGTCATGCTCAGTGCGTCGAGCTTGTAGCCGTTCGGGTTGTAGACCGACAGCACGACGTCGACGCTGCCACCGGTAAGGCCAAGCCCGGTCACGTTGAATTCGCGCAGGGTGACCACCGGCTCTTTGAAAGTCGCGCGTCCGAGCGAGGCGCAGGCCACACCGCCCGCGGTCATCACCGCGACCGCACCAGCCGTCATCCAGCGCCGTACCGCCCTCGACATGCGCATGTCATATCCCCAACTGAAAGGTCCGATCGAAGTGCTGGATGCCGCCGAAGCGACGGCGCACCATCTGCCTGTGGTACCCGTCCCGACGTTCGTGTTCCGTCACTCGGTGACGGGCGGACCGCCTCGCTCCGCCCACCACGCGAGCCGCTTGGCGATCTGTTTCTCTTCGCCCACTGATAACGGATGATAGTAGGTCCGTCCTTGAAGTTCCGGTGGCTGATAGGGCTGCGCCACAAAGGCACCGGGATGATCGTGGGGATATTCGTACGGCACACGACGATCGGGATCGGCGCGCAGATGCATCTCGGAGTTCAGCAGATGCGCCGGCACCGGGACCGACGGCGACTCAGCCGCAGCGGCGCGGGCCGCCGCCCACGCGAGATAGAGTCGGTTTGATTTCGGCGCCACGGCGCAGTACACGGCGGCCTGCGCGACCGCGCGCTCGCCCTCCGCGGGACCGAGCCGACGGAAGGTGTCCCACGCCGTCATCACGATGCCGACCGCCTGCGGATCGGACAGACCGATGTCCTCGGTCGCCATGGCGGCCAGCCGACGCAGGAAGATCTGCGGATCTTCTCCAGCCTGGAGCCCGCGCGCCAGCCAGTACAGCACCGCATGCGGGTCACTGCCGCGGAGCGCTTTGTGAAACGCCGACAACACCGCGTTGCGGTCCACGTCGACGCGGTCGTAGCTGACCACCCGCGTTCCGAGCGCATCGGCGAGCCCGTCGCGCGTCAGCGCGGCGCCCACCGGCAGCACCTGCGCCACCGCTTCGAGTGCCCCCAAGGCGCGCCGCGCATCGCCATCCGCCTGCTCGGCGAGCCACCGGAGGGTATCGGTGTCGGCCTGCAGCCGCCGCGCCCCAAGTCCCTTCGGCTCGTCGGCCAGCGCCCGCGCGCACACACTCACCACGTCATCGACCGTGAGCGGCCGTAGCGCGTACACCCGAGACCGCGACAACAACGCCCCCACGACGGCAAATCCCGGTACCTCGGTCGTTGCCCCGCACAAGGTGATGACGCCATTCTCGACGTGCGGAAGCAACGCGTCCTGCTGCGATTTCGCCCAGCGATGGATTTCGTCGATCACCACCAGCGTACGTCGCCCCTCGTAGCTGCGACGCTTCTCCGCCTCAGCCACGATCTCGCGAAGACGCGGGATGCCGTCGGTCACCGCGTTCAGCACCACGACGGTCTGTTGCGTGTACCGGCCAATCAGACTGGCAATCGTCGTCTTTCCCGTCCCGCTCGGTCCGGTCAAGATGACACTGCCGATCGACCCATTCCGAATCGCGTCGCCAAGCGGGCGTCCGGGGGCGAGCAGATGCTGCTGCCCGACGACGTCTTCGAGTCGTTCCGGACGCATGCGTGCGGCCAGCGGTTCCGGGGAACTCGCCGCAAACAGCGTCGCACTCATCGTGCGATCGACGCGGTGCCCGCGGTCAACCCCAGTCTCGCGGCGGCCGCGGTCAGCGCGGTCGACAGTTCCGGAGAGTGCGTCAGCGTGGAGCGCGTCGGCCTCCACACCGGTGCCGGTGGGGCGGCCCGTTCGGACAGTCCAAGACCGTCGAGCAGGAAAAACCAGCGGTCGGACCGCGCGTAGATCACGAGCAGGAGTTCCGGCGTCAACGACAGCTGATCGTCCGGGCCAAAGACCGTGAGCTCCACGCCGCCATACGTTGCCAGCGGAAAGCGCAGCCGACCAAGCGCATCACGGAGATCCGGCAGCGCCACGTCGACGCCCACCCACTCCGTTCCGCTCCGCCAGTCGGTCATGACGACATCGACGGCAGGGTCGAGATGCCCCGACAGCGCGTGCATCAGATCGACGGCCCGCTCGGCCGTCGTGCCAATGCGCGCGAGATACACACCGTCACGGACGGACGCGACAAACCAGTCCGACAGGGGACGGAAGCGTCCCGGTTCGTCACTGCCCAACGGCGACATCTCGTTGCGCATCTGGAGATTCATGTTGAGCGTCAGGCGGTTTCGGGCGGGCGTCCGAGCTGCCGTGCGAGCTCGAGCAGCGCCGCTCGCGTGTTGACCGCAGGATCCTCGATCACCACCTGCAACAGCGCGTGCAAGATTCGCCCCAACGCCGGCCCTGTCGCGATACCCGCGCTGCGCAGATCGTCACCGTCCACCGCGAGATCCGCGAGCTCGATCGGCTCGCGGAACGCGATCGTAAGCATCCGCCGGTGCAGCCGCCGAACCAACGACGGCGCCACGACGGCGGCCGCGCTCCAACGGGCCGCGGCCAACCGCACGAAGGCCGCTACCCGCAGCCGCCCAACGCCGGCGGCGATTCGCCGCAATTCGGCATCATCGGGCAAGACGCCGGTGGTCAGCATCTCAGTGAGGGTCGGCGCATACCGGTTCCAGCGGTCTACGAGCGCCGACACGTTGGCGATGTCCTGATTCGAGAAGCGGAGATCGCGCAACGCCTGCTCGGCCTGCTTGCCGCCGCCCTCGCTGAAGAGCGCCGCAAAACGAAGGGTTTTCCGAAGCGGACGTCCGGGCAGCCCCGGACGGGGCAACGCATCGATGGCGCGGAGTGTCTCGTCACCCACCTGCGCCAGCGTCGGTACCACCGACGCAAAGGCCCCAGCGTCACGCCAACGCGCGAAGGCTGTGGAGGGCGCCATCACCTGCTCCATCGTCTTCTCCAGCTCCTGCTTGACCCGCTCCGGCGACAATCGCGTCAAAAAGGGCGCGCTCCCGACGATGGCTTGCCACGTGGCCTGCTCGATGTCGAAGCCGAAACGCGCCGCGAAACGGATCGCCCGGAGGGCTCGCAACCGGTCTTCGCGCATCCGCGCATCAGCCTCGCCGACGGCGCGCACAACCCGACGGGTCAGGTCGATTTGCCCACCGAACGGGTCGTGCAGACGGTGGTCGATCGGGTCGTAGGCGATCGCGTTGATCGTGAAATCCCGCCGCGCCAGATCCTCGTCCAGCGACGCACCGAACTCCACCACCGCGTGACGGCCGTCGGTTTGCACATCCCGGCGAAAGGTCGTGACCTCATGCATGCGGTGGTCGCGGTCGAGCACGCCGATGGTTCCGAACTCGATCCCAACGGGGACGGTCCGGCGGAACAGCTTGCGCACCTGCGTGGGGGTCGCGGCGGTCGCCAGATCCCAATCGAGGTGCGCCTGGCCCAACAGGGCGTCACGCACGGCTCCGCCGACGCACCAAGTTTCGAACCCCGCCCGCTGGAGCGTGCGGGCGATTTCGATCACTTCGCCCGGTGCGCGCCAACTACGGCCACCGGCTGAGTTCGCTACCCGCAGAGCACGCTCCCGCCGTTCACATTCAGGATCTCGCCGGTCACGTGACGGGCCAGTGGGCTCGCCAAGAACAGAATCGGACCGGCGATATCAGACGGAGAGGCCACGCGCCCAAGCGGGATCGCCGCCTCGATCCGCTCGCGTCCGGCGGCAAACGGCTTCTCGACGGCCTCGGTGTCGACCCATCCCGGTGCCACAGAGTTCACCGTGATATTTCGGTGACCAAGCTCAACCGCCAGCGATTTCACGAACGCGATCATGGCGCCCTTGGTCGCGGCATAGTCCGCATGCCCAGCCTCGCCCCGCTGCCCCGCCGTGCTGGACACGAAAATCATCCGACCACCGTCGCTCATCGCCCGCGCCGCGGCCCGCGCCCCGTAAAACATCCCATCGAGATTCGTGGCCATCGTGAAACGCCAGCGCTCGTCATCCAGCACCGAAACAGGGAGCGGATCGGGAGGCCAAAATCCCGAGTTTCCCACATAGATATCCACACCGCCGAAGTATTGGACCGCTTTATCCACAAACTCGTCGTTCGCACTTTTTGTGGACAAGTCGCCCATGTGCGAAAAACATCTCACTTCGTGATTTGTGATGTCCGACAGAACGGCGTCGGCCTCGGTGGCCCGACTCCGGTACGCAATGCCGACATCGGCACCGGCCTCGGCGAGTAGGCGCGCCACCGCCGCACCAATGCCCCGAGAGCCGCCGGTGACCAATGCTCGCTTCCCCTTCAGTGAAATCATGTCACGACTTACCTGTGAAGGAACATCAAGTGGTATGAGATAAACATCTTCTTGATATGTACTTGAGAATCTTAAGCGAACACGGTCTCAGAGCGTCTGCTCGATCGCGTCGCAGATCGCATGTTGGATACAGAGATGAATCTCCTGCGCGCGATCCGTCCGATCGGTTGGCACCACGATCGTGTGGTCCGCGAGCAGCCGAAGCGCGCCCCCGTCTTGCTTGGTCAACGCCAACACTGGAATCCCCTTCTCCTTCGCTGCCTCAGCGGCGCGCAGGACGTTCGGCGAATTCCCGCTGGTAGAGTGGATGATCAGAAGATCTCCGGGCTTCCCCAGGGCCTCGATCTGTCGAGAAAAAATGTGATCGAAGCCCAGATCATTCCCCGCCGCCGTGAGCAGCGATGTGTCCGTGGTCAGGGCGAGCGCCGGATAGGCTCGGCGGCTTCGCATGTACCGGACGACGTACTCCGTGGCCATGTGCTGGGCGTCGGCGGCCGACCCGCCATTCCCGCAGAACAGTAGGGTACCCCCCTGCGTCACGGCGGTGCGGACCATCTCCAGTGCCCGCTCGATCTCTGGCGCCAGGTCGCGCGCGACCCGTTCGGCTGTCTCCGCCAGCTCGCTCAGGGCGGCCAACAACGGTGCAACGGACGCGCCTGGCGCGTTCTGCGAGCCTCGATCGGCGTTGTTCATGGCAAGGTATAGGTTCAGGAATCGATCGCGTCAGCGACCGAACATGCGCTTTATTCGGCCAGCCAGTCCCGCGCGGAGGGGCGGAACCGGCAGCGGATCTTCGTCCCCGAGCACCCGCTCGGCGTTTGCCCGAAGCAGCAAGTCCATCTGCTCGTCGGCTCCCCGCTCCGTCAGCCAGTCGCGGGCGGCGCCAAGTGAGCGGCCGTCTCCGTGATTGTCCGAGGCGAGGATATCGATCAGTCCGTCAGACAGCATCGCGTTGGCGAGATCGGCCGGCACCCCCCGCCCCATCAGCACCGAGGCATCGGTCTGGATGACCACGCCGAGCGCCCTCCATTCCCGCACCAGCTCAAGGGTACAGCCGAAGTACCGCTCGGGGTGGGCCAGAATAGGAGTTCGGCCGCTCCGGGCGATTCGGCGCAATTCGCCGGTGGCGCCACGCGGAAGCCCGCCGCGGGTGAACTCCACGAGTAGCGCGCGCGAGCCTCCCAGGCAGAACTCCGGCGCGGTGAGATCGACCCCAGGGCTATCGAGCATGATCTCCCACCCCAGCAGAATCTCGAGGCCGGCGGGAGCCACGGCCTGCAACTGCGTGAGCAGTTCACGATGATGCGCGTACGGCGCGCTCGCCGCCTGGCTCGCATTCAAGTGCGGGGTGCACACGAGGACCGTGACGCCCTGCGCCGCAAACCGCTCCAGTACGGGAATGGAGACAGCAAGCGACGGCGAGCCATCGTCGACGCCCGGCAGAAGGTGCGAGTGAATGTCGATCATGACACGTCCCTCCCGCTGGCGTGGCGCGGCGATGCGGACATCGCTCGCATGCGACAGTTCAGGCGCCCAACGATCCGGGGAGCGCCGCGATTCTGGCGAGCGCCCGAGCTGCCCTGATGTCCAGAAGCGCCGGTTCATCGGCAGCTGACTGAAAAGCGTAGGTCACGAGCGAGTCGACCGCGAGCAGGTCGAGCGCGGTTACCCGTGAGGTCGATCCCGACGCCAAGAGTTCGTCCAGCAACCGCTCTCCCGCGTCGAGGCAGGCCTCCGGCACTTGCTGCACTGGCAGGTGCGCAAATGGCTGCAACAACGTCGCCAGTCGCACCCGCAGCCCCTCGGGGGGAGCGGGCGTCAAGGCATCGAACCAGCCGCCGACCGTCGTCACGATTGTCTCCGTCGCACTCATCGCGCCGTTCGCCGCGCTCACCCGGCGGATGCCAGGCGAGCAAAGATCTCGGCCGCCGCGGCGATCGCCGCATCCAGCTTGTCGGCGTCGACACCAGCCTGCGCCATATGCGGCTTGCCCCCGCCGCGCCCACCCACGGTCGCTGCCACCTCACGCACGACGATGTCGGCGCGGAGACCACGATCGCGTGCGTCATCGGTGGACACGGCGAGCAACGCCCCCTTTCCATCGGCCAGTATGGCCCCCAACACGGCCACGCCGCTGCCGAGTGCCTCACGCAGCGAGTCGCCGAGTGCTTGGAGCGCCTTCACATCGACCACGTCGACCCGCGTGGCGATGAATCGGACGCCGTGCACCTCGGTGGCCTGGGCCGCCAGTTGCTGCGCCACACCACCGCCGGCCACACCGCCACGCATCGCTTCGTCGAGGCGCTTCTCGAGTTGCTTCCGCTCGTCGATCAGCGCGTCGATCTTCTTTTCGATCTGCTCGATGTTCGTGGCGGTCCCGGCCATCGGCACCTTGAGGCGCGTGGCCACCTGTACAAGCGCGCGCTCGCGATCGGCGAGGAACTGGAACGCCCGCGGTCCTGTTACGGCTTCGATGCGGCGCACGCCGGCGGCCACGCCGCCTTCCGAGACAATGCGCACCAGGCCGATCTCGGCCGTGTTCCTCACATGCGTACCGCCGCACAGCTCAACCGAAAGACTCGGAATCTCGACCACGCGCACGACATCACCGTACTTCTCACCGAAAAGGGCCATCGCGCCCTGCGCCACCGCGTCGACGTACGCGGAGTCACGCGTATTGACGGGCGCGGCGGTCCAAACACCAGCATTCACCTGTGCTTCGATGGCGACCAGCTGATCGTGCGTGAGCGGTCCATGGTGTGTAAAGTCGAAGCGTAAACGGTCGGGCGAAACGAGCGAGCCGGCTTGGTGCACATGCTCACCGAGCACGTTGCGTAGCGCCGCGTGCAGCAGGTGCGTGGCCGTGTGGTTGCGCTCAGTGTCGTGACGACGTTCACGCGAGACCACGGCATGCGCCGGACCAAAGGTGATCTCGCCGGTGGCCGTGCCGATGGCCGCGATTCGACCGTCGAGCTTCTTCACATCGGACACGCTCACCGACCAGCCGGCACCGCGGATCGTACCGTGGTCCGACACCTGTCCGCCCGACTCCGCGTAGAACGGAGTCGCTCGCAGCATGACGGCCACGCGACCATCAGGGAGCGCGCGCACCGCGGTCACCACGGTGTCCGCTTCGGTCACGTCGTATCCGACGAACCGGCCAAGTTTGGCCGTGTGCTGCTGGTCGTGCGTCCACTGGGTCGGATCGCCGAAGTCATCCGCGCTGACGGTGATCTGCCGTGACTTCCGCTCTTCCTGCGACTGCTTACGCTGCGCCGCCAGCGACTGCTCGAAACCGGCGATATCCACGCGATAGCCGCGCTCACGTGCCATGAGTTCGGTCAGGTCGATCGGGAAGCCGAACGTGTCGTATAGTCGGAACGCGTCTTCACCGGACAGCGTGCCGCGCATGGTCGTCGAGCCCTGCGTCGATGCGGCCGGCGCCAGCTCTTCGAAGCGCGTCATGCCAGCGTCGATCGTCGTGAGGAAGCGCTCTTCTTCCGCGCGCGTGGTTTCGAGGATGTGCTTCCGGCGCACATGCAACTCGGGATACAGGTCGCGCATTGTTTCGATGACCACCTCGACCACATGGACGAGCGTCGGCTCGCGGCGTCCCAGCAGCCAGGCATGACGCACGGCGCGACGCAAAATGCGACGCAGCACGTAGCCGCGACCCTCATTGCTGGGAAACACGCCATCGGCCAGCAGAAACGCGGTCGCGCGCGCGTGATCGGCAATGACACGGAACGACGCCGGATCGATCTCGCGGCCATCCTTACCCACGGCGGTCCCGAGGCCGACGCCTGGACGATACGGGTAGCCGATGCCGACGACTTCCTCGACCTTCGCGATGAGCGGGCGGAAGAGATCCGTATGGAAATTGTTCGTGACGCCCTGCATGACGGCGGCGATGCGCTCGAGCCCGGCGCCGGTATCGACCGACGGCTTGGGGAGCGGCACCATCGTTCCGTCCGGCTGTCGGTCGAACTGCATGAAGACGAGGTTCCAGATCTCCAGGAAGCGACCGGCTTCAGCGCCCTCGACGAAGGCGTCGAGCGAGTAGTCCGAGATGTCCGTGTTCGTCCACTCGCCCCGCGCGTCATTCGGAAACGCCCAGTCGGGGGCCATGTGGGCGAGATCGACATAGATCTCGGTGCACGGACCACAGGGACCGGTGTCGGCCATCTGCCAGAAGTTGTCCTTCGCGCCGAGTCCGTAAATCCGGTTGTCCGGCACGTCGGCCACGTCTTTCCACAGCTGACGCGCTTCGTCGTCCTCATGGAAGACGGTGACGCGCAGATGCTCACGCGGAATCTTCAGGTCTTCGGTGATGAACTCCCAGGCGAAGCGGATCGCATCGCGCTTGAAGTAATCACCGAACGAGAAGTTACCGAGCATCTCGAAGAAGGTGTGGTGGCGCGCCGTGTGGCCGACCTGTTCGAGATCGTTGTGCTTGCCTCCGGCGCGGACGCATTTCTGCGACGTGGTCGCTCGCCGATTTCCACTGGGGGCGTCCTCCATGCCGAGAAAGACCTTCTTGAACTGAACCATCCCTGCGTTTGTGAAGAGCAGGGTGGGGTCATCGGCCGGAACGAGCGCGGAGCTCGGGCGGATGACGTGGCCGTTCTTTTCGAAGTAGGCCAGGAATCGGGCGCGGATTTCGGACGCAAGCATAGGCGTGCAAATATAGACGAGAGTGGGTGCTTTGTGCGGGGGCTACTCACTCTCGCCGTCAGATTGCCGTCCAAGCACCTCGCGAAGCACCTGGCCGATGATGCTGCCGCCAAAGCCGCGGCGCTGAAGAAACGCGACCAGACGGCGTCGGAGCACAACGGGCTCCTTCGCGCCGAGGGCGCGAACGCGCTTTTCCGCCAACGCGCGGCACGCGGCCAGCTCATCGAAGCCGTCTTCGCTGATGGCGGCGTTGACCGCCTCGTTCACCGTCCGCCCCTCGACACCCTTTCGCCGGAGCACCTGGCGAACCTTGGCCGGTGCCTCTCCTCGCCGGAGCCGTGCAGCGGCTTCGGCGTGCGCGACGTCTTCATCCGAGAGGACGCCAATAGCGGTCAGCCGGTCGAGCGCTTCGACAATCAGCGCGGCGTTCGGCTGTAGCCGACGGAGGCGGATCTCGAGCTCGCGGCGCGTCTTTCGGCCACGGGCCAGCGCGTTGACGGCGCGATCACTGAGGTCCGTGATCAGCGACTCGCGCGAGAGGTACGCCACGGCGTCGGTGTCGAGCTCGACGCCAGCGCGGGTGGCGCCGGTTTCGCTCAGGGCACCGATCGCAACGGTGAAGACGCGTCCGTCGGCGAGCGTGACCACAAATCGCCCAGGCCGACGCGACGATTCCAGCACGTTCTTCACCGTGCCGGGCCCGCTCCCTGGCTCAGGAGGGGGTACGAAAAGAGCCGAGGGGCTACTCACAATGAGCCGTGGTGATCCGGGCACCACTTCACATCGCGAGCGACCCCTCGGCCCTCTTTTCGTTCACACATGCTTGCGCACATGCGGCAGATCCCGCGTACTACTCCTCGGTCTCCTCGGGCGCGCCGGGCACTTCCGCGGCCTTCACGCCAAGCACCACTTTGACCTTTTCCTCGATCTCCGCCATGAGGACCGGGTTGTCCTTGAGGAACATCTTCGCGTTTTCACGGCCCTGTCCGATGCGCTGCGTGCCGTAGCTGTACCACGCGCCGGCCTTGTCGATGATGCCGGCTTCCGAGCCGATATCGACGAGCAGCGAGGTATGACTGATGCCTTCCGCGTACATGATGTCGAACTCCGCCTGCTTGAACGGGGGCGCGACCTTGTTTTTGACGACCTTCACGCGGACGTGCGAGCCCACCACTTCTTCCTTGTCCTTTACCGGACCGATGCGGCGGATGTCGAGTCGCACGGAGGCGTAGAACTTGAGCGCCTTACCTCCGGTGGTGGTTTCCGGGTTGCCGAACATGACGCCGATCTTCTCACGCAGCTGGTTGATGAAGATGACGGAGGTCTTCGAGCGCGCGATGGCGCCGGTCAGCTTGCGGAGCGCCTGACTCATCAAGCGCGCCTGCAGACCGACATGCGAGTCGCCCATGTCGCCTTCGATTTCCGCCTTGGGTACCAGCGCGGCCACGGAGTCGATCACGATCACATCGACGGCGCCGGAGCGTACGAGGATCTCGCAAATCTCGAGCGCCTGCTCACCGGTGTCGGGCTGGGAGATCAGCATGTTCTCCACATCGACGCCGAGCTTCTTGGCGTACTCCGTATCGAGCGCATGCTCCGCGTCGATGAAGGCGGCCACCCCGCCCAGCTTCTGGGCGTTGGCCACCACGTGCAAGCAGAGCGTGGTTTTGCCGCTGGATTCCGGTCCGTAAATCTCGGTCACGCGACCGCGCGGAATACCGCCAACGCCGATGGCCGCATCGAGATTGATCGCGCCGGTCGGAATCGATTCGACGCGCACCTTGGAGTCGGTACCGAGACGCATGATCGAACCCTTACCGCAGCTCTTTTCGATCTGCGCGACTGCGAGCGCCAGGGCCTTGCGCTTGTCGTCTGACATCACTGTGCCCGCCATAGATACCGCCGTCGTGAGTGGTGAAGCCGCCATGCCCTGGCTCGCAAAAATCTACCGGGAACGCGAGCAGGGCCAAGACCCGAATAAAATACGAAGAACC
>JBBQXC010000060.1:0-24628 GCA_038210005.1 Gemmatimonadales bacterium
CTCAGAACTCAGAGCTTTGGATCCCACCAGCCACCACGTCGTCATCGGCCGCACAACGAGAGCAGACTCCGCAGCGTATTTTTCCGTCACGACGGCCGTTCGGCCTGTCCGGTTCCCCCGCCTCACCCCGCCATGCCTCACGTGTCTTTACGCACCACAGCCAGCACGGTTGCCTCGATCGCCGTTGCGCTGGCGTCGGCACTGCCTATCGTACTTTCCGCCCAGGCTCCCTACGTACCGGCCGACTCGCTGCTGGTGCGGCCGCTCGCCTTCCGCGCCATCGGCCCCGCGTCCATGAGTGGCCGCATTGCCGATATCTCGGTGGTCGAGGGACCGCGCACGCTGCGCGGCGGACGCCTCGGCACGTCGATGTACGTGGCCGTTGCCACCGGCGGTGTCTGGAAGACCACCAACGGCGGACTCGCGTGGACACCGGTGTCCGATTCGATCGGCGTCGGTTCTATCGGCGCGGTGGCCGCCGCTCCGTCGAACGGGGATGTGGTCTGGGTCGGCAGCGGTGAAGCGAACAACATGCGCAGCTCGTCGTGGGGCGTGGGTGTTTTCAAGTCCACCGACGGTGGCAGGACGTGGTCCAAGCCCATGCTGCCGAAATCGCAGCACATCGGTCGCATCGTGATTGATCCTCGCGATCCCGATGTCGTGTACGTGGCGGCGATGGGACCGCTCTGGGGGCCGGGTGGCGAACGTGGTCTCTACAAAACGATCGATGGCGGCGAGACCTGGACGAACACCAAGTCCATCTCCGCGCAGACGGGTTTCACGGAGGTCGTGATGGACCCGTCCAACCCCGACGTGCTCTACGCCGCCTCGTTGCAGCGTGAACGTCGTGAATACGGGTTCCTTCCCGGTGGCACCGAAAGCGCGATCTGGAAGACGACCGATGGCGCGAAGACGTGGACCAAGCTCACGAACGGACTGCCCACCGGTGAGCTCGGACGCACCGGACTCACGGTGTGCCGTTCGCGTCCGAGCACGGTGTACGCCTCGGTGCACGCGAAGGCGGCCGCCAATGGGTTCTATCGCAGCGATGACGCCGGCAGCACGTGGAAGCTGGTCAACAACAGCAACGGCACCGCGTGGTACTACAGCCAGGTGCGTTGTGATCCTACCGATGCCGAGCATGTGTATCGCCTGAACGCGAACTCGCAGGAGTCGTACGATGGCGGCAAGACGTGGATCGGATTTGCCGGCGGCGGCGGCGTGCACGGCGACGCGCATGCGCTCTGGATCAACCCCGAAGATCGCGAGCACATCGTGCTTGGCAACGACGGCGGCGTCGATATTTCGTACGATCGTGGTCGCAGCTGGTACAACGTGGAGAACATCGTCGGCGCGCAGTTCTACGCGATCGCGGTGGACAATGCGAAGCCGTTCTACAACGTGTATGGCGGATTGCAGGACAACCAGACGTGGGGCGGCCCGAGCCGCACGCGCAACGCGTTCGGTCCGTCGAATGCGGAGTGGTTCCGCATGGCGGGCGGCGACGGTTTCTACAACGTGCCCGATCCGCTCGACCACAACATCGCGTATGCCGAATCGCAGAACGGTGGTGTGGTGCGTTACGATGCGCGCACCGGTCAGACCAAGAGCATCAAGCCGTATCCGAAGAACGGCGAACGACATCGCTGGAATTGGAGCGCGCCGATCGTACCCTCGCAGCACACCGGACGCACGCTGTACATCGCCGCGAACTATCTGTTCAAGAGCGCCGATCGTGGTGACTCGTGGACCACGATCAGCCCCGACCTCACCCGCGGTCTCGATCGCGACAGCCTGCCCATGCGTGGCGCTGTCCCGTCGCGTGATGTGCTGGGACTGCACGAAGGCACGGCGGAGTTCAGCAACATCTCCTCGATGTCCGAGTCGCCTCGGCGCGCGGGCCTGTTGGCCGTCGGCACCGACGATGGGTTGATTCAAGTCACCCAGAACGACGGCAAGACGTGGACGAAGACCGCCACGTTCCCCGGCGTGCCCGACACCACGTTCGTGAGCCGCGTCCAGTTCTCGCGACACGACGAAGGCACGCTCTACGCCACGCTCGACGGGCACCGCAGCAACGACTTCACTCCGTACGTCATGCGCAGCACCGACTTCGGCCGCACGTGGACGTCGATCACCGGTGATCTGCCCAATGGTGGATCGGTGCAGGTGATTCGCGAACATCATCGTCAGCCGAATCTGCTGTTCGTCGGCACCGAGTTCGGCGCGTTCTTCACCGTCGACAACGGCGTGCACTGGACGCAACTCAAAGCCGGCATCCCCGGTGTGCCCGTGTGGGATCTGCAGATTCAGGAGAGCTGGAACGATCTCGTGCTCGGTACGCACGGCCGTGGCGTATACATTCTCGACGACCTCGCGCCGCTGGAGAAGCTGGCGGAAGCGAAGCGAGCCGACGTCGCGTATCTGTTCCCGGCGCGCAACGAGATCGCGATGACGCTCAACACCAGTCGCAACTCGGGCATGGGCTCCACCGGCTATACGGGACAGAATCCGGACAACGGCGTGCGGCTGGCGTATCTGATCAACACGATCGCCACCGACGACAAGGCCAAGCTCGAGATCATCGACGGCGTCGGGCGGATTGTGCGTGAACTCGCGGTGCCGCGTCGTACCGGTATGTTTCGTCCGGTGTGGGACATGCGCGTTGGCGCGCCGCTTACGGGCGCCGTCGACACCAACGTCACGGCAGGACGAGCGCCGGCCGGCGGTGGTGGCTTCGGTGGTGGCGGCTTCGGTGGCTTCGCACGCGGCGGAACTCCCAGCTACACCGCGGCGCCGGGCAGCTACACGGCACGACTCACCGTCACGCCCAAGACCGGTGCGACCACGGTGCTCACGCAGCGCTTCGCGTTGCTGCGCGACTCGGAGCAGGCCATGTCTGATGGTGAGCTCAAGGCGCTCGACGCCTTCCGCTTCAAAGTGGTGCAGTTCCAGAAGGCCATCACAGCGCAGCAGACCCGCGGCGACAGTGTGGTCGCGCGCTTTGCCGACGTGAAGAAAGCGGCCGATGCGGATACTGCCAAGCTCACGCCTCAGCTCAAGCAGAACCTGGCCGACATCGACAAGCAGCTCGCGAGCTACGTGAAGGAAGTTGGACAGGCGCCCGGCGCGCGTGTGCGCGGAGCGGGTGGTCCGCCGGCTGGCGGTGACGACGGCGACGTGGGCGCGTCGGGGCAGGCCGACGGGTCGTTCCGGGGGCGCGCCGCGCTGCTGAACAGCGCGCTGAACAGCAGCTTCCCGCTGTCAGACGCGCAGCAGTCTATGCTGCAGGGTCTTACGCGCGAACTCGAACAGCATGGCGCGCGCGTGGCGTCGGTGAAGGGGGCCAAGCTGCCGGCGCTGCTCAAGTCGCTGCAGGTGGCGGGCATCACGGTACCCGACGTGCCGGCGCGCGGTCAGTGAGGTGATGCGATCGCGGTTGCGATCGCGTTAACGAATGATGGGCAGGGGCGGGGCCGCTTTCGGCTCCGCCCTTTGCCTATCCCGCCCAAGCCGCGCCGCGGTCTGTACACGCGCCGGTGGGCGCGCGCTGGAGGTCGGAATCCTCGCGCCCAGCGTCCCATGGCTGAGGCCGTTCAAGCGTATGGCCGAATTCGGCGCTGGGCATACATTCTCGAGGAAGCACGGGATTTCCGCGTCATACCTTGCGGACGGCGAGACCGTCAAAATGCGTGACTCGCAGCGCGCCTCTCTCTCTCTCTCTCTCTCTCTCTCGGGAACCGTCATCATGCTCGTTCCACGCTTCTTCGCATCTCGCAATGCCTGCGCACTGTTGTGCGGCGTTGCCATGACGACGTCTGCGTCGACCGCGTCTGCGCAGATCGTCGATAATTTTGAGTCGTATGCGCTGGGGTCGTTGCCCTCGCCCACCTGGCTCGATGCCGGCGCCGTGTTACCGACGGGGCGCATTCCGTCTTTCCCGTCGGCGACGGTCATCAGCACGCTGGACGCGTTCGGCAATTCGACGCAGGCCGTCGCCACGGTGGGCGACTTGGCGACGAGCAAGGGTATCTATGCCAACGTGCCCGTCTCCACGTTTTATCTGTTGCGCGCCGATGTGCGCGTGGATCGCTACAGCGACGCGCCGGCATCTACCTCGGAAGACTGGGCGATGCAACTGACCGTTGGGCGCAACGGCGTCGAGAACTGGGCGTACACACCCTAACTCGGCATCTACGCCTCGTCACTCACACGTGGGTGGCGACTGTTCAGCAATAACCCATCGGCGTCGATCGACCTCGATCTGCAGGTCGCGGCAAGCATGAATACGTGGTACACCGTGCAGCAGAGCTTCGATGCGCTGCTCGGCGTGTTCCACAGCCAGATCTGGGACACGGCCAGCGGAACGGTGCTCCTCGACTCGTTCAACACCCTGAACGGCTGGGATCCCGCCGACGCGACCTTCGACGCGTGGGCGTTCATGGCCGGCGATCTTTCGGCGGACACCAAGATTGGGAATATCGGCGTGGTCGACAACGTGAACATCGTCGCCACCACCGTTCCCGAGCCGGCCACATTCGCATTGCTCGCCATGTGCCTGCTTCCCGCGGCCGTGGCGGCCCGTCGCCGGCGGCGGTAGCGGCTGCGAGCGAACTGGCGTTGGTGGTAGCGCGTGCTCCTCGGCCTGGTCGCTTTGGACGTGTACGTCGAAAGCGGCCCGCCCCGATTCCTCGAGGCGGGTCGTTGTGGTTTCAGGACTTGTGATGCGTTTCTCACCCTCGAGATGGGAGGGCAGCTCCCTGTCGCGACTATTTCCGTCACGCTCTCCGAACTTGAGTTACACCTTCGGAAGCGCCCCTCGACAATGGGATGGTAACGGCCTGCGGCGCCGGACCGTGGTTGGTGGCGCGACTCGATCGCGCATCCCTCGCGATAAGGGAACGGAACACTGATATTTGGCCAATGCTCGGCCTGCCGCACTACGCCACCACCGATCAGACCGGCGCGCGAACCGGTCCGGCGTGAGTATCCACGCGATCGTCGCATTCGTCGCCGTGTTCCTGCAAGCGGCGAGCGCTGGCGTGATGTTCTTCATTGCGCGTGCCCCAGGGTGGGAACGCGTTCGGCTCATCGCGTCCATTGCGCTTACCGCCGGGCTCTACAGTCTGGTCGACTTCTGGTTCTACATGAATGTCGACAACCTGCCGCTGCGAAGCATCCTGCTACAGGTCAACGTCGTGGTTGGAGCCTTGCATGCCGGCGCTTGGATGCGCTTCACCTTCAGCGATGCCTCAGGCAGCATCCGATCGATGCCCCGGTGGGCGTTCGCACTCGCGACCGCGGGGCCGCTGGTAGCCGCTGCCGCGATTCCCCTCGATCTCCTGATCGACCGCACCCGGCTGGTGCAGGTTCAGGTACCGTGGCTCGGGATTGACGAACGCACCTACGCGCTGCGCACTTTCGGCAACCTGCTGGTCGCCGCGGTCCTGAGCGTCCTGGTGATCAGCCTCGCGCAGCATGTGCGCCGTGTGCGTCGCGGTGAACCGGGCGCAGCAGGAATCGTGATCGGCCTCACGATCTACGTCGCCTGTATCATCGAGGAAGGGTTGGTCGCCGCCGGCGTGATCGATTTTATGTACCTCGCCAGCCCCGGCTATGTTTTCGCGGTCCTGCCGCTCACGGTGCAGTTGCTGCAGCGCTTCGGCGACGATGCCCGGCGACTCTCTGATCTCTCCACACGCCTCACCACCGAGGTCGAGGCGCGGACGGTCGAACGTGACGAGGCGCGCGAATCGCTGGTAGCTCAGCAGCGCCTCGCCTCGCTGGGGCGACTGGCAGCCGGCGTGGGACACGAAATCAACAACCCGCTCCAGTACCTCCTCTTTCACCTCGAGGAATTGCGCAGCGCGCCGAGACTGCGTGCCGACGCGTCCGTGCAGGCGTCGCTGGAGGAAGCCATCGACGGGGCACGCCGCATCGGGCGCGTGGTCACCAGCCTTCGGGCCTACGGAGTACGCCGCGAGCACTTTGTCGAGGTCGATCTGCACGACGTGGTGCAGGCCGCGTTGCGCATCGCGGCACCACAGCTCCGGCACCGGATCACGATCCACACCGACTTGCAGCCCATCCCCGCCGTGCTTGGCGATGAAGGGCAGCTGGTGCAGATGGTGCTCAACCCGCTGATCAACGCCGCGCAGTCGCTCTCACGACGGCAGGAAGGTCTCGAAGCATGGGTTACCATCAGCACATGCACGACGGGGGATGGTTTCGCCGAGCTGCAGATCGCGGACAACGGCAGCGGTTTTGACCCGGCGATTCTCCCTACCTTGGGCGAGCCCTACGTCACCACGCGTGGCCGCGACGGCGGCACCGGCCTCGGACTCTTCGTCACCTTGGGACTCGTGGCGGCACACGGGGGGTCACTCGCGCTCGAAAATGCGCCGGAGGGGGGTGCCGTGGTGCGTATTCAATTGCCCCCCGCTCCTCCCGGTAAGCTACCGCCAACGGACGTGCAGCAGGTGGCGGCCGAGGTCGCGCCACTACCGGCACGGGTGCTGGTGGTCGATGACGAAGAAGCGCTGCTCACCGTCATGGAGCGCGCACTCTCGCGGATGGGGCACAGCGTCAGTGTGGCCTCCACCGGCAGCAAGGCGCTAATGCTCGCTGACGGACAGCCATTTGACGTGGTGGTGTCCGACCTTATGATGCCCGGGATGTCCGGTACCATGCTGGCCGACGCGCTTGCCACGAGGCATCCCGTGCTGCGCCGGCGCCTGATCGTGATGACCGGCGGGGCGGCCACGCGCGACGATGAAGATTTCCTCGCACGGAACGACGTCATCGCGATCAACAAACCGGTGACGCTCGCGGAACTCAGCGACGCGATCACGCGCGCCCTGCAGCGTCACTAGCGCCTGCGAACAACAGCGTTTTATCCTCACACTGACGAGTGATCCTATGATCGACGCCAAGAACCTTCTTGCACAGTTCCTCGGCCCCAATGCCGCCGACTCCATGCGCCAGGCTGGCGGCTCGGCCAAGCAGCAACTCAATACCATGGGCATGGGCGGCTTCGGCGGCGGCGCCGTCGTGGGTGGCCTGCTGGGCCTGATGCTGGGCGGCAAGAAGATGAAGAAGATGGCAAAAGGTGCGGTGGGATATGGGGGCGCGGCGGCAGCGGGCGCCTTGGCCTACAAGGCGTATCAGAACTGGCAGCAGGGCAAGGCACCGGCGACGGCGCCGGTCGCGAGTCCGGCGGAGTTCAGCCAAGTGGACCGCAATTTTCTGCCGGAGACCAACAGCGCCGCTGATGGCCAGCCGTTTCAGCTGGCGCTGATCAAGGCCATGATCGGAGCCGCCAAGGCGGACGGTCACATCGACGCCGTCGAGCAGAAAGCCCTGTTCGAGCAGGTCGAGAAGTTGGGACTGGATGCCGAAAGCAAGGCGTTCGTCTTCGATGCGCTGAGCCAGCCAGTGGACTTGGCGGCGATCGCGGCATCGGCGCGCGGGATCGAGCAGGCCACCGAACTGTATCTGGTGTCACGCGTGGCCATCGACGTGGATCACCCCGGTGAGCGTGCCTATCTGCAGGCGCTGGGCCATCGATTGAATCTGCCGGCGGAACTGATCGCCCACCTGGACCATCAGGTCGAGGCTGCGGGCTGACCTGATTCGTGCCGCAGTGCGGCGGATACGTGTCGTGGAAAGTGGTGCTCCTCGAATTCGGCGTGTGTCCGGATCTGGTCTGCGGCCGGCTCGCCCGATCAATGAGTGGAGCCACTTCCTCGACTGGGGCATCCTCGATTACAGCCCGCCGACCCGATCGCTCGGCGTACTCCATCCGCGGGATCACCGCCCAGCCATCACTCGAGCACCAACGTAGTCACCACCACGTCTGCCAGACACGCAAAGCGCCCGTGCAGCACGAGCCCGGCCGGCAGATCGGGGCCCAGCGAAGCAGTCAGCCGCGCCACAAACCGCCCCTCGGCGTCGTCGGCCGCCTCAACCAGCTCCATCCATGCCGCCTCAAAACCGAAGTACGCGCGCACCTCGGGAAAGAGGCACTTGTAGATGGTTTCCTTAGCCGAAAAGAGCACCGTGAGCAGCCGCGCCGCTGGCCAGCCGGTCTGCGCCACCAGGGCTTCGAGCTCTCCCAAGCCCGCTAGATCAGCCCCCAAGCGCGCTGGCGCGTCGTCGTCGAGCCACCGCTCCACATCCACGCCGATCGCCCGCACGGGCCCCCGGGGCGCGGCGACGGCCAGGGCGTAGCCGGCCGTGTGGGCAATACTGCCAATCGAACCCACGGGCCAAAGCGGCTCGCGGAACTCGCCCATCCCGATGGCCGTCTGCGCCGCGTGCGGCACGCTGTCGCGCAGCGCCTGGTGGGCGCACCACCGCCCAGCCAGAAAGCTTACCCGGCGAGCAGCTACGGCCCCCGCTAAGCGATCGGGGAGCTGGGCGAGGGTCGATCCCTTACCGAGTGTCTCGAGCGCCGCCAGCGCCGCCTCAGCGCTCGTGGGCAACTGCAGGCCGCACAGCGCCACCCCCGCCGGGACGAGGCCCGCACTGAGCGCGAGACGCGATACGGCCATGGTGTCAGCTCAGGCCGAGTCTGTGAGAAAGTCAGGCCGGCGCGCCGGCGACGATCCGCACACCAAGTCCCGTCGCTTCGTAGATGCGCTTGCCGTCCACCCACAGCGAACCCGAGGCCACCACCAGCACACCCTGCGTCTCACGACGAAGCTCGGTGATCTCCACGTCGGCCACGACCACGTGGTTGTCGGGGATGACCTGCCCGCGGTACTTCCAGCTCATCGGCACATCCACGGCCTGCGTTTCAAACCGCGGTGCCGTGAGCCCCGCGCCAAGATCGAGGTCGATGGCCAGCGCCTGCACGGCCTGCAGCAAGGCTTCGATGCCCAGCGATCCCGGCTGCACGGGGTCTTGATAGAAGTGCGCCTTGAAGAACCACTGCTTGGCCTCAACGTCCTTTTCCGCGCGCAACCGGCCCAGTCCCGCCTTGCCCGCCAGTTCACCCTCGGTCCAACGACCGGTGATGCGATCGATCATCACCAACCGCTCAGTGGGTAGGCGCAGACTCGCGTTGAAGTAGTGCGCCGGTGAGGCGCCCAACTCCACACGCACATCGCTCGGATCCATCAAGCGCGCGCGATGCGCGGGCGTCATCGGCAATCCGGCCTGATCCTTCATGGTGTCGCCGGGGAAGAACCCGAACACGGTTTTCAGTGTGTACACGGTGCGATCGCCGGCGCGCATGATCACATCGAAACTCATGATCACGATTGAATCCGCTTTCGACACCGACGTAAGCGTGGTGGACACACTCACGGTGCCGATGTCGGGTCCGATTTCCATGTGCTGCGTACCGGTGCCGTCGAGATTGCGGAAGTAGAGATTCTCCTCCGACGCGAGTGCACCGCCTACGTTCGACGCGAGCCATCCGCATGGCTGCAACGCGGTCTCCAGCAACACCGGGAACGGCATCGCCGGTGCGTTGTTGTTCGCGAAGTACCACTCCGTCGGCGGCACATCGTATTCGATCTCGGCCACACTTCCCACGTGCATGCCACCGATCGGCCCCGACACGCGCGCCACGCGCGACATGAAGTGGTACGGCGGCCCGGGCAGGCGCGCCACGCGACGTGTGCCATCGAAGCGCTTGTACATCGGACCAAACGCCGACGACGGCACACCCCACGCGCACGCGAGCAGCGACGCGTAGTCGAACGTGAACCCATCTACCACCGCGACGGGACGCGGATCGTGCGCAATGGCAACAGCCGTGCGGCCAGCATCGAGCGGCCATGCCGGCACCAAGCGCAGTCCCATGCGCTTGCAGTGGAACGCCTTGCGACCATCTACCGAGCCCAGGATGTCGGCATAGAGCGTGGGCGTATCACCGCCCACGATTTCTTCGACGAAAATTTCGTACACCACTTCCTGCGAGGCCGGCGTGGCCTGTCCGCGGCAGCGCAGGCTGTAGTTCTGCTCGGGCACCGGTTCGAAGCGCGAACCGTCGTGATCGAGCGTGAAGCCGAGTCCCGTCATGAAGATCTGCATCGCCTGCAGACCGCCCTCGAGCATCAGGGTGCCGGGCATGCACGGATCGTTCTTGAAGTGCCCGTCGAAGAACCAGCGATCGGGGGTGAGGCCGAGCGTGGCGCGGAGATAGCCGCGCTTCCACGGGCCCCCGGTGGGATCGAAGTGCGTGACCTCATCCAACAGTCGCATGCCACCGCCGGCGATGGTGGGGGTGCGGGTATGCGCGTCGGCGCGCTCGAAGCCGGGGCCGTAACAATCGGCGACGCGTCCTTCGATCAGCGCGGTGACATCATCGGCGCTGAAGGCGCGGCGCGTGGTGAGCGTGAGCGGCGCATCCACGCGCGCGTCGGGCTTGGGCGTTGCCGCCTCTGGCGACCACAACACACCCGCCGAGTTGGCGAGTTCTTCGTCGGTGAAGAAGCCGGCCTGTCCGCTGCGCACACTCATGCGCAACTCGCCATTCACCCAGCAGTTGTAGTGGAAGAAGAACAGGCGGACGCCCTGCTGTTCGGCGTGACCGTCTACCAGAATTTCGTAGTGCAGCGTGTCGCCGATGGTGGGCAACGGGCCGTGACTCGTGAGTTCACACCCCAGCAGGCGATACACGCGCTCGCCCTTGTTGTGAAAGTCGGCACCGAGCCACGAAATGAGCATGAGGTCGGCCTGTCCCGATTCCACCATCACACCGGCGGGCATGCGTCCTTCGTGCAGGTAGAACGCGCCCTCGCGGACGTCGGTCTCGGTCCAGATGGTGCCGGTGCCCATGGTGCCCGCTTCGCCTTCGATGCCAAGGCAGCGATCGGCGAGGAGCAGCGGCGGCTGGGGCATGCGCACCTGCCGCGCGTGCACATCCTGCTGCGCGAAGAGCGGACCGAAGATCTTCGAGATTTCTCCACCGGCGTGGACTTCGAGCGCGGCGCGATCGAAGGTGGGGCCGGTAGGGGTGCGCGCCGGCGGCACACGGCGCACGAGCGGCGCCTTAGGGGCTACTGCGGCCGGTGCAGGTGCGTGGGCAGGTGCGTGGGCTGGTGCGGAGGCTGGTGCGGAGGCTGGTGCCGCAGCGACTGGCGCGGGCGCGGCCGCGATGGGGGCAATGGTCGGAGCAGACACCGGGGCCGCGATCGGCGCGGCAACCCGTGCACTCGGCATGACGTGCGCGACGGATGCGACAGGCGTGGCCTGAGAAACAGAAGCCGCCACCACTTCGCCGCTGCCGCGCAGTCCCTCAGCGCCCACCTGACCGGCGGCCCACTGCGCGAGCGGCGCGAGCATGAGGTTGGTGAATCGCGACTGCACCTCGAACTGCTGACGCAGAAACGCGGTGTGCAGTTCGGCGAGCTGCGCGTGATGACCGGCCAGGCTGTTCACGGTCGCGATGAGCGGTGTGGCGCTGGCGGCGCTCTGCGGTGTGGTGACGCGCGACGTGGGGGTGGGGGTGGGGGCGGGGGCTGGAGCCACAGCGGGTGTCGCCAGCGCGACGAGTGGTGTCGACACGGGCGCCGCCATCCTGGGCGCCGCTCCCGGCACGGCGAACCTCGCCGAGGCCAACCGCGGTGCAGGCGCCATGAACTCGCCGGCGCCGTTAGACGCGCCGTTAGACGTGCCGTTAGACGCGCCGTTAGACGCGCCGTTCGCCGCGCCGTTCAACGCGCCACCATGCGCGCCGTGCTGCGATACATGGGAAGCAGCGGGTATCGACACGGTGGGCACCGGGGCAGGGACCTGCAAGACGTTCGGCATCCGGGGGACGGCGATGGGGTGTGCGGGCAACGACAGCGGCAACGAGCGACCGCCCGGTGACCGCGGAAGGGCCGCGTCGGCGCCGCGCAGAGGAGTACGCAACGTGGTGCGCAGTGCGTCGAGCTCGACCGGCACGCCGGCCGCGAACAATCGCGCTGCGGCATCCACGGCGAGCAACAATGACGAGTGGCCGTAGCGGTCAAGGGCAATCGCCACGTGCGGGCGATCGCCGAGGACTTCGCTGATCCACTTGGTGCAGCCAGCGTGTGGACCGTGTTCGATGAACACACGGATGCCGTCTGCATACGAACGCTCCACCAGCGCGGGGAAGTCCACCACGTGCATGGCCTGCCCGGTGAGCGCATCGGCCGCGGCTTGCGTGGTTGCTTCATAACTCGAGCGCGTGGCGTGCGTATAGAAGCGCACCCCGGGCACATTGACCGTGGGCCGCGTGTGCATCGCACGCCACCGGGATTCGTACTCGTGGGCTTCCGGACAATGCATCACGAAATCGTAGCCCGGCGTGCGCACGGCACGTCGACCAAACACCGCACCGATCCGTTCGCAGGCCTGCGGATCGCCGGCCACGACCACATCGGTGGGCGCGTTGATGATCACCAAGTGCGCGCGCTCCTCATTGGCGACCGCCGCCCGCACATCGGCCACCGGCGCGCGAATGCGCCACGTGGACCAGTCGGTGGGGGCATCGTTGGCGAGATTCCACGCCGGACGCAGACAACGCAGCTCACCGCACAGCCAGCGGTCGTACACGCGGCTGTTCGCCACGTCGTCGCGGAAGCCGTCCAGATCGCCCCACGCATCGAATGCGAACAGCGAATTGGTTTCGCCCGAGCAATAGCCGATCGCTGCGGTGGGCCGGAGCCCCAACAGATGACGGGTGAGTTCGGTGTGCAGCTGGCTCAGGTACGACGCGCCCCAGAGCTTATCCATGGGCGTGCTCTGCAACGTGGAGTCGTCACGGTACACCCATCCCGCGACATCACGCAGCGAATTCGCGCGCGCCGCGAAGCGATCCACCAGCGTTGGAAACGCCAGCGCGAGATCGCGCCCCATGTGCGGGTAGGCGCCTGCTGCACCAGTAAAGACGAACGACAGTTCACCCTCGAGCACTCCCCGACCCACGTGAATGCCGTCGTCGATGGTGCCGACAGTCGTTTCGGCCTCGGGCGCGCGCAGCAACGTGATCGCACGCGCCACCCGCGTGTCGAACTCCGTGTCGGATTCGGCCACGATCGCCACCCGCACGCCGGCCACGATCTCCGCGGCATCCGTGTGGCCCGTGTACTCCTCGCGGCGCGTAAGCGCATCCACCAGCCCTGCACGCGTGCGTGCCGCAAACACCGCCAACCGCGGCTGCGATGTGGGGAAAAGCGGGTCCGAGGCGGTCAGTGTTGCCGCCGAGCGGACCGTTAGCGTTCTCGTCTGCTGTCCAAGCGCATCCACTTGCACTTCGGCCACCCGCGCGCCGTTCCGCGGAAACCACGGCATCGGGCCCAGCGCTGAGGGCACGGCACGATGCGCGCACGCTTCGATCGCCGCCGCCACATGCAGCAGCCCTGACGCCGCGTGCGCATGCCCCACCCGCGGTGTCAGGCCGGCGTTCGCGGCGGTGAGTGAGAACTCGAGGGTGTGTGGTGTGGAGTCGTCCACACCATCGGCATCGAGCAACCCCAGAATGGTATCGCCGTCGCGAATCGCGTCGGCTTCACGCTTGAGCACCAGCAACACGGCCGCATCACCCGGCGCCGCCCGATCGGCGCCAAGCACCGCGCGCGCCGCCGCTGCCGCGATCGGCTCGGCGCTCAGATCTACCGCACCAACCACTGCGGCATCGATCTCGCCCATACGTAGCGCACGCGCACCGATCTCGAGTGCACCAATGCCCGACAGCTCTTCCGATGACACGGTGTAACTCGGGCCGCGGAAGTCGAACTGATGACTGAGCCGGTTGGCCACGATGTTTGGCATACAGCCCACGACGGACGCCGCGGTAAGCGGATCGTTGGCCAGCGAGGCGGGCAACGCCGCCACCCACGGGCGCGCACCACACCAACGGATCGCATGACGCGCCACTTCGGCGTCGCACTGCATACCCATGAGCACACTGGTGCGCTCGCGCGGTAGCCGCTCGAGCACCGCGGCCATCTCCAGCGCCATGGAGAGCAACAGCGTCTGCTGCGGCAGCGTGGCCTTGAGATCGTTGGGCGGGAAACGCAGCCCAGCCGCGTCGATGGTGATCGTGTCTGCCGTCGCGCCGTTCGCGAGAGCGCCATCGGCAACGTCACCTAGGTTGAACACGGCATCGGTGAAGCGCGGGCCGGTGGCGCCGGTGCGCACCGACTGTGCGATCACGGCAATCGCACCGCCGCTCGCCTCCGTGTTCACACCAGCCGGTGCGGCCGGTATCGTGCCCGTGAACTCTTCAAGAATCAGATGCGCGTTGTTGCCACCGAATCCGAAGTTGCTGATCGCGGCGCGACGCGGCGCACCATCGGCCGGCGCGTCCCACGGCTCAGCGTCACGCAACAGACGGAACATGCCGTCGGCGAGTTCGTCAATGGGCGCGTTGGCGGTGCGGGTGGGTGGACGCACTCGATGGCGCATCGCGGCCAGCACCTTGATCACCGCCGCCGCACCAGAGGCCGTAATGAGATGGCCCACATTCGACTTGAGCGAACCGACAGGAAGCGCACGCGCCTCGCCGAACACCTCGCGCATGCTGCGGACTTCGGCGCCGTCACCCACCACGGTACCGGTGGCGTGGCACTCCACCAGCGAGATGTCACGCGGCGACACGCCGCTCTCGGCATATGCCGCTCGTAGCGCGCGAACCTGTCCTTCCTCGGCGGGCACCATGAGGCCGCGGCTACGGCCATCGTTGGAGAGCCCGACGCCCCGAATCACACCAAGAATCTGGCGACCGTTGGCGATGGCATCGTCGAGTCGTTCGAGCACCAGCAGCGCCGCACCTTGCGCCGGCACGAGGCCGTCGGCATCGCGATGGAACGGACGGCTCTGTCCCGTGGGGCTGAGCGCGTTGAGCGCCGAGAAGCCGCCGTGCAGGAACAGGTCGTCGGCGTGATTCACACCGCCAGCCAGCGCGAGGTCGGCGCTTCCATCGTGCAATTGGTCGCAGGCCAGCTTGATGGCATACAACGACGACGCACACGCGGCATCAATGGCGAACGCACGTCCGCCGAAGCCGAGTGCCTGCGCAGCGAAGTGCGCCGGAAAGCCGGACATGTACCGGTTGCGCGGGTCCTCGTGCGCCGTGCGCGTGGGGTCTGCCGCCCACTGCTCGAGCGCGAAGTCCACGAGCCCCGGCGTGGGGTAGCTGAGGTTGCCCAGCACCAGCGCAGCACGCGGCCGCGCCTCGAGCGGCGACAACCCTGCGCTGCGCAGCGCTTCACGCGCCGCGTGTAGCGTCCAGAGGAACACCGGATCGAGCCTATACAGCGTCTCGGCCGGTACCGCGAAGCCGTGGTGGTCGAATACGCGCTCGAAGCCTTCTACGTGACCGCCCACGGTGCTGGCGATCTCGCGGTGCAACTGGGCACGATCCGCGCCGGCATCGATCCGCCACAGATCGTCAGCGGCCGGCGCAATCGCCGACCGACCTTCGTGTACCAGCGACCAGAGTTCATCCGGCGAGAGCGCGCCGGGCAGGACACAGCCCTGCCCGACGATGGCAATCGGCGCAAATGACGGCACAACGGACATCATACGGTGGCGGCAGTCAACACGGTGTTCGTCGTGTTGCCGCTCGGCACCGCATACATCTCCACGTCCACCAGATCGGCAATCGTTGCCCCATCGCTACCCACGAGCGTGATGTCACATACCACACGCTCCGGCGACTGACTGCGTACCAGCAACGCGCAGTGAATCGGACTGGTCACCACACCACCCGTGTATCCGATACGACCAATACGCAGCGGTAACGTTGGCCCGATGGCCGGAATGCCACAGAGAATCGCCAATTGCAACGCCCCATCGATCGCCGCCGGATCGGTCTCCCACGCATCACTCGGCCACGCCAGATCGGCCGTACCGGCCAGCGTCGCGCGCGCACCGATCGGTGAGACACCGTCCACGGTGCGGATCACCTGAAAGTCGCGGCCATGAAACAGCGTGTTCGCCGAATAGATCTCGGTGGCCTGCCACGGACTCTCACCTAGCACGGCACCATTGAGCGGCTCGGCCTTCGCCGTGCTTTCGCTGGGTTCGATGATGGCGGCGTACCGCAGGGCGTTCGACGTATCGCGGAGTTCGAGCTCCACGCCCTTCGCACCCTTGGTGGCCAGGATCGTGAAATGGTCACCAGGCCCATCGAAGCCAGCGAGTACAATGCCGCGCACCACTCGTACATCACGCAGCTGCACCGACGACCGCTCGGGGAAGAGGGCGCGCGCCAAACGCGCGAACCACTCGACTGCCATCACCACCGGCAGCACCGGCTTCCCCTGAATGCGGTGACTCTCGAGCTGCGGATGCGATGCGGCCGTGACGGCGATTTCCATGCGGGCCAACACACTTCCCCCCGGCGCTTCTCCGCCATGGAGACCGGCATCGCCACCGCCGATGACGATTTCCACGTCATCGGTGGTAGGCGCCATCAGCTCCTTCACAAACGCGTCGGCACCGGCCGCCACGGGTAGCAGGGAGACGCCCCGCTCAACGAAGTGACCACGCAGCGCCGGCGTGACCATGCCGCCGTCCCACGGGCCCCAGCCGATCGCGACCACGCGGCACTGCCCGTCACGACGACGGGCTTCTACCGCGGCCACCTTGTTGAGCACCTCGTTGGCCATCGCGTAGTCCGACTGCCCGGCATTCCCGCCGCGCGCCGCTACCGAGGAGAACAGGCAGATCACCTGCAGCGGGTCCGACGATGTAGCGTCAAGCAGTGCCTGCAGCCCCAACACCTTGGTGTCGAATACGCGGTCAAACTGCGCGTCGGTCTTCTTGTCGATGAACGCATCCGCCAACACGCCCGCGCCGTGTACGAGTCCCTGAATCGGGCCCCACGTGTTGCGCACGTCGGCGAAGAGCGCGCCGAGTGCTACAGGATCACGCACGTCGACCGCGTCGTAACGTACCTGCGCACCGGTGGCCGCTAGCTGGGCTAGCGTGTCGTGCACCTCGCGTGCCGCCAGGATACAGTCCACTTCGGCACCGATGTCCTTCGGCGACACCGCACGACCGGCCTTCTTCGCTTCTTCCATCGCGCTGCGCTTGAGCGCCGCCTCGGTGGTGGCCGCGCGGTACACGGCCGGTTCATCCAGCAGCGCGGTGCGCCCCAGAATCACGAGACGCGGCTGCGCCGCTCGACCCAGTGCCACCAGCGACGCCGCCGTGACTCCGCGTGCACCACCCGTGACTACGAACACCGCGCCTGGCGCCATCGGCGCGACGGCCGGCGACACGGCACAGGGCACACTGGCCAGCGTGATCCGCTCGCCCGCACCCGACAAGCCCACTTCCACTTCCGGTCCACCGCCGAACAGCTCTGACACGATCGCCTCCGCCACAGCGGCATCGGTGCGGCCGGCGCGTTCCACGTCGATCGCCCTACATGTTGCCGTTGGCCATTCATCGCGCGCGGTCTTGGTGAGTGCGGCAATACCACCCAGCCACGCCCGACCCGCTTCGCGTCCCGACAAACCGAAGTCTCCGCCGGTATCCTGCACTGTCACGAACAGTCCGCCGTGCTCGCGGAAGTGCGCGGCCACGGTGCGTGCGGCGTGGAACGCCTCGCGATTCACCGATATCGCCGCATCACCAGCCACACGGCGCAGACCGCCCAGGAAAATCACACCGCCCACGCTGGCCGGAATGGACGTCACCGGCGCTTCCACCACGTTCACACCGCGCGCCTTGAGTAGCTGCACCACCTCCTGCGCCACGCCCGCACCATCGGGGGTCACAACAATCTGCGCGGCCCCACGCAACGACGGCACGGCGAAACCGAGTGCCGCGGCCGGACGAGCACGCACCGCAATGCGCGCGACCGGCGGTAACGCGACTCGCGGTTGTACCACCGGTGCATGCGTGTCGGGCGCATCGGCCGCGCCCGGGGCCGATAAGGCGGTTGGCGCCGGCGTTCCGCCGGCGTCCGCGACCCCGCCGAACAGCTCGATGATTTGCGCCAGCGTCCGCGTGGCGGCCATCTTCGTCGTGGCCACCTGCGGCAGATCAGGCACGCGCGTACGCATCGCCGACAAAATCTCCACGCGCTTGATGGAATCGATGCCGAGGTCGGCTTCCATGTCCATGTCGGTGTCGATCATCTCCGCCGGATAGCCGGTCTTCTCGGCCACGATCGCCAGCAGAATTGGCTGCAGTTCGCTCACACGCGAAGCGGCCACCGGCGTGGCAGCCGGCGTGGTAACACTCGAGGCCACACTCGGCGCTGCACTCGCCACCACCGGCGCACCACCATCCGTGGCCCCGCCAAACAGTTCGATGATCTGCGCGAGCGTCCGCGTCGCCGCCATCTTCGTGGTCGCAACCTGCGGAAGATCAGGTACCTGCGCACGCATCGCCGAGAGAATCTCCACGCGCTTGATGGAATCGATGCCGAGGTCGGCTTCCATGTCCATCTCGGTGTCGATCATCTCGGCCGGATAGCCGGTCTTCTCCGCGACAATCGCGAGGAGAATGGGCTGCAGCTCGTGCACACGCGATGCCGCCACCGGCGTCGCGGCAGCAACCGCGACCGCCAACGCCGCGACCGGTGCTGAAGCACCGTTGCCGCCACTCGCTACCGATCCGCCGAACAACTCGATGATCTGTGCCAGCGTGCGCGTGGCCGCCATCTTGTTCGTTGCCACCTGCGGCAGGTCAGGAACCTGCGCACGCATCGCCGACAGAATCTCCACGCGCTTGATGGAATCGATGCCGAGGTCGGCTTCCATGTCCATCTCGGTGTCGATCATCTCGGCCGGATAGCCCGTCTTGTCGGCAACGATCGCGAGGAGCAAGGGCTGCAGCGCAATCATGGTGGGCGCTGCCGGAGCAGGCGCTACCACCGGCACGGCCACTGCCGACGGATCTGCCACTGGAGCTGCCACTGCTGCTACGGGCGCCGGCGGTGCGGCAGGACCCGACGAGGCCGACAGCGTCGCCTTGGGATCGAGCACAATCGTGAGCGACTGCGGTACCATCGGTGCGGACGCGCCTGGCATCGGTGCGCCCGGCATCACCGCGCCGTACGATCCTTCCACCGCACGGAGGAACGCCATGTGGCTGTCGGCCATGAGGCGCTGGAATTCCATCTGGGCAGCAATCGCAGGGGCCTGCAGACGCTGTAGCGAGTCGATCCAATCCGGGGTGTTCATCGATGAGCCGTGCAAAGAGGAGGTCGGCGTGCTCGCTGCCACGGTCGCTGCACGGGGCGGCGCTGCCATGGGAGCCGGCGGTGCCGAACGTGCAGGCGCCGGTGCCGGTGCCGGTGCCGGTGCCGGTGCTGGTGCCGGTGCTGGTGCCGGTGCTGGTGCGGACACTGGTGCCGCGAGTGCCTTCACCGTTGCCGGACGCGGGGTACGCACTTCCGGCTCGCGTGGCGGATACGGCTTTCCGTAGTTCGCGCCGTTGAGCTCAATGCTGAACTTCGCCGGCTTCTTCGTGGCGGGATCTTCCGGCAAGCGCTGGCCCTGCCACAGCGCGTCCGTGTTGAACGGCACACCGGCGGCGGCCAGACGCCCCAGCGCGGTGAAGAACGCCGTCACGCCGGATTTGCCACGCTGATCCAGCGGCACCGCGAGATGCGCGCGCCCAGCGAGGCACCGCTCGGTCAGACGCGACAGCACCGAGTCGGGGCCCACTTCGATAAACGTGCGCGCACCGGCCGCGTACATCGCCTCGATCTGCTCCACAAACCGCACCGGTTGCGCGATCGCGCCGGCCAGTTGGGTACATGCAGCCGCTGCATCGGTGGGATACACCGCCGCCGTCGCGTTCGCGAAAAACGGCACGCGCGGCGACGACGCCGTCACACCGCGCAGGAACTCCTGGAACGGCAGCACCGACGCACTCACCAGCGGCGAGTGAAACGCATTCGATACCTGCAGTCGACGCGCAGCAATCCCCGCCGCCTCGAGTGCCTTTTCCGCGCGCTCTACCTCGGGCACCGCGCCCGACAACACCACCTGCGTGGGGCTATTGTGATTCGCGAGGACTACATCGATACCCGATACAATGCGCGCCACGGTAGCCGGGTCTGATGCGGCCGCCGACATCGTGCCTGGCGTCTCACTCGCACTGGCCATCAACGCACCGCGCTTACGCGCCACGGCCACGCCCGTCTGCGCATCAAACATCCCCGCTGCCACCGCCGCCGTCACTTCACCCAAACTGTGGCCGGCCACTACAGCCGGCTGCAAGCCCATACCATCCAGCAACCGCAGCATACCGAGACTGGTTGCCGAAATCGCCGGCTGTGCCCACTGCGTAGCCGAGAGTCGCGTGCTTTGCGCAGTGCGCGCGGCATCGTTGAACACCGGCTGCGGATACACGCGCGTTGCCAACGTATCACCCGGCGCCGCTTCGCCTACAGTGCCCGTGGCCGCATCGAGTACTTCACGCATCGCGTCGAAGTGCATGGCGAGTTCACCGCCCATGCCCACGTACTGGCTTCCTTGACCAGGGAAGAGGAACGCCACGCGGCCGTCAAGCGCCCCCGTCCCATACGCCACACCCTTGGGCGACGAGAACGACGTCCCGCCGCTGGCTGCCGTCTTCTCGATCGTTTCGGCCGCAAACGCGAGCTTCTCGCGCGCATCCGCTTCATCACTCGCCACCACCGACACACGCGCCACGGCCGACGCACTGAAAGCCGCCTGTGACCGCTTGGCCACATGCTCCAACGCGCCGTCGGTGGTGCACGCCGTCGCCATCGCACGGCACGCGGCCGCCAGCGCCGCCGGGCTCTCTGCCGACAACAGCATCAGCTCAGCCGGGAGTGCCCGAACATGCAACGGATGCTCAGAGGGCCCGGTGTACTCCTCCAACGCCACATGGAAGTTCGTGCCACCGAAACCCAGGGCACTCACCGAGGCACGACGCGGATAATTCTCTGCATGCACCCACGGACGCGCTTCCGTGTTCAGGTAGAACGGACTCTCGTCGATGCCCAGCTCGGGGTTGGGGGCGCGCACCTTGGCGGTAGGCGGCAGCACCTTCTGGTGCAGCGCGAGCACGGCCTTGATCATGCCCGCAGCACCCGCGGCAGCCTTGGTGTGACCGATTTGCGCCTTCACCGAGCCGAGGGCGCAATGTCCCACCGGCGTCTGCGCTTCTTCGAACACCTGCTTGAGCGCTTCAAACTCCGCCATGTCGCCGGCCACCGTCCCGGTGCCGTGCGCTTCCACCAAGCCCACGGTTTCCGGGCCGTAGCCGGCACGCTCGTAGGCACGACGCAGCGCCAGCGTCTGACCACGCGCCGAGGGGGCATAGATGCTCTTCGCCTTGCCGTCCGACGATGAGCCGAGCCCACGGATCACCGCATAGATCGCATCGCCGTCGCGCTCGGCGTCTTCCAGACGACGCAGCGCAAGCATCCCGATCCCTTCGCCGAGCATCGTGCCGTCGGACTGATCGCTGAACGGGCGACAGTCGCCGCTGATCGACAGCGCGCCCGTCTGCGCGAAGCACATGTACATCAGGATGTCGTTCAGCGCATCCACGCCGCCGGTGATGACGAGATCGGAGTTGCCGAGCGCGAGATCGTTCACCGCCATCGCGATCGCCGCGAGTGATCCGGCGCACGCCGCGTCGACGACCGCGTTGGTGCCGCCCAGATCGAGCCGGTTCGTGATACGACCTGCCACCACGTTGCCCAGCAAGCCGGGGAACGTGCTCTCCTGCCACGGCACATAGCAGCCGTCGATGACCTTGCTGATGCGCGCCACTTCCTCGTCATCAAGTCCGGCCTGACGCATGGCATATTCCCACACCGGGCGCTGCAGGCGCCCCGACATGTGTGCCACCAACTCGGTGGCCGACGCCACACCCAGCACGACACTCATGCGCGAGCGATCCACCGACTCGTATTTGCCGCGCGTCGCCTCTTCGAGCACGCGCTTGGCGACCACCAGCGCCAGCAGCTGCGCCGTATCGGTAGACGGCATCGCGTTGGGCGGCATGCCGAATTCGAGCGGCGAGAAGTCCACCGACGGCATGAATCCACCCTTCGTGGCGTAGATCTTGTCGGCCGTGCCCGGCGTGGGATCGAAATAATCCTCGCGCAGCCAATGCGAACGCGGCACTTCGGTCAGGCGGTCACGGGATTCGATGATATCGCGCCAATACCCATCCACCGTGGTCGAACCGGGGAAGAGGGCACCGAGGCCGACAACGGCGATAGGATGCATGCGATGGCTGTCGGACAACGCGTTCGTCTCTGCTGAGTGGGTCATGCGGGTTTGATGATACTCGAGGAACAGGGTCGGATTCAGAGACTGAGACGACGGGGACGGAAGTGCAACGCCGATGTGGGAACGGGAACGCCGAACGCACGGAGTTGCTGACTGCGCGCGACCACGACGGCCCCCTCGAGCAGGTTGAGCGCGATCTGCACCACGGTGCGTTCGCCGGGCTCGGCGAGGAATGACCCCGCCACCCAGGCATTGAAAGCACCCATCGCGGGTCCGCACCAGATCTGATAATCGGCGCGGCGCGCCGGATCGCCTTCGATCGCCCAGCGGCTGGACTTGCCGAGATACCACCGGAACACGAGCGCCATCCGGTGCTTCGGGTCGGTCTTGGCCCGTTCAATTTGACCCGGGTCACGCATGGTCCAGAAGGCTTCGGTTTCACGCCACACGGTATCCAGCGTGGCGCCCATGACCTTGGTTTCCACTTTTGTGCGGACCTCGGCCGGCATCGACTCGAGACTCTCGTAACTCCGATACACCTCGTAGAGGCTATTGGCTCGCGCCGCGAACATCGTCCCGCGCTTCAGCACCTGCAGCTTGACGCCGAGTTCGAACATGTCGGCGGCTGCCGCCATCGCCACGTCGGCGATGCCGGCCTGGGCCAGCATGGCCTTCGCCGCGTCCGACAGCCCGGCCTCGACGGCACTCTGGTTCACCGAGCCTGTCACCACGTACGCTGCGCCGAGGGCGAACGCTGCTGCCACGGCGCTAGGCGTGCCCAGTCCGCCGGCCGCTCCCACCCGGATATTCCGGGTGTAGCCGTGCTTCGCGGAGATTTCGTCGCGGAGGGCCAGAATCCGCGGCACCAGCGCCACCAGCGTCTGATTGTCGGTGTGCCCGCCGCTGTCGCCCTCCACCGTGATGTCCTCGGCCACCGGCACATGACGCGCCAGCTCCGCCTCCGCGGCGGTGATCTTCCCCGCCGCCACCAGCTGCTGCAGCATCTCCACCGGTGCCGGCTCCATGAACTGGGCCGCCACTTCGGCGCGGGAGATCTTGGCGAAGACATGATGCCGGCGCACGATCTGCCCAGACGCATCGAGCGACAGGCCGGCCGCCGAGCAGCGCACCACCGAGGGGGTGAGCGCCATGAACGCGGATGCCGAGATGCGGGGGACGCCACGCCGGATGAGGAGGTCCGCCACCCGGTCCTCGAGCTCAGGCTCGGCGGGAGAATGAATCAGATTCACCCCCCAGCGCGGGTCATCCCCGAGCGCCTGGCTGATGGTGACGATGCCCGCTTCCACGCGCTCGTAGCCCAGGCCACCGGCGCCGAAGAACCCGAGCATCCCCGCGTGCGCCATCGCGATCACCATGTCGGTGGTGGCGATGCCGTTGGCCATTTCACCGGCCACGTAGGGGAAGCGCACGCCGTGCGCCTCGTTGAAGCTCCGATCGCCGAGCCACTCGGGGTACGTGGCCGGCAGGGTGGCCAGCAACGCATAGTCCGTGGGGCCCAGCTCGCGCTGGGGGTGCACCTCGCCGCCGACACAGAGACCAAGGGCCGGGGTGGCCAGCCGTGGATCGTACACCACGTGCACCGGCTCCCGCACCTGACGCACCACGGCCGCGATCCCCTCGGCATCGAACACCGGCAGGACCGTCGTGGGACGGAACGCACCAACCGCACCAAAGCTCATACTGAAAACCCGCAAACCGGCTTCACGAGGAACACCGGACGAAGAAGACTCGAAGGCTGCCGCAGAAGAGCGCCCCCACACCGCCGGGAAGTTCCACGCAACACAAGGGGCGACCTGTCACGGTCGCCCCTTGGTTGTCTGGGAAGTAGCTGGTCTTGCCACGTCGTCCCCAAAATGGGGGCAGAAGATAAAATTAATGGCCGAGCCTCACGCCGCCAATACTCTCGGTTGTCGGGTGTGCGCCCCGTCGAGAACGCCGTGGAACGGCCCCACCTACTCACGACCCCGTCACACGATATGGATTTTCGTATGCTCAGCCTCGTCCGTAGTGCGCTCGCGGTCTTGGGACTGGTGGTAGGTGGCTCGCCGCTCGCAGCCCAGCGGATGGCCCCGCGTGGGCCCGCCGCGGTGGCGGCACCAGAGGTTGCGACCGATCTCCTGGCGTCGCTGCCGCTGCAGTTTCGCGGCATCGGCCCGCATCGCGGGGGGCGTGCCACCGCCGTTGCCGGCATTCCGGCGCAGCCGCACGTGTTCTTCATGGGGACCACCGGCGGCGGCGTGTGGCAGACCGACGATGCCGGCGCGCACTGGCGCAACGTGACCGACGGCTTTCTCGATGTCGGCAATATCGGCGCGATCGCCATTGCGGAGAGCGATCCCGAAGTGATCTGGGTGGGCACCGGCTCGGCGTCGATCCGTGGCAACTCGTCGGTGGGGCGCGGCATCTGGCGCTCGACCGACGGCGGTCGCACGTGGCAGAGCAAGGGC
>JBBQXC010000061.1:0-24148 GCA_038210005.1 Gemmatimonadales bacterium
CTCACCAGTGACCCACGCTTCGGGGTGTTGGGTGAGGTCGTGCAGGCGTTGGGCGTTGCGGCAAAAGGCGCGGCGGAGAAAGGACGGGTGTAGCAGAGCAACGAGCCCACGGCGCGTGACTGCGCGCTGTGGGCTCGAGGCGGTGGGCTCCCGGGCTTTGGGCTGGGGGCTCTGTGCTCTCGGCCGTGGGCCGTGAGCCGTGGGCCGTGAGCCGTGGGCCGTGAGCCGTGGGCCGTGAGCCGTGAGCCGTGGGCCGTGGGTTTTGCTACGCGTACACCTCGAAGATGCCGGCGGCGCCCATTCCGCCGCCGATGCACATCGTGACCATGCCGTAGCCGCCGCCGCGGCGACGGAGTTCGTGCACGAGCTGTGTCGTGAGCTTGGCACCGGTCGCGCCCAAGGGATGCCCGAGCGCGATGGCACCGCCGTTCACGTTGGTGATGCTCGTGTCCATCTCGAGTTCCTTGATCACGGCCAACGCCTGCGCCGAGAAGGCCTCATTGAATTCGATGAGCTTGAGATCGGCGAGCGTGATGCCGGCGCGCGCGAGCGCCTTCGGCACCGCCTTGATCGGTCCGACGCCCATGATGTCGGGAGCCACGCCGGCCACGGCAAAGCTCACGAAGCGCGCGAGCGGAGTGATGCCGAGCTCCTTAGCCTTCGCCGCGCTCATGACGAGCACGGCGGCTGCACCATCGGAGTACGGGCTGGCACTCCCCGCCGTGACCGTGCCCGTGGGAGAGAACGCCGGACGCAGCTTGGCGAGCCCTTCGAGCGTGGTATCCGCGCGCGGGCACTCGTCGATGGAGAAGACGACATCCGTGACGGTCTTCTCGGCGCCTTTCCACGTGTAGCGTTGTGTGTGGATCGGGACGATCTCGTCGGTGAAGACGCCGCGCTGAATCGCCGACACCGCCTTCTGCTGACTCTCGAACGCGAACTGATCCTGTGCTGCGCGCGAGATGTCCCAGCGCTTCGCGACGCGTTCGGCGGTGAAGCCCATGCCGATGTAGCTCTCGGTGATCGCCGGCGAGAGGCGGGCGTTGTAGCCCGACATCGGCACCTGCGACATCATCTCGATGCCACCGGCCATCACCGCATCACCCTGACCCGCGATGATGGCCTGCGATGCGTACGCCACCGACTGCAGCCCCGATGAGCAGAAGCGATTCACGGTCGCCGCCGACGTCTCCACCGGGAAGCCGCCACGCAGCCAAGCCAGGCGCGCGTGATTGAGACCCTGCGACGCCTCAGGCATCGCACAGCCCCACTGCACGTCTTCGATGATCGCGGGGTCGATACCCGCGCGATCGATTGCCGCCTTCATCACCGTGGACGACAAATCCACCGGATGTACACCGGCGAGCGCACCATCCGCCTTGCCGCGCGCTACCGCGCTGCGGGCGGCACTGACGATCACGACCTCGGTCATCTCTATCTCTCCTGCCGCGCGCTCAATTCCGCAGCGGCTTGCCAGTCTTGAGGGTGTACGCGATGCGCTCCTGCGTCTCCTTGGTGCCGAGAAGGCTGAGGAACTGTTCGCGCTCGAGGTCGAGCAGGTCCTGCTCGGTAACGTCACGTTGAGTGCCGTCGCCGCCGCACAACACGTAGGCGATAGCGCGACCGACGCGGACATCGTGTGCCGACGCCTGACCGGCCTCCTTCGCCGCCCAGAGGGCGTACTCGAGATTGCCCAACCCTTCGCGACCGAGTGCGCGCACGGTGCGTTCGAGGGGTGGGAGATAGCCGCGCGCGAGATCGAGCACACGCGCTTTCGCATCGGCGATCTGGTGATCGCGATTCATGCTGATGCGATCGCTCTCGCGCAGGAAGCCCAATGCCTTCGCCTCGTACGCCGAAGTCGTCGTGGTCGCGAACGCGATCAACTTGAACGCGCGCTTCACGGCGCCGAACAGATCGACCTCTTCGTAGTTCTGCAGTTCCGCGGTGAAGCGCATGAGCAATTCCTTCGTACCACCGCCGCCCGGCAACAGTCCGACGCCGGCCTCCACGAGCCCCATGTACGTCTCGGCATGCGCCTGCACCGCATCGGCGTGCAGCGTGAACTCCGCGCCGCCGCCGAGCGTCATACCGGCCGGTGCGACGACCACCGGGAACGGCGCGCGGCGAATCGACATCACACTGTCCTGGAACGTCTTGCAGGAGACGGCGATGTCGTCCCAGGCGCCGGCCGACACCGCAAACGAGACCAGCGACAAATCAGCGCCGACGCTGAAGGCGCGTGCGTCTTCGTTGCCGATCACCAGGCCGTTGAAGCCGAGCTTTTCGACTTTGCTGAGCGCGCTTTCGAGTCCCTCGAGCACGCCGTCGCCGAGGCTGTTCATCTTCGAACGGAACTCGAAGCAGGCCACGCCGTCGCCAAGATCGATCAGGCGGGAGAGGCCGTTGTCGTCGAGTACGCGTCCGCTCTTGGCGAGGCTCGCGAGCGCCAGTCGGCCGGGGATGCCCGGAATGGGTTCGTAGGTGCCGTCGAAGGTGAGATACTCACCGTCCTTGTAAAACGACCCCTTCGCCATCTCCAGGAGTGGTGGGATGTTCTTGTTTTGCGCGCGAAACTCGGCGCGCAGCCATTCGATGCCCAGCGCGTCCATGATCTGGAAGGGGCCCGCTTCCCAGCCGTAGCCCCACTCCATGGCGCGGTCGATTGCCACGATATCGTACGCCAGTTCGGAGGCAAGCGTGAGCGTGTAGTGCGCGGCGTCGGCGAGATGGTCGCGCAGAAACGCCCCGTGCGCGCCCGTCATCGCGACGGCGGCCGGAAGGCGCTGCGCGATCGGCAGACGGATGGCCTGACCGATCTCTCCACCCTCGAGCCGCTGCTGCGGCACATAGCCATTGGACTTCCAGTCGAAGGTCTGCGTGCCGTCTTTGGTCTTCGCGTAGAAGCCGCCGCCGGTCTTGTCACCAAGCTTTCCCTTGGCGACCAGTTCTTCGAGCATCCACGACGGGAGGGCGAAGTCTTCACCGGTTGCGCCACCGATACCCTTGGTCACGTGCGCGAGCACGTCGAGACCCGAGAGGTCACCGGTACGGAACGTAGCGGTACGTGCGCGGCCGATCAGCGAGCCGGTGAGCCCGTCCACGTCGTCGATGGTCAGGCCGTGTTGCTCCATGCGTCGCATGGTACCGACCATGCCGTACACACCCAGCCGGTTGGCGATGAAGCCCGGTACGTCCTTGGCGATGACGATGCCCTTGCCGAGCGTGCGCTCGGCGAACTCGCGCGTTGCTCCGATCACCGCCGGATCGGTGTCCGGTGTCGGAATGATCTCGAGCAGGTGCATGTACCGCGGCGGATTGAAGAAGTGCGTGCCGAGGAAGCGGCGACGGAATTTCTCACCGCGCCCTTCGAGCAGCACCGACATCGGGATGCCCGAGGTGTTCGACGAGATGATCGCCGTGGGCTTCATCAGCGCTTCGATACGCGCGAACAGCTGTTGCTTCGGCGCGGCGAGTTCGACGATCGCTTCACAGATCCAATCGCACTCGGCGAGGAGCTGGAGGTGATCTTCGGTGTTGCCAGTACGCACGCGAGCCGCTGCCGCCGCCTCCATGAAGGAGGCTGGCTTGGACTTGATCGCTTTCTGCAACCCGTTCTTGGCGGGCGCACTGCGGTTCGGCGATTTGGGATCGCTATCGCCGGGGATATCGAGCAACACGACACGGCAGCCCGCCGAGGCAGCGAGGGCGGCAATGCCGCTCCCCATGGCCCCGGCGCCCACCACGCCGACAGTCGTCATGCGCATTCGGAACTCTCTCCGTAAGGGACCCCCACAAATTCCGCTGTAGACCGGCTGGGCGGAAGGGGCGGCGAAGAAGAACGCGACGCTGGCGTCATGTTCGGCATTGGGGGGTGAACCAGGAACGCACCGCGCAAGGGGCACTGCGAGACGGCTCGGGCGCGAAGCCCAAATCAGGGCTGTTGCGAGGGGTCGTATCCCGCCACGTCCGCGTAGTACGTCCGGATGCGGGCGATCCCTTCGGCGGGATCCTCTTCAACGGGCATCGTGGTGGGCCCGAGTCGTACCACTTTGCGCGGGAAATCGAGGGCGACGCAGCAGATGGGGACGTTGGCGCCCTTGGCCACGTGCCAGAAGCCACTGCGCCACGCCGTGACCTTTTTCCGCGTGCCCTCAGGGGCGAGGGCGAGCGCGAATCGTTCGTGTGACCGGAACGCTTCGATCGTGCGCTCCACGGCGTTCTGGGAATTCTTGCGATCCAATGGAATGCCGCCATTGGCTCGCATGAACCAACCCATTGGAGGAGCGAACAGCGTGTGCTTGCCCCACCAGTGGGCGTCGAAGCCGAGCGCCCATTTGGCCGCCATGCCGATCGGGAAATCCCAATTCGATGTGTGCGGGGCGACGATGGCGACGAAGCGAGGCACGTTCGGCATCTGCCCCTCGAAGCGCCAGCCCGCGCGAAAGAAGATGGTGCGGCCGAGCGCGCGCAGCCACCAGCGATGCGTTTGCGGTGCATCGGGACCGAGTTGCCAGTCTTCGGGCGCGTTGGCGCTGGCGGGTGCGGGCGTCATGCCGTTCATTTGACCTATGGCAGACAAAATCCGCAAGAGCGAGCAGGAGTGGCGGACGATTCTCTCGACCGAACAGTTCCGTGTCCTGCGCTCTCACGGCACCGAGCGGGCGTTCGGCGGCTGCTATTGGGATCACCACGATGAAGGCCGGTACCTCTGCGCGGGGTGTGGCCAGCCCGTGTTCTCGTCGAGCGCGAAATTCGACTCTGGTACCGGTTGGCCGAGCTTCACCGCGCCGCTGACCGATCTGGCCGTCGAGACCAGCACCGATCGGCGGTGGTTCATCGTGAGTGTGGAAGTCCACTGCGCAACGTGCGACTCGCATCTCGGGCATGTCTTCGACGACGGCCCGGCGCCCGGCGGCATGCGCTACTGCATCAACTCCGCGTCGCTCGATTTCAGCGCCGGCGACGAGTAGCCGCGCTGCAGTTTCACGAGCAGGTCGGGCGACCGCGCGGGAGCGTGACGGTGCAGTTCTTCGTGGTGCCGTCCTCCGTGATCTGCAGTCTCGCCCTCGTATTACCGTCATACGTGAGCACCTCGCGTCGCTCCCTGCTCGAGCTCGTGCCATCAATCGTCATGATCACCTTCATGCGGCGAATCACGGTGCCGGCGGTCGGATAGGTCTGCGTCGTGGCGGACACCGGAATCACGAGTCCCGTGGTGGTGTCGGAGGCGGTGCGCACTGACGAGAAGGTCTTGCCTTCACGAGTGGTGCCGGTGGCCGTCTCGTTGCCCTGCGATGTGCCATTCACCGTGCGCTGCGTGCTGCCGGCCGCGAGGCCCGTGACCGTGCGATCACCGCTGTTGTTCACCGTGGCCGTTACGCTGCCTTCGCGGCTGCGGGTGGCTGTACCGGTAACCGCCGTGCGTACCCGTACCGAGTTCGTGGTGAGACTGTCGATCGCCGATTGCGCGGTGCCTGCGGCATTCTTGATCGTATAGATCGCTGCCACCGTGAGGCCGTTCTTGACCGTCGGTCCGCAGGTCAGATCACCGGTGCTCGCCGCGTAGAGGCAGTTGGAGTCGATACGGATACCGAACGGTCCGCCGTGCGGACCGCGTCCGGGGGCCGCGCCGCCAATGAAGGCATCGCCCAGTCCGCCGCCCATGAAGCCGCCCATGCCCGGTCCGCCGCCACGTCCACGGCCGGGTCCACCCCACGGCATCCCGCCGTTGTCGGACGGCGCGTAGCTGCTGGTTACGAGGTCGAGTCCGGCGGGGGCCGTGCTGAACGCCAGATCGGACAGGAAGGCGTTCGGGCCGTTGCTGCTATCGAGGCTGCAGGCTGCTGCGCCGAGCAGCGTCGCGGTCGCCGTCAGCGTGAGAAAGCGGGATCGTGCCATGATTGACCTCTCGGAGGGGCCGCCTGCGAACCTCGCGACAGTCGCGACGGCATCGTTAAGGCGTTCGCTGTAGGCAACACACCATCGTCATCGAACCCTACGTCCTACTCGCCGGCCTTCGGTAGGAAAGGGGACAGCTTCTCTCGTAACTGTCGCAACGCACGAGTCATGTTGGCTTCTACCGCCTTGACCGTCACGCCGAGCTGCTCGGCGATTTCGCTGTAGCGCAGGTCGCGTTCGCGGCTCATCAAAAACACTTCGCGCGTGCGCGGCGGGAGTGCCTCGATGGCGTCACGAATCGCGTCCCGCAGTTCGCCCGCCTGCGTCTCGGCGTCGGCATGCTCGGCCGGCTCACTGAGCGCCTCCACATAGACGGCGGACTTCCTCTGTACCTGCAGATGGCGTAAATGATTAAGCGCGCGATTGCGCACCGCCTGCATGAGATAGCCCGCCACGCTGCTGTCCGGCGCCAATGTTTCACGTCGGCGCCAGAGTTCGAGGAAAACGTCCTGCGAAAGCTCTTCGGCCACACCCGGATCGTGCAGCACACGGTTGGCCGAGCGCACCACGGGCTCATACCACTGCCGGAAGATCGCATCGAACGCAGCGTGATCCCCGCTCCGAAGGCGGGCTAGTACGTCAGCGTCGGACGCGAGGGGCATGAGGTCGAAGAATGACTGGGACAAGATACGGTCGACGCGACTCCTCGGAGTCCTGTCGGTCTCGGTTGCAGCGTATACTACTTCAGGAGGTGGCGCTTTTGCGCCAGGGCCCGCTGGAAAGGCGGGGACGTAGGGTATCGCCATCCACTCGTGTCTCTTGGGCATGTCTGACGAAGTCCGTCCATCTGCTCTATCCGTTCCCGAAGCCGACTGGGGCGCGATCTCCCGCTTTGTGGCGGGAGCGAGCGATGCAGTCGAGTCGGGTGTAGTCGCCCAGTGGCTCGCGACGCATCCGGAAGACGCGGCGGTGGCGGCCATTGTTAAGGCGCGTGCTGAACGGGCAGCCGCCCGGTCGGAAGTCTCGGTGGATACCGAGCGGGCGCTGGCGGCCGTGCGGAGGCGTATGGTGGACACCCCGTCGCTGACCCCGTCGCTGACGGTCCATCGCGGCGGCGCGGCGACCAACACGGTCGCCTTGCGCACGGCCCGTCGTTGGCGCGGACCGGTCTTTGCGGCTGCCGCCGCGCTCACCGCCATGGTGGGCATCGCGCAGTGGCGCGGTGGTAACACGGCCTCGGAGCAGGGGGATGCCACTAGGGTGTATGCCACGCAGGTGGGGCAACGCGACTCGCTGAAGCTGCCCGACGGCAGCACGGTCGTACTCGCTCCAGGTAGCCGGCTCACGGTGGCCGCGGGATTCAACGGCGGCAACCGCGACGTCACGCTGGAAGGTGCCGCGTTCTTCGACGTGAAGCATGACGGTGCGCATCCGTTCGTGGTGCATTCGCGTGGCGCGGAGATTCGCGACATCGGCACCGCCTTCTCCGTGAAGACTGATGTGAACGGTCGTGTTTCAGTGGCCGTCACGCACGGCATCGTGGCGCTGCGCGATACAAGTGTTGGAAGTGCGGCACCGGTGGAATTGCGCGCTGGCGATCGTGGCGTGCTGCAGGCGGGCACGGTGGCGGTGGCGCGTGGTACGGTCACCGATGACGACATGGCGTGGACACGCGGACAGTTGGCGTATCGGGACACGCCGCTGGCCGAAGTGCAAGCCGACGTACGTCGGTGGTACGGCATCGAGTTACAGGTCAGGGATTCGGTGCTTGCCCGGCGAACGCTGACGGCGTCGTTCCGTGGCGACTCGGCCGCACAGGTGGTGCAGGTGATTGCGCTGGCCCTGGGAGCCGATGTGGTGCAGCGTGGCGATACGATACTTCTTCAGCCGCAGGGACCGGGTTCAACGCCGCATCCCTGAACGAGGCGATCGACGCGCATGTGGCGGTGGCGGGTGGTACGACGTGGGTTGACCGTAGGCGCGATCGCCGTCTTGATCGCGCCGTTTGCTGTCGTTCGCGCCGAGCGCGCACCTATCGTGTTTGCTGCCGCGCAAGATCCGGTCTGCGCTGTACGACTCGGGTCGCAGGAACGCTCGTCGATCTGGGCGCCGCCCCTGGACCGCATCGTGAACCTGCACGTGCCCGATGTGCCGCTGCGCGAAGCGCTCGATCGCCTAGCCGTCGTTGCCAAGATCGAACTGTCCTACAGCGCCGAGCTGCTGCCGGCCGGGAAGCGCGTGTGTCTCACCCTCGATCGCGTGCCGGTTGGTGCGGTCCTGGAATCGCTGCTAGCCGGTACGTCGTTGCGACCGATCGTGCTTGGCACCACGCAAGTCGTGCTGGCCCCGTCGCGTGCGGGGGTGGTGGCAGATGCCGGCACGGGAACGGGCGCGGAGGCTGTCACGACGGGTGCCTTGACGAGCGCCGTGTCGGGCCAAGCCGTCTCCCGCCGGGCCAGTGTACTGGATCGCGTGGTCGTGACGGGATCGCCCGATGGCGCGCCGCAGCGCGGGTCGCCGTTCGCGCTCGATGTCATCGACGGGGCGACGCTCGCCCAGCATGGTGTGGGCACACTCGGCGAGGCGCTGGACCTGGCCGTTCCCGGCGTGTGGTCGTGGACAGCGAGCGCCGGCACACTGTCGGCACGCTACGGCAGCATTCGCGGGGCCAGCTCGTTCGGGGTGAGTGCGCCGAAGATTTATCTGGACGGCATCGAGGTCGCCAATCCGCTGCTGGTCACGCAGCTCGATCCGGCGCGCGTGGAGCGCGTGGAAGTCATTCGCGGACCGCAGGGGGCGGCGTTGTACGGCGCCGATGCGATCAGCGGCGTGGTGAACATACTTACGCGACACGATGGGACACCCACCGGCGCGCCCGTGGTGCAGCTGTCCACGACGGCCGGATTGTCGGCGACGGCCTACGCGCCGCGCGATGCCTTCGTGCAGGATCACGCGCTGTCGTTTCGGAGCGGCAGCAGCTCCCGCAGTCTTGGCCTCGGCCTGAACATCGGCACCGTGGGCGCGTACGTGCCGGGTGCCTCGGAGCAGCGGCTGCTGGCCGATGCCGACGTGCGTGTCGTGCGCGCGAATGCCGTGTTCACCGGCACCGCGCGCTTTTCGGCGCAGCGCGCCAATGCCAGCACGGGCCTGATCTTTGACGGTGCCACCTCGCCAGTGTCGGCGACGAGTGGACCCACTGCCGCGCGAACGGATTCGAACGGGAATCGACCGCCACTCGGCAGCGCAGCGCGGGTGCCGTTCGCCGGTGACAGCGCGACGGGCCAATCGCTGTCGCAGTACACGGTCGGCGGCACGATGGCGGTGATGCCGAACTTGCATTGGACGCACACCGTGATCGCTGGCGTCGATGGCTATCGATTGCGTGGACTGTCAGCGGCCTCGCTCCCGACGCCCGTATTGTCCACGAGTGCCTTGGGCGAGGGCGAGGGCGCGGCCGATCGCGGCACGTTGCGGCTGCGCAGCGTTGGTCGCTTCGATGTGGCCGAGGGCACGTTGCTCGCCGTGACCTTTGCGGCCGAGCAGGCGCTGACGCGTGATGTGGCGTCGGAGTTGGTGAACGCGCCGGGATATCGCCCCGGCGGTGGCGCCCTCAGTCCAGCCTTTGCGTCATCGCCCACCCTGTTGCGACTCGCGCAGCGCTGGATCAACAACTCCGGCGTGTCGGCGCAGGCCATGCTGTCCTGGCAGGACCGTTGGTACGTTTCGGCCGGTGGTCGCGCCGAACGCACGAGCGGTGCGACGGCGACCGTGCAGCACGCACTGTTGCCGATGATCGGCGCGGCCTACGTACGCGACTACGGGCCGGCGGTGTTGAAGCTCCGCAGTGCGTTCGGCACGGGGATTCGACCGGCGCGCACACTGGTGCGCGGCACGTCGTGGATGGGGCGCGGTGTGGCATCGGCGAGCCTGCAGCCCGAGCAGCAGACCGGGATCGAAGCGGGTGCCGATCTGGTATTGGCGCATGGCGTCTCGCTGCACGTCACACGATTCGATCAGGAAGCCTCCGGGTTGATCCAGCCGGTCGGATCGATGACGACGGCGGTCGGACCCAACGGCCGCATCGTCCGCAACCTGTCGTACACGCTGCAGAACGTGGGTGCGATCACGAACCGGGGCTGGGAGCTGCAAGCCACGGCGCGTCGGAGCAGTCTGCAGCTGGCCAGTACGCTGTCGCTCGTGGACAGTCGTGTGGCCCGCACGGCCAATGGGTACCGTGGTGAGCTGCGCGTGGGCGATCGCATGCTCGATGTGCCGGCATCGACGGTGAGTCTGTCGGCCACGTGGGCGGCCCGTCGGTGGAGTCTCAGTTCGACCGCCACGCGGGCGGCGGACTGGATCGGTTATGATCGCACCGCGATCGGTGAAGCACTCGCAAATACCACCCAAGAGTACGACGTCGGTGGGTCGCTGTTGCGTCGCTACTGGCTGAACTACAGCGGTGTAACGCGCTGGCGGACCAATGCGAGTTATCGGCTGCGCGGTGACCTGTCGGTGATGTTCGGCGGAGAGAATCTGCTGAACGTGCAACGCGGCGCTCCCGACAATGCGACGGTCACCGCCGGCCGTACCTTGAGCTTCGGACTCCGGTCGCTGTTCTAGGCTGGGGGTGGCACGGCGGCACCTGTCGTTTCATCCCCTCGCGGCCTACGGAATTCGGCGGCATGTTCCATTATGGACCGCCGACTCTTTGTTTCCGCCGTGGCCGGGGCGACCGCCCTGCCCAGCCTTGCTGCCGCGCTCGCTCCGAGCTTCTCGCCGCGATTTTCACCGCACGCGATCAGGCGCCTGCTCGATGCCGCCGACGTCGCGAAAGATCGCGGCGTCGCCCTCTTCGACCCCTCTGCACCCGCCTGGCGCGGTGATGCGGCCCAGGCCGAGGCGTTTGCCTCGGACGAGGATTTCTGGGAGCCGATCCAGCGCGCGTTCGATCTCGACCGCACGTGGATCAACCTGAACAACGGCGGCTGCTCACCGGCGCCGTCGCATGTCATGGCCCAGCTCGAGCGAGATCTACGCTTTTCCAACGAGCTGCCGGTGATTCACATGTGGCAGACGCTCGAGCCGCGCGTCGAAATCGTACGACGGGAGTTGGCGCTCGAGTTCGGCTGCAACACGAACGAAATGGCGATCACGCGCAACGCGTCGGAAGCGCTCGAAACGCTCATCTTCGGTATTGATCTCGAGCGCGGTGACGAAGTCGTCGTCAGTAACCAGAACTACGGTCGCATGTTGAACGCGTGGAAGCAGCGCGCGCGTCGTGATGGCATCGTGGTGAAGGAAGTGTCGTTCCCGGTGCCGTGCACCGAGCCGCAACCAATCGTGGACGCGTTCGCCGCCGCGATAACGCCGCGCACGCGGGTCATGGAGATCACGCACATCACGAACCTGACGGGGCAGATTCTCCCCGTGAAGGAGCTGATCGCGATGGCGCGCGCGAAGGGGGTGGCCACGTTCGTGGACGGGGCGCACGCCTTCGCGCAATTCCCGTTCACGCGCGATGAGCTCGACGTGGACTACTACGGTACGAGCTTGCACAAATGGCTGCTGGCGCCGATCGGCACGGGCTTCCTGTACGTGCGCAAGGACAAGATCGAATCGATGTGGCCGTTGATGGCGGGCAACCCGGGGCAGGAGGCCGATATCCGCAAGTACGAGGAGATCGGCACGCATCCGGCAGCGAATCACAACGCGGTTTCGGTGTCGCTCGCGTTTCATCGCGCGATCGGCGCGGCGCGCAAGCAGGCGCGTCTCAAGTTTCTGCGCGATCGTTGGGCCAAGCGTTTGCTGGCCGAGGGGAAGGGGCGGGTGAAGGTGCTGACGCCGCTGGATTCCAAGTGGGGCGGCGGTATCGGCTTCTTCAACGTAGACGGGCTCGATCCTGTGAAGCTCGGCAGCTGGTTGGTATCGCAGCACCGCGTCGTGCAGACGCCGATCGTGCACGCGGAGTTCAGCGGGATCCGCGTCACCCCCAACGTGTATACCACGTTGGACGAGGTCGACCGATTCTCCGAGCTTGTGCTCAAGGCGATGCGAAACGGCATGGCCTGACGTCTTTCCCCGAGTGTGTTGATGTCTCGAGTGTCTCCGATCACCATTTTAGCGGCGACAGTCGCGATGTTCGCGGTTGTCTCGCCCCGCGTGGTCGCGGCGCAGCCGTTCGAAGGTTCGATCACGATGCGCATGTCGGTGAAGGGCGCGAACGGTGCGCAGCAGCAGGAGCTGGAGTATCTCGTGCGCAACGGTAAGGTGCGCGTGTCGATGGGTGGGCCAGCCGGCGCGATGTCGCTGCTGTCGGTGCCGCAGGAACAGAAGGTGTACGTGCTGATGGCCGCGCAAAACGCCTACATGGAGATGCCGATCGCCGCGGCGGCGGCGAGTGTGGCCGCCAGATCGCCGGCCGACGCGCAGATCAAGCGCACCGGCCGCATGGAAACCGTGGCCGGCTATTCGTGCGAGCACGTGACGGTGATCAGCGCGGCGCAGACGGTCGATCTCTGCCTGGCGAAGGGGCTTGGTGGCTACGTGAACCCGTTGGCCGCGATGCAGCGCAGCAGCGAGCCGGCGTGGCAGCGGATGCTCACGGCGGATGGTGGCTTCCCGCTCAAGGTCACGATGCCCGACGGCAGCGTTCCGCTCGAGGTCGTGAAGATCGAGAAGAAGCGGCTGGCCAACGACCTGTTTTCGGTGCCGCTCCATTTCACGAAGATGGAGACGCCACGCCGTCGCTGAGACCGTGGCCGCGAAGCCGCGGCAGAATGACACGACGGGACCGCGCTGAAACCTCCGTCGCGACGCCGCGTTAGGGAGAGAGAGGGTGGACGGACGCACGACGCCAAGGGCTGTGTGACGCGCTCCGTTCCCTACTACTCAGGAGCTTTCCGTGATCTTTCTCATCTCGTTCGTCATCGCCAGCATCCTCGCCGTCGTGCTGCACGGCACCACGCGCCGGTTCGTCCGCAATCGTCTGCGGTACGTCGACTCGGTGCAGACGGGCATCGCGCCGTGGGCCGCCGGTGGGGCCGCCTTTCTCTTGGGCGCGGTGTTGGTGCCGTTCCTTCCGCTCGTGGGGCTCGGCACCGCCTTGACGGCGGGCTTGGCGGTCGGCACCGGTGTGGCCGCCGGCGCCCGGGACATCAAGCAGGGCATCTCGCCGGTCGTGTACGGTCCGTGATCGTGGGAGGGGCCACGCTGGCTCCTCCGGCGATAGAATTGGAGCATGTCCGAACATTCATTGATCCGGCAGTACCCGTCGCTCCCGTGGATCGCGCCGTTTGCGGTGTTCATGATCCTGCTGGCGGTCGGGCCCTCCCTCCCGATACCGCAGCCTTGGGAATCGATTTTCCGCGTCGGCGTGTTGGTCGCGGTGATGCTCACGATCTCGCGAGACGTGGTGCTGTCACTTCGCGTGCGCCACGTGGTGCCGAGCGTGCTACTGGGGTTGGCGGTCTGTGCCATGTGGGTCGCGCCCGATCAGCTGTTTCCGGGGTGGCGCGAGCACTGGCTCTTTCAGAACAGCATTACCGGGACCGTGAAGACGACGATCGCGCCGTCGGAGCTGGCGGACCCGCTGGTCGTGATCCTGCGCGTGGTCCGTGCCGCGTTACTGGTGCCCATTCTGGAGGAGCTTTTCTGGCGTGGCTGGCTGCCCCGCTGGATCGTGAACAACGATTGGCAGAAGGTGCCGCTGGGCACGTTCAACGTGCTGGCGTTCGTGTCCACGGCGGTGCTGTTCGCGAGCGAGCACGGTCCGTTCTGGGAAGTCGGGCTGCTCTGCGGCTTCATCTACAACTGGTGGATGTGGAAGACGAAGTCACTGGGCGATCTCGTGCTGGTGCACGCCGTCACGAATGCCGCGCTGTCCGGTTTCGTGATGGTCACGAAGCAGTACGCCTACTGGATGTAACGTTCGGGGTGCTCGACTTCACGCACCAGCATCGCCTGCGCGCCACCGAAGTCGAGCAGCAGCACGTCGCCGACCCCACGTTCGATGCGGACGCTCATGCTGTGCGGCGCCGCCGGGTTGTCGGTGTACAGTACTTCAGCGTCGACGCGATAGACGAGATCGACGACCTGATCCTGTCCGCCGACGTCCACGTGGTAGCGGAGCACGCCGTCGATGAGAAACTCCATGCGCACACCCGGGGCGAAGTCGAGTGACGCGTCGGCGCGCATGAGGCGCCAGATGCCCAACAACCAGTCGGTACTCATCGTCGTACTATACACAATGTCTTTCTCGTTGCGCAGGGCCTCGGACGTCGCACGACGGTGGGCGTGGGTCGCGCTTGTCATCGCGACACCGCTCGTCGCGCAAACGGCGCCCGTGCAAACGCCGCCCGTGCCGCCGGCATCGGGGCAGCCGGCCACCGGCCTACCAGCCGCGCGTGAGACGGTCGACCACTCCGCGTTCGATGCGTTGTTGCGCGCGCACGTGACCGATGGGCTGGTGGACTATGACGCGTTTCGTGACGCGGCTGCGTTCCGTCGCTATCTGACGTCGCTCGAGCGCGCACAGCTCGCCGGTGCCGACGATGACGAGCGTTTGGCGTTCTGGATCAACGTCTACAACGCGTACACCATTCAGCTGATCGTCAAACACGACGAGCGAGAGAGTATCCGGAACATCGACCGCACGCTCGGGTTTCTACGGCTCAAAGGACCGTGGAGCGAGCCGATCGTGCGTGCCGCCGGACGTACGTTGTCGCTCGACGAGGTGGAGCATCGGATCATCCGCAAGGATTTCCACGATCCACGTATTCACTTTGCGCTCGTGTCGGCGGCCAAAGGGAGCCCGCCGCTGCGGTCGGAGGCGTACACGGGGGCGGAGCTCGATCGGCAGCTGTTCGATCAGGGGAGACGGTTCCTGAAGGACACCACGAAGAACCAGATCGAGACGCGGTTCCCACGCCTGAGTCCCATCTTCACGTACTACCGGTTCGACTTCGGCAATTCGCGGTCGGAAGTCGGCGCCTATCTCGCCACGTGGTTCGACGGCGAGACCAAGAAGCGACTCGAATCCGGGCGCTTCGGGATGCGGGAGATCCCTTTCGACTGGTCGCTGAACGCGAAGCCGCGGCCACACTGAGTCATAGCACGCCGTTACCTCAGGCGCGCTTCCGGCGTCGGAAAGCACCTGCCCTTTTTCCGGAGCCGTCCATGCACCGTCCCGTTCCCCCGCATCTCACGCGTGCCCGCTCGATCCGATTCGACAAGCAGTCGCTCGCCCAAGGCGGACTCGCGTTCCTCATTGCCTACGCGGTCGCATACGCGTTCAGCGCGTTCTGACCGGTCTCCGGTCGCGTTCTGCCCTGGCACGCCCACGGCGGCCCGGCTTATCGCCAGGCCGCCGTGGCCATTCCGGTCGCATCGCGGTGGAACGGCACCCACACCAGTGCCACGAGTTGCACATGCACGTCGCCGCTCTTGACCTTGATGGGGATCGCCTCGAGCGCATCCTGCTGCGCGTCGTAGGTCGCGCCCAGCGCATCGATGTCTAGCTGCAGCGCCGCTTCGAGATCGGCGTACTGCGCTTGCAGCGCCTGCACGCTTTCGTTGGCGCGCGTCACATCGCCCTGTTGCTGCGCGGCGCGTCCGGCGCCACGGGCCGCCGTCCCGACTTTGCCGATCGCGCCGGCGGAAATCTTGCCGCGACCGAAGATCGCGCCAAGGATCGCACCCCCGACTGAGATCGCGGTATCCATCTTCGCCTGCGAGGCTTGAGCCTGCTCGCGCTGCACGGCCTGCTCGGCGCGACGAAGACGTTCCTGCAACGACGCGAGCTTCGTGGCGTACTTGCCGCGCAGCGTCTCGATCTGATTGTCGCGCGCTTCCCGCGCCATCAGCTGTAATCGGATCCGGAAATCACGCTCCGATTCGCCCGGGTTCGACGTCTGCTTGAACGCAGCGCTGCGGAGCAATGACACGCTCTCGTTCGTGACGATCCATTTCTGGAACGCTTTGCTCCACGCGGGATAGCTCTTCGCGTTGGTCGCGGCCTTCGGCAGTGCGCCATACGCCGTCCCATTGCTCGGGCCGCGTTGGAGTGCCGACGGATCAAGGTCGATCCGATCCGCGTTATCCCACTCGAGTGTGATCGGACCGTCGTCCATGGTCGCCAACAGAGCTACGCGGCGCTGCTCTGTCACGCCGTACTTGGCACTCGCAAACGACACATCGGCCACCCCCAACACGGCCGGGTGATAGCTGATCGGTCCCCCGTTCGATTGCACGGGCAGGAAGTACTGCGGCACATCGGCCGGTAGGACCGGCGCCTGAGCCGACGCCGACGGATCGAGCGACGTCATGCTGCCGCCGCCGCTGCCGCCCGTGCTCCCTGCGGTGTTGTTCGGTCGCGTGGTCCCGCCCGCATTCGCCGCCGCGGCTGCCCCATACGCAGCGCCGGTGCGCGCGCTCAGCGACTTGATCTGCTCGCGGGTCATCGGGCCGGCGAGATACGACATCGTCCAGCGTGTTTCAAAGGTGATCGGCGCCGACTCGTGGACGCTGTGCATGAGAAACACACGTTTGCCGAGTCCGGCGATCGTCTGCTCCATGGCCGCTTTGTCGAACGGCTGTCTGCCCGACGCCCCTTCGAGACCTTCCATCACGCGCATCTTGTCGCGTTCGGTTTGTAAGCGTCCGATAAACCACGTGCCGGTGTTCGATAGGCCGCGGTAGTCGAGATCCACCGGATTCTGCGTGGCGAGCACGACGCCGAGCCCGTAGGCGCGCGCCTGCTTGAGCAACGTGAGCAGCAGCACCTTCGACGGCGGATTCGCGACCGGCGGCATGTAGCCGAACAGTTCATCGATGTACAGAATCGCGCGCAGCGAGCCGGTGCCCGGCTGCGTGCGCACCCATGCGAGAATATCGGCGAGCAGGAGCGTCATGAAGAACATGCGCTCGGCGTCGCCGAGATGCGCGATCGAAACGATGGAGCCCTTCGGCTTGCCGTTCGCATCGTACAACAGCGTCGCGGTATCGAGCGGTTCGCCCTGCATCCAGGTCTGAAAGCCCGGCGCCGCCAACAGGTTGTTCAGCTTCATCGCCAGCTCGGTCCGATCCTTCGGCGGAAACACCGTATCGAGCGGCATCACACCGACCGTGTTGAACGGCGGTGACTGAATGCCGCCGATCAAGCCGGCGAGATCGAGATCACGTCCATCGCTCCATGCCGCCTGCAGCAGGTTCGCGAGCAGAATGTGTTCGCGGCTCGAGATCGGATCAGCGTCGATGCCGAGCAGCGCGAGCACACTCGTAGCGGTGGCGTCGACGCGCTCCTGCATCGCTTCGGTGTCGTCGCGAATGACCGGCGGCGGAGCCACGAACGCCTTCAGCAGCGACAGCGGCCGTCCGGCGGTACTGCCCGGCGTGTAGATCGTGACATCGGCGGCGTCCACCAATCGCTGAATACGCGCGCCGTCTTCGCCCCAGCCGGCGAGTCCGTCTTTCCAGAGCGCGGCCTGCTTCTCGGCGAAGGCGTCGGGGGAGAGTCCGGCATTCGCGGCCTGCTGCTGGTCGACCCACGGACGAAAATCCGCTGGCGCGAGCGACGGGAATCGCAGCGCGAGGTTGCCGAGGTCGCCCTTCGGATCGATGGCGATCACGGGGATGTGATCGATCAGGGCTTCTTCAATGAGACCGACTCCGAGACCTGTCTTGCCGCTGCCGGTCATGCCGATGATGACGGCATGCGTGGTGAGGTCCTTCGCGTCGTAGAGCACGTAGTCGTTCTGCCGCGTACGGGCGGCGAGGTCGTAGCGCTTGCCGAGGTAGAAGGCGCCCAGCGTTTCGAAATCGGTCATCGTCAACGGGCGGTGCGGGGGGCAGTGTAGGTCATGGGCACGCGGGCGAACACTTCGCGTTCATGCTTGCGAATGTTCTCGATTTCATAGGGCTGCACGGTCTTCGACACGAAATCCACCCTTTTGCTGGTGGAGTCGATCTTGTCGCCGGTGAGGTAGATGTTGAGCAGCGAGTGCAGCGTTTTCGGCGTGCTGTTGCTCGAGGCGGCGGTGAGCGCACGGTGTTCGAAGAGTCGTGTGGGCGCGTAGTCGGCGTCGTAGAAATAGGCGCGCGTCGATCTCGCACCGTCGGCGAACAGCATCTGCTCCTCGATCACGACGAGTTTGCCGTTCACGTATTCGGCGAGGTAGCCGGATTCGGCGGTCACGGTGTCCGACCAGATGCCCTCCAGCTTGACGGTGTCCGTGGCCGATGGAGCGGACGCGGCGGTGGTGCTGTCGGCTGCGGGGGCCGTCTTCTTGTCTGCGCAGGCCGTGACCGCGACGGCGGCCCCGCCGGCGAGCGTGACAACGAGCAGGAATTTCGAGCGAGTCATGTGAGATCGGGTTCGGGATCGCCGGGCTGCACGAGAGGCGCCCGTCCCGCAATCTCACACCGGCGTCGGCTCCGACGCGAGTCGCCTGGACGGCGTCGACGATTCCATCGCGGCGGGGCGGGCAAGTACCTGTTCGACGTCACGGACGGCGTCCACCCGGCGCTGCAGGTCCCGCACAACGTCGAGTTGTTCGGTGAAGGTCCCGGGCAACGTGGTACCGGTGTCGAGGCGGAGCAGGTCGAGCCGGATCGCTTCGAGGGCGGCGATAGTGGCGCTCAGACGCCCGTTGACGGCCGCTCGCTCGCGATCGAGGGCCTCGGTGGCCTCGGGTTGCTCGCGTGGCGTGTCGGGGCGCGCAGCCACGCGCAGCCGCCGCTGCTCGCCGGAAATCTCCAGCGCGCGGCGACGGAGTGTCGTCGCTTCCTGCGCCAGGGCGGCCGCGGCGGCCGGGAGCGCCTGGAGATCACGACGCGCCGCCTCGGGCAACCGCGCGAAGATCTCGTCGGCGGCCCGGCCGAGCAGGATTTCGGTGGGCGCGTGGGCGGGAATCGGCCGCGGGGCGATCGCCGATGTTTTTCGGCCAAGCCACCCCACGAGGCGCGTGGCGAGGGGCTGCCGCACGAAGCTGTAGATCCAGGCGCTGAATCCGTTGGTTTGCCGCGATGCGGCGAGGCTCCGCTTGATCATGACGGGCGGCAGTATCCACGTCATGAGGCTCAGGATGTTCTCGATTGCGGTGGGCAGGCCCCATTGATCCACGGAGCCCTGCGCGATGGCGACGGCGAACGCGCACAACAACATGGCCACACCCTTGGCCATCCCCATCGGACGGCGGAGTGCCATCGGCCCCGGGGCGAGCGCGTCGGTCACATCCTGTGGCGCGACGCCGTGTTTGAGGGCGCGTCGTGCGGCCAGCAGGGTCTCGCCGCCGCGCAGCGCGACCCCGGTGGTCGCCAGCATGACCACGAGTTTCAGAATGTCGACGAGGATGCCTCGCCCGAGCGACCCCGCGTCTTCGCCCACGATTAAAAAGGGCGCCGCAAAGGCGATGGCAATCGTCCATTCCGCGAGGGACATGGTGCTGGACGCGCCGAGTCGCACGGCGCGGGCCTCGACGGGGAGTTCGCGGCCGTCGGGCGTACGCTCGAAGGCCGCGACGAAGCTGGCGGCGGTGTCGAATCGCTCGGCGGCGTCGGTCGCGAGGCACTGATCGATGGCGTCGACCAGCGAGTCGGGTAGTTGCGGTGCGTGCGTACGCACCGAGGGCGCACGGGCCACGGATTGCTGGGCGATGATGGCGAACGCACTGCCGCCATCGTAGGGATAGCGGCCGGTGGCGGCGAGATAGAGCGTGACGCCAAGCGCGTAGAGGTCGGCGCGTCCGTCGACGGCTTCACCGAGTGCCTGCTCGGGGGCCATGAACCGGGCCGTGCCCGCGACCTCACCGGACGAGTGCACCCCGGCGAGCGCGTTCGCTGCCGATGTGTCGTGGAAGGCGATGCCGAAATCGGCGATGAGCGCGCGATCGGTGCCGTGCTCCAGCAGGATGTTCTCGGGTTTCACATCGCGGTGCACGACGCCGCGCTCGTGCGCATACGACAGCGCCCAGCCGATTTCACGACCAATGCGACGAATGGCGTTGGCGGGGAGCGGTCCCACGCGGTGCAGTCGATCGGCCAGCGTCTCGCCGGGCACGTAGGCCATGACGAACCACGCCAAGTCGCCCGATTCCTCGACCCCGTGGATGGGGACGATGTTCGGATGAAAACACTGGGCCGCGATGCGCGCTTCGCGCAGGAATCGGCGACGGACGTCGGTGCGCACCGCGATGGCGGGCGCAAGCAGCTTGATCGCGACCGGACGTTCAAGGATCACGTCGCGCGCGAGATACACGATCCCCATGCCACCGCGGCCGATCTCGCTTTCGAGCGAGAACCGGCCCGCCAGCGCCGTCTGGAGTGCGACGAAGGCTGTGTCGGTCAGAATTCGCGGCGCTTCATTTCCTTGAAAATCCCTTCGGCTTCGGAGCCCTCGAGCGGTTCGGTCGTACCCCGCGTGGCTTCGAGCGTCGGATCGAACAGGCTGCGGGACGGCTTCTTCTGCTGCGACGCCTTGGCGGCCGTCTTCTTGAGTAAGGCCTTCAGCTGCGAATCCTTCATGAGCACTCCGGTTGGGGGCTCCTTGATGTTGCGGGGGCCGGACGCGCCTGTAAAGGCCGAAGGACAAGTCAGGCCAAGCTCATCGTATGGTCGGCGGCAGGTCGAGCATGGCACGGATGGCGTCGACGACGGCGCGGCCGGCCGCCTTGTACGGCGTCATCGCTTCGAAGTGCCCGTCGCCACCAATCGTGACCACGCGTGCGCTGTCACCGCGCGCTCTGGCGGCGGTGGCATACGCGTCGCGCACGGCCACCGGCGCGATAAAATCACGGTCGCCGGCGATGTGCACCGTGAGGACGCCAAGTGGCAGCCGCTCGATCGGCGAGGCGTCACGGAGGCGTGCGGGCACGCTGTCGGGCGTGCCGCCCAGCAGCGACTCGACGGCCGGATTGCCGCAGGTGTTGCGCTCGCGGCCGTAGAACTCGCGCAGGTCCGCGATGCCGCCAACCGAGACCACACCGCGTACGGGGAGCGGCGTGCCGCCGAACAGCGGACTGGAACGATCGAGCGTGTGGCGGGAGGCGAGCCACAGCGCGAGGTGTCCGCCGGCGGAATGTCCCGTGAGCACGATCCGGGTGGTGTCGATCGGGTAGAGCTTGGCGAGGGTGCGCACGTAGTCGGCCCCGTCGGCGACATCGCGGAAGGTGCCGGGCCAGCCGCCGCCGGGATTGTCGTAGCGCCGGTACTCGACGTTCCAGGTGGCGACCCCCGACTGCGCCAGGGCGTCGGCGAGGGGGGCGCTGTTTCGCACCGACGCGTACGGCGAGTACCAACAGCCGCCATGGATCACGATCGCGATCGGTGCCCGATGGCTGTTCGTCGCGCCGGCGGGAAGGCGCAGCTCTCCGAACTGCAACGAGTCGCTTCCGTAGGCGATCCGTGTACCGGCATCGCGTAGCGGCACCGTGTCCACATCGCCCGCGCGCATGAGGCGCGGCGCGGCGCTGCCTTGGGCATTGCCTTGGGCATTGCCTTGGGCATTGCCTTGGGCCTTGCCTTGGGCCAGAGAGACGGCCGGGGCGGTGAGGACCGGCGCGATGAGCAGCAGCGCGAACATCGCGCGCAGGAATCCAGCAGGCGGAATCGGCATGGCGTGAAGGTGGGCCCGCACATGTCAGGCGTCCAGCAGGGGCGTTGTTCTCGATCCTCACTCGGCGAAAAATCCTGTTGACACTCCGCGAAGTCGACGCTACCGTGATCGGCATTCGTCACACGATACCCGCGCTACGGTGCGGGAAACGCGCAGCGACCCACGCGGGGGCTCGTCCGCGGACTACACGAGTGCTCGGTGCGTACGGCAGGGCCGGACTCCGAACACACAGCGACAGGAGCAGTGCCATGCGTACGACCGGCAAGGTGAAGTGGTTCAACGACGCCAAGGGCTTCGGGTTCATTACGCCCGATGACGGCTCAAAGGATTGCTTCGTGCACCACTCGGCCATTCAGGGCGGCGGCTTCCGTAGTTTGGCCGAGGGAGAGCGTGTCGAATTCGACATCGTGGAGGGGCAGAAGGGTCCGGCGGCCGAACAGGTCGTGAAGGTCGGCGGCTGATCAGCGCGATGCGCGAACGCACGAAGGGCCACCAGCGTCGCGCTGGTGGCCCTTCGTGCGTGGTGGTCCGACGCGCTGAGCGCGGCTCGCTCACGGTCACGCGTTCATGGCAGTCCGATGCGCAACGAGCGCGTGGCCAACTGCACCTCGCGCAGGAAACTCAGCAGTCCCGTGATCAGCGCGGCCATCGAGAGCACGAAGCACGTCGCGACGATGCGGGAAATGTCGTACGAGAAGAAACCGCTGATGAACAGAATGGCGATCATCAGGCAGACCAGCAGGGCGGCTATCGTGCATAAGCTGATGGCGCGGTTGGTATGCCGGGCGCGGCGCGACAGCATCAGCAAATCGGAGCCCATGGCGTGTTTGTGCTCGCCGGTCACATCGATAAGGCGGTCTTCGAGGGTTCGAGCCCGGTCGATGATGCGGGCGAGGCGACTGGTGAGCACGCCGAGTAGTGAGGCGATACCGGTGAGCATGAAGACCGGCGCGATCGCCAACTGGATGACGTGGGCGATGGCGGAAATTCGGACGTCTGGCTGCATCCGGGAAAGATGACACCCGGATGGCTCCTGCGGGATCTCCGGCACGCCCGCAGATTATGTGAGTGCCCCGACCGCGCGTCGCCATCGCCTTCCCACGACCACCAGCTATGCAGACGGATCGACCGGAGTGTACGATGTGCGGGAAGACGATGCCTGCGTGGCGCGCCTCGACATCGGTGGTGTGCGAATCCCTGACGTGCGGCTTCCGTTTTGCGGCGCTCCCCGCGCATGAAAAATGTCTCATCTGCACCCGTCCGGTGCCGCCGTTGTTGCGGGCGGAGCGTCATTGCGGCGGCGCACGGTGCCGGCACGAGCTGCTGGCGGAGCGTCCCACGGCGGCGTTGCGGAAAGCGCGGGCGGCGATGCTCGCGACCGGGCCAGCGTACAAGGCGAACGCGGCGGCGGCGAATGGACTGACCGCCGAGGAGGGCCAGAGCTATGCCCTCTCGGTTATTCCGAAGAATCCGGACCGCGTGACACGCTTACCGCAGCAACGGCGCCATGCATTCGAGGCGCATCTGCGCACGCAGCTGGCGGGCGCACGACGGCGGTTGTCGGACGGCTCGCCGCCGTCGGCCCCGGTGGAGGAGCCGCTGCCGGAGCAGCCGCTGACGTCGCGGCGACGGGCGGAGTTGGCGGTGCTGGGGGCCGGGTGCGGCGCGTGTCGCGGAAATTGCTGCCGTGGCGGCGGCAACCACGCGTATCAGGGTGAGGACTCGATGGTTCGATATCTCGGTCGATATCCCGACCGGGACGACGATACGATCATCGCCGACTATCTCGGCTACGTGCCGTCGCGCACCATGTCCGAAGGATGCGTGTACCAACGGTCCGACGGTTGTGCGCTCCCACGCGACATGCGGGCCGATATCTGCAACAGCTTCTTCTGCGACGGCCTGAACGACATTCGATTTCTGTATGGAGACGGTCGTCCGGTTCGCGCGTTCTTCGTGCATTACGACGGGACGACGCTGCACGGCGGACAGTTCGTGGAGATTCCCGACGGTGCCGACTGAGCATCGGCGCACCGGTACGCCAGTGCATGTACGAGGGGCCGTGTCACGCGAATCATGCTCGCGACACGGCCCCTCGTGAGCGCTACCGTCCGGCGTTACTTGATCTCGCCGTTGCCACGGTAGTAGTCACCCAGCAGATGCTCGCCGAAGTACTCCATCAGCATGCGCTGGTTGTACGGACCGGTGCCACGGTAGCCATGCGGTTCACCGGGATAGATGAACAGGTCGAAGCGCTTGTTGGCCTTGACCAGCGCGTTCACGAGTCGGATGGTGCCGCCCGGATGCACATTGTTGTCGAGGTCACCGGTCGCGAGGGCGAGGTTGCCCTTGAGATTGCCGGCGAGTTCGTCGTTGGTGGGCACGCGAATGTCGAATTTGATCTTGTCGGCGTTGGTGGAATCCTGCACCACTTCACGTGCGGCGGCGTTCGCGCCCGGTCCACCGCGACGTGCGGCACCGGTGCCGCCCGCGCGTACCGCACCGCTGGCGCTGTCGGCCTTGGCGATGACCTTCACGCCGTGGTTCCACTCGCTCCAGTTCTGGTTGTAGATGTTGTTGTCGTGATTGCCGGATTCCGACCAGCCCACCTTGAAGAAGTCGTTGTACGGCGGCAACAGC
>JBBQXC010000062.1:0-24010 GCA_038210005.1 Gemmatimonadales bacterium
GCTGGGCACGGTGCGCTCGAAGTAGCACCGCGAACCGGCGCCCCCCACTTACCGGGTAGCGCCCCTGGTCGGCACTTCGCCCACGAGGAACGGCGTCATCGTGGGCGCTATGGCACCGGCCGACGATTCCTCGGTGACGGCAAGCAGCGTAATGCCGCTCGTGGTGGTCGGCAGTTCCACCGCGGCCACAATGGCCCGCCCGTCGTCGCCCGGCGTGAACAGCTTGAGCGGCACCGGCTTCCCGTCGCGGATCATCCACAGCATGTACGCGCGATCGCTGGCCACAGGCGCGAGGCCGTAGGCATTCACCACCGCCCTGCCTTCGCGGACGTTCCAGAACACTTGCATGCCGGGACCGGCCGGCTGGGCCGGATTGAGATTCACCAGGACCACATTCCCGCGTCCTGCCAGCAACGTTTGCAGGGTTTTCTCACGCTCGGCCAGCTTCGCTTCGGTGCGCGCAAACCGCGCATCGGCCCGTGCAGCACTCTCTTCCAGCGTCTTGGTCCGATTCCGGAAATCGACCGCCACCACGAGCGACGCGGCAAGTGCCGTGGCGAGCACACCGGCGGTCCACCATGCCGTACGGCTCGTGCGCGCCGCATCTCGCCGGCCCGTGCGCGGTATCGTCGCGGTCGGCGTTGGCGGCGTCAGCACGCGCGTGGCGCGACTGGCGGGCGTCTGTCGCACGGTCTCCGCACGAACGGACGTCGCGGCCGCAGCGAACGCCGCCGTCGCGCGTTTTTCCGCGGCGATGCGCTCCACCATGCGTGCCTTGAGATCCGGCGGCGGCGCGATCGGCTGCGCCGTGGCGATCAACTCGGCGGCCGTACGATGCGTGACCAGATCGCGCTCGAGCGTGGTCGCGTACTCAGGATTTTGAAGCCCGTGTTCGAACGCCGCCCGTTCGTCGGCGTCCAGCATACCGAGGACGTACGAGGGAGCGAGGTCGCGCAGTTCCTCGAGGGTGAGCGGCATCATAGGATTCATGATACGCTCTCCGGTGCCAAGCTGGACAGTGCGTCGCGCAGCTTCTGCATCCCGAGCCGAATTCGGGTCTTGACCGTCCCCAGCGGTTCACCGAGACGGTCCGCCACTTCATGGTGCGTCAGTCCTTCAAAGAAGGCGAGTTCGATGGCCCGACGCTGTGGCACGGGCAATTGATCGAGCGCCGACTTCACCGCCGCGCTTCGCTCGGTTTCCTGTACCTGCGCGTCCGGCGCAGCAAAGCCGCTTCCCATCGCGGCCGGCTCGTCGAGCGTCGCCGTGGCCGTATCGTTCATCTTCGCCCGACGTCCCCGTGCGCGGATCAAATCGAGCGCCCGCGTGCGCGTAATCGTGGTCAACCAGCCCGCCACCGATGCACGCGACGTGTCGTAGCGGGCGGCATCACGCCATGCCTGCGCGAACGCGTCGAGCACCACGTCCTCGGCATCAGCCGGCTCACCCGCCATGCGCAAGGCCAAACCGTACATCACGGCGCCGTGACGGTCATAGAGCGACGACGCCGCGCGTTCATCTCCCTGCGCCATGGCGGCGATGAGTTGGATGTCCGACGGGTCAGAAGATGAATCGAGAGGCACGTAGGAAATGTCATAATCACTGGTACTACGCGCCACACGTGCCGCCGGATTGCTGCACCTGACGCTTACAGAGTTTGCCCGTGCGCTAACTCTGTTCTGCCAGCTCTTCGCGCAGCTTCACGTAGCTGTCGTAGCGTCCACGACCCACGGTACCGTTGCGAATCGCCTCCTTGACGGCACACTCCGGTTCCACGGTGTGCGTACAGTCGGCGAAGCGACAATCGTGAATCAGGGGACGGAACTCCGGGAAGCACTGCGCGATCTCGCGGGCGTCGATGCCCCAAAGTCCGACCTCACGCAGTCCCGGCGTGTCGGCCACGAAGCCGCCGCCCGGCAGCGGATGCAACACCGCACCGACGGTCGTGTGCCGACCTTTGTTGACGCTGTCGCTGATCTCGGCCGTGCGTAGGTCGAGGCCCGGAAACAACCGGTTCATCAGCGACGACTTGCCGACGCCGGAGGGACCGGTGAGCGCGGAATCCTTCCCAGCGACTTGGTCGCGCAGCTCCTCGAGTCCTTCGCCGGTCACCACGCTGACCAAGTGCAATGGATAGCCAGCTTTCACGAACTCATCGAAACGTTCACGAATGGTGCTCGCATCGACAAGGTCGATCTTGTTGATGATGATTCGCGCGGCGAGTCCGTTCGCTTCGGCAATGACGAGAAAGCGATCGAGCATGCGCGGATGCGGCTCGGGGCGCGCGGCGGCGAAGACCACCAGCACTTGATCGAGATTCGCGACGATGATGCGTTCACCGCGTGCGCCGGCCGGCGCACGTCTCGCCAGCTTGCTGCGGCGCGGATGAATGCGGTCGATGGCCCACGAGTCGCTGTCGGCCACGCGACCGATCGTGACGCGATCGCCGACGGCGAGCTTGAGGGATCCGTGCGCCTCGTGCTTGAGCCGACCACGGAGCGACACGTCGAAGAGTACGCCGTCGTCGGTGCGCACCTGCCAGATGCCACCGGTGCCTTGCATGACCACGCCTTCGGTCACGGCGTTCGCCCCCGGATGAGTCCATCGAGGGTGGCCTTCACCGTGCCCAACGCCATGCCGCCAAGCTCATGGCGCACGACCGCTTCACTTGCACCGTTGATCAGGAACCCCGTCTCGAGATGTCCCTGGACCTCAGGTACACCGAATCCCCACTTCACGAACATCAAGTACGCACCCCAAGGCGCCGTGCGGTCGCCGGTTGTATCGGTAAGGATGTCCGCGGAGTACGCGTGACCGTCCACGCCTTCGAAGGCAGCAGGACGCTTGTGGACGGCCATATACCCGCCCAACGTGCGTTCGTCCCCCGCGTCATGGTCGGCGGGGAGGTGGTGTCCGTGATGTTCGGTCAGTGGGAGAATGACTCCTTCACGATGTTACCGGCCATGAACGCGATGTTGGCGGGGCGTTCGGCAAGTCGCCGCATGAGATAGGGATACCACTGGCTGCCGAACGGCACATACACGCGCATGCGATACCCCTCCTTCACGATCTGGTCCTGCAAATCGCGCCGCACGCCGAACAGCATCTGGAACTCGAAACGGTCGGCGGTGATGCCGCGTTCCTTCGCGAAGCGCTTGGCTTCGGTGATGATCACTTCGTCGTGCGTGGCGATACCGGGATAGTTGCCATGTTCCATCAGACGGTGCATGGCCTCGACGTAATTGCGATCGACGTCGGCCTTGTCCGGGAACGCGACCGTGTCGGGCTCCAGATACGCCCCTTTGCAGATGCGCACGCGGCACTGCAATCGATTCGCCCGTTCGACATCATCGAGCGTGCGACGCAACGAGCTTTGCAGCACCACGCCGACGTGCTCGCGGAAGTCGGGGTAGAGCTTCTGCTCGAAGGTGTCGAGTGTACGATCCGTATACGCGCTCGACTCCATGTCGAGGCGCACGAAGCTCTTGTACTGCTTTGCGCGCTCGAGCACCTGGCGAACGACGTCCACACCGAGCTCGTCGGAGATATCCTGGCCGAGTGCGGTGAGCTTGACCGACACATTGGCCTGCAACTTCTTCTGCTCGATGCGGTCGAGAATCTCGAGGTACTGCCGCCCGGTATCACGGGCTTCGGCCTCACTCGAGACGGACTCGCCGAGCAAGTCGAGCGACGCGGTAATACCCTTGGCGTTCAGCTGCTCGACGGCAGCGAGGGCGGTCGTGATCGTTTCGCCCGCCACGAATCGCGACGCCATCTTGCGCGCAAAACCGACGTTCTTGACGAAATCGAAAATGCGCTGTTGGCGCGAGAGGTACAGCAGGGACGAACGAAGCATACGGCGCGGAGACGCGGAGTTCAGCGAAAGGAGTCGCGCGTCACCGGCTGAGCTGTACCCCGGGACGGCGCGGAACGACAACACGGGAATATACCCCAGCGCCCCACGGGAAGGAGTTTCCACTCAGGGGTGAAAGCGCTCACCCGCGGTGGCCTTCGCGCGGAGCATGGCCGCTGGCTCGTACCGGCCGGGATATCTCTTCTCGAGCTCCTCGAGCTGCTTGACCACGGCGGCCGCACCGAGCGCATCGATAAACCGAAATGGGCCACCGCGGAACGGCGGAAATCCGATACCGAACACGGCGCCGATGTCGCCGTCGCGCGGTGAACGGACAATGCCGTCTTCAAGACAGCGCACGGCCTCGTTCAGCATGGGGAGCACGGTGCGGCGTTGAATCTCTTCGGCCGCCACCGCGATACGCGAACCGGACGCCGGCGTGAGCGCGTACACGCCCTTGTCGACATCCTCGCGCTTGCCCTGCTCGCTGTAGCGATAGAACCCGCGTTTCGCTTTGCGTCCGAGTCGTCCACTCTCGATCACCCGCTGCAACGTGACAGACGGACGCATCCGCTCACCGAAGGCCGCCGCCATGATCGGCCCTGACTTGCCGGCGATATCGAGACCGACTTCGTCGAGCAACGTGAGCGGTCCAACCGGAAACCCGAACGACACCAACGCCTCGTCGATCGCGTCGATCGATGCCCCGTCATCGAGCAATTTGCCGCTCTCGTTGATATACGGCGCCAGAATGCGGTTCACGTAGAACCCCGGTCCGTCACGCACCACGATCACCGTTTTGCCGAGCTGTCTTCCGTAGGCAACCACCGTGGCCGTGGTCTGTGCGCTCGTTTCAGGCGTCACGATGACCTCGAGCAACGGCATTTTGTGCACGGGACTGAAGAAGTGCATGCCGACCACCTGATCGGCGTGCACCGCCGCCGCCGCGATGTCGCGAATCGGGATCGTACTCGTATTCGACGCGAAAATCGCGTGCGGGGCCACCGCTTGCACTTCGCGAAGCACGGCATGCTTGACGGCGAGGTCCTCGAACACCGCTTCGATCACCAGCTCGGCATTCGCGAAGCCGCTGTAATCGATCGTGCCGCCCACCAGTGACAGCGTGTCGTCCATCTGCGCGCGTGTGAGCTGCCGGCGATTCACCCGTTCGCGCAGCACCTCGCGCACCGCACGCCACCCTGCTACCACGCGGTCGAGTGACGAGTCCTTGAGACGAACGATGGTGCCCGCCTGCACCGCAACCGTCGCGATGCCCGCCCCCATGAACCCTGCACCCAGCACGCCGATTTTGCGCACGCGCACCGCCTCGGCCGTCACCCCATCGGGCAGTCCGCTGTCCTTTTTCAGCGCCGTGGTGGCAAAGAAGATCGACACGAGTTCGCGGCACACGTCGCTTACGGCGAGCTCGCCGAAACGCTTTGCTTCCTCGCGCAGTCCGGCGTCCTCACCGTGCCGATACCCGGCTTCAATCGCGTCGATGGCCGCCAATGGCGCGGGATAGTGTCCGCGCGTCTTCTTGAGCACTGTGGCGCGCGCCTGACGAAACACGACCGTACGTCCGAGCGCATTGTCCTCGAGCAGCACTTCGCTCGCACGGCGCTTCCGCGCGAGCAGCGGCATGGCGTCGCCGCGCGCCAGCGCGCGCACGCGCCGCGCCACGACATCGCGCAGGATGGACGGGTGCACGAGTTCATGCACGAGTCCCATCTGCCACGCCTTCTTCGCGCGGATGGTCTTGCCGGTGAGAATCATGTCGAGCGCCGCCGGCAATCCCACCGTACGCGGCAGCCGCTGCGTACCGCCAGCGCCCGGCAGCAGACCAAGCTGCACTTCGGGAAGCGCGAGCACCGTTTTCGGATGATCAGTCGCGATGCGATAGCGACAGGCCAGCGCGATCTCGAGCCCACCGCCCAGTGCGGCGCCATGAATCGCCGCGACGAGCGGCTTCGGCATTGCCGCCAACCGATTCAACAGGAGCTGCCCTCCGCGCGACAGCGTCTCGCCGTCCAGCGGCGTCGTGACCCGACGCAGCTCGTCGATGTCGGCGCCCGCGATCCAGGTATCCGGCTTGCCGCTCACCAGCATCGCGCCGACAATGGACGCATCCTGCTCGATACGTGTGAACATCTGCTCGAACACGGGCCCTACGCGCGTATTCAGCGTGTTCACCGGCGAGTCGGGCTGATCGTAGCACACCGTAGCCACGCCATCGTGCACCGACAACCTCAAGCCGGTAGCCGCGTCTTCCATCAGCACCACACCGAGCGTTTCCGTTGTCATGCGCGCTCCACGATCATCGCGTGCCCCATACCGCCGGCAGCACACACCGTGAGCATGCCGAACTGTCCGCCGCGACGTGCCAGTTCATTGCACAGTGTGGTGAGCACCCGCGCTCCAGTGGCACCGAACGGATGACCGATCGACAACGAGCCACCCATCACGTTCAATTTCTCGAAATCCACGTCGCCGACCGGCGCCGAGAGACCGGCGCGCGCGGCCCACGTCTTGGACGCGAGCCCCTGGATATTGCTCAGCACCTGCGCGGCGAATGCCTCGTGCATCTCGATCACGTCGATGTCCTCGAGTGCGAGTCCGGCGCGCGCCAGCGCGATCGGCGCCGCCAGCACCGGCGCTTGCAGGAGTTGTTCGCCGGGATCGACCGCGGCGTACGCGTACGAGCGGATGTACGCGAGTGGTATGTAGCCCAACGCCTTGGCCCGCTCGTCCGACATGAGTAACACCGCCGCGCCGCCGTCGGTCAGCGGCGACGCGTTGCCCGCCGTCACCGTACCGTACTGGCGATCGAACACCGGCTTGAGCGCCGCCAGCTGCTCGTACGTGGAATCGCGTCGTACACCGTTGTCGGTGGCGATCATCGCCTCGAACTTCGGTGGCGCCGGCACCGGCACGATCTCGGCCGTCAGACGACCGTCGTCGGTGCCCGCGGCCGCGTTCAGGTGAGAGCGCAGCGCGAAGCGATCCTGCGATTCACGGGAAATTCCGTTCAGCTTCGCCATCTTCTCGGCCGACTGCCCCATCGACTCGCCCGTGCTTGGCTCAGCGATCGCCGGCGTGATCGGGATGAAGTCCCTGGGGCGCAGCTGCGCGAAGATGGCGAGACGCTGCGAGAGCGCCTTCGCCTTCGACGCGGCGACCAGCACATCACTCATCCCGCGCGAATGCAGAATCGGCACCTGCGTGAGCGATTCGGCACCGCCGGCGATGGCCACATGCGCATGCCCGAGCGCGATCTGGTCGGCGGCATCGGTGATGGCTTGATTGGCCGACGCACAGGCGCGCGACACGGTGTAGGCCTGCAGCGTTTTGGGGAAGTGCGGAAGCAACGACACTTCCCGCGCGATGTTTGGCGCGACGACGGAGGGCACGACGGTACCGAACACGAGCAGGTCGACGGTGGCGCCGTCGAGTGCGGTGCGCTGCACCAACTCGGCGACCGCCAGTTTGCCGAGGTCGATCGCGGTGTAGTCCTTGAGGAGCGTTCCCGATCGCGCAAACGGCGTGCGTACGCCAGCGACGATGGCCACGCGGCGGCCAGTTCCAAAGGTGGGCATCGGTCGAAGGTAACGGGCAGTCCCCTAGCGCGGCGAGGGTCCCGACGGCATCTCTGCATGCATGCACGAATCGCAGGACATTCCCGACCTCTCGAGCAACCCCGTGGCCGTGGTGGCCAGACAGGCAGCGCTGGCGGCGCTGGCGGCAGAGCCCTTCGACATGCTCATCGTAGGTGGGGGCATTACCGGGGCGGGCGTGGCGCGCGAGGCGGCACTGGCCGGATTTCGCACCGCTTTGCTCGAGCGAGACGACTTCGCCAGCGGCACCTCGAGCCGGTCATCGCGACTTGTGCACGGTGGTGTCCGCTATCTCGAGCACGGCCACATCGGACTCGTAGTCGAATCGAGTCGCGAACGACGACTGCTGCTCGAGCTCGCCCCGCACCTCGTGCGCCCACTGGCGTTCACCTGGCCGGTGTACCGCGGCGCCCGCGTGCCATTGTGGAAGATGCGAGCCGGACTCGCGTTGTACGATGCGCTGTCGCTGTATCGCAACGTGCGACATCGCGCGCTGAGTCGCGCCGGCGTGCTGACCGCCGAACCGGCACTCTCGCCCGATGGGATGGTAGGCGGGGCCCGCTACTGGGACGCCGCCACCGACGACTCCCGCCTCACGTTGGCCAGCGCGTTGGCGGCCAGAGAGGCCGGTGCGTCGGTCGTCAACCACGCTGCCGTGGTGTCAGGTATTCATACTTACGGCAGCGCCTCCAGACTGACGGGAGTCGTGGTCGAGGATCGGCTCACCGGCGCGACGTTTCCCGTGCAGGCACGGGTGATCATCAACGCCACGGGCCCGTGGAGCGATGCCACGGCCGCCCTCACCGGTTCGCCGCAGGGCTCGCAACTATTCGGGTCCGCCGGCTCGCACATTGCCGTGCCGCGAAACCGCGTGGGCAACAACGACGCCGTCACGATCGTGTCGCCGATCGACGGCCGCGTCATGTTCGTCCTCCCGGCCGGCGTCCACACCATCATCGGCACGACCGAGCGTCCCGCGCGCCGTGGCCCCGACGACATCCGCGCCACGCGGGCGGAAGTGACTTACCTGCTGCAGTCGGTGAATCGCTGCTTCCCGTTCGCACAGCTCACAATGGACGATGTCGTGTCAGCGTGGTGTGGCATCCGCCCCTTGGCAGCGGCGCGTGCCGGTGAGCACAGCGCGAATTCGGCCTCACGCGAGCATGCCATCTCACATCGTGCTGACGGATTGGTCAGTATCACCGGCGGCAAGCTCACGACGTACCGCGCGATGGCCGCCGATGTGCTTTCCCATGCGCGCAATGAACTGCCGAAGTCGGGGAGTCTCCCCACCCTGGCGCATGCCGCGTGGCCCAGTGAATCCACGCCGCTACCCGGCGGCGACATCGTGTCACGCGAGGCGACGATGGGCGAGGCGCGCAGTACCGCGCATGATGCAGCGGTGGGCGAGCGACTGGCACTGGCCTATGGCAGTCGCTGGCGCAACGTCTGGAGCTACGTACAACGCGACGCCGCACTCGGACGCCGCCTCTCCGACGACTTGCCCTACCTGCTGGCTGAAGTTGCTCACGCGGTGGAGCGCGAGATGGCCGCCACGCTATCCGACGTGCTGGTGCGACGCACGCACATGGCCTTCGAAACGCGCGACAACGGCCGCGCCGCGGCGCGACGGATCGCACCGCTCATGGCCAGGCTGCTCGGCTGGTCGGAGCACGACACGTCCCGGCAGCTCGATGCGTACGAGCGCGATGTCGCGCGGCTGTTCACGATCGACGACGTCTGATCGCTGCTATTCACCGTCTCCCCTCGCCACCGTGTCAGAATTCACCAATCGCGTCGTGTTCATCACCGGTGGCGCCTCAGGTATCGGTGCTGCCTCGGCCCATGCCTTCGCCGCGCAGGGCGCCAAGGTCGTCGTGGGCGACGTGCAGCAGTCGCGCGCGGAGGCGCTCGCTCACGAAGTCGGTGGACTGGCCGTGCCATGCGATGTGCGCGACGACGCGATGATCTCGGCCGCCGTGGCGCGCACGGTCGAACATTTCGGTGCGCTGGACTTCGCGGTCAACGCCGCTGGCATCGGTGGTGCGGAAGTGCGCACCGCCGACTACCCAGCCGACGTGTGGGACGCCGTCATCGACATCAATCTCACCGGCGTCTGGCGCTGTATGCGGCATCAGATTCCGGCCATGCTCGCCGCTGGGCGCGGCACGATCGTGAATGTGGCATCGGTGGCCGGGTTGAACGGCTTCCCTCGTCATTCGGCCTACGCCGCCAGCAAACACGGCGTGGTGGGTCTCACCCGCACCGCCGCGCTGGAGTACGCGAAGAAGGGTATTCGCATCAACGCGCTCTGTCCGGGCTTTACGCTCACGCCCATGGTACAGAGCATGTTCGACGCGGGGCTTCCTGAGCACGAACTCACGGCGCGCGTGCCACTCGGCCGCTTGGGCACGGCCAGTGAAATGGCCGACACGGTGCTGTATCTCTGCAGTCGCGCCAGTTCGTTCATGGTGGGACACGCGCTCGCCGTCGATGGTGGCTTGCACGCAGGCTGAACCAAGGGCCGGGTCTCCGTCACGATTGTTGCAGTGCTTCGCGGCCCGTCGCGAGCTTCGCGCGAACCGCGGTGCTGTCGGCTGGCTCGGAGCGATCGGAGAGCCAACTGGTTCACGCGAAGCTCGCGAAGGACCGCGAAGAGACGCGAAGCACAGCAAAACTGATTGATGGAGTGATCGCGCTGGCGGCCGGGGCGCGCCGTCGCTACGGCACCAGCAGAATCTTGCCGTTGCGACCGCCAGCGGCGGCCGCGGCCACCGCATCCTTGATCTGCGCGAGTGGATACGTGGCATGCACACGGGCTACCAGCGCACCCGTGGCGATCAGTGTCGCGATCTCTTCGAATACGCCGCGTTGTTGTTCGGGGGACGCCTTGCGAAACCAGAACGCGAGCCAGAAGCCGCGCAGTGTCACATCGCGAAACACAAACGACCCCGGCGCGATCTTGCACGCCTCACCACTCAGCGCGCCGTAGTTCACCACCGTGCCGCCGATCGCGAGACTGCGCGCAATGCGATCGGTGGCGCTGCCGCCGATGCAATCGAAGCCGAGGCGGATCTTCGCCTTGTCGGTGGCCTCCGCCACGCGCGTATCCAGGTCGGGACCATCCACCAGCACCACGTCGCCGCCCAAGGCTTGCAGCGGAGCGACGGCATCCTGCCGCCGCACGACATTCACCGTGCGGAGACCGCGGCGCTTGGCGAGCTGAATCACGTACTCACCCACGCCGCTGTTCGCGGCGTTCTGAATCACCCAATCGCCCGGTGCCAGCGCCACGAATTCAGACAGTAGCAGCGACGCCGTGGGCGGATTGACCGCCATCATCGCCAATTGCAGTGGGTCGCCGATCGGCGGGAGCGGAATGAGCCCCGCTGCCGGTGCAACGAGATGCGACGCCCATGTACCGGAACCGATCGGCAGCAGTACGCGCTGTCCCACGGCCACCGACGTCACCCCATCACCAAGGGCGGCTACGCGTCCCACACCTTCATTCCCGCCTACTGCCGGGAGCGGCGGCAACATGCCGTACTGACCAGTGAGCGTGAGCACGTCCGACGGATTGATCGGCGCGGCCAGCATCTCGAGCAACACTTCACCGGCCTGCGGTGCGGGTGTCTCACGCGTCGCGCATTCGATGACGTCCTGCGGTACGGGGCCACGACTGGCGTATTCGGCACGCTGCATCACAGTACTCCGGCGACGGGGAAATCGAAGGGGACGAATCAGGCGAGTTCTTCGGCGCCGCGTTCGTGGATCGTTCGCAGCTCGACGATGACCAGACGACGAATCTTGGTGGGCAGTTTGAAGATGGTATGCTCCCCCACGGCCCTGCCCTGCAAGGCGCGGCCGATCGGCGACGCCATCGTCACGTGACCTTCCTGCAGTTCACCGGCGTCACCGAACACCAGTTCGTATTCTTCGCGCACCAGCGTGACCTCTTCTTCGACGATCACCTTCGATCCGAGGCCGACACGATCGGTCGCGATCTGCGCGATATCGATGTTCGCCAGCTTCGTGACGCGCTGCGTGAGCTGCCCGAGGCGCGCCTGTACGAACTGTTGGCGTTCGAGTGCCGCCTTGTACTCGCTGTTCTCCTTCAGGTCGCCGAGTTCGACGGCCTTCCGGATTTCAAAGGGAAGCGTGACGTTGAGCTCGTGTGAGAGCTTTTCGACTTCACGCGCCATTTTGGCGATGAGTTCCTGAAACATGCGCAGGTCCACTGAGGCGGGACAGAAAAGGCGCGCGCCCGGCCGTTTTCGGCCGAGCGCGTGTGCAATCAGGAAATATGGCATGGTTTGGTGGGGGTTCAAGACGTGCGCGACGAATGGGCACGCCCGTTCCCTCACCTCACGGCCGCACCGACAGGGACAGCCGAACGGTACGTGGGGCTCCGGGCATGATGTTGTTGTTACCGTGCGAGGTGGCCGCGTAGCGCGCACCAAGTACATTCTCGACGTTGGCCTGCATCGTGAGCGACAGTGGCAGTGACACGAAGAGTCCGCCATCGAGGCGAGTGAACGACGGTAGAATCACGCTATTGTCGATGGCCGCGTAGCGCTGGCCCTGATGCACGACACCGGCCGCGATGGACGCGTGCGACGTCACTCGCACCGTGTTCCACAGCGAGAGCGTGGTGCGCGGCACCAGCGGCACCGTCGCGCCGGCGCGCGCGGCAAGCGTGCGATTCAGGATACGTGCCTGCTGCACCGCGACGCCGCCCACCACGCTCCATCGCGGCGTGACGGTACCAGTGACGCCCACTTCCACACCCGTGGTGCGCTGCGCCCCCGTCTGCACCAGGAGGGTGGCATTGGCCGGATCGGGTGCGGCGCTGTTCGTCCGGTCGAGACGATACCACGCCGTGTTCAGTTCAAGCGCCTCGGTCGGTGTGTACTTCACACCGACTTCGCGATTGCGGAACTGCTCCGGCGTGAGCGTGGCGGCGCTCGCCGAGAGCGATGAGAACTGATCGCCGGCGCTGGGCAGCGACGAGATACCCACCGAACCGTACATGGCCACCGTGCGATTCGGTGTGAAGACCACGCCACCGCGCGGCGACAGCAAATGGTCCACCCGCTCTGTCACGGCATCGGTGCGATGATCCCGCACGCGCACAGCGAAGCGGTCGTAGCGCGCACCCAGCACGAACTGCACGTGGTCGCCGACATGCAGTTGCTCTTGTGCGAACACGGCGGCGACGCTGGCGACGGCTTCGTTATCCGCGTCGGTTGCACTCGCCCGGTACGACACCGGCACGACCGCGTCCGTGGATGTGAGCGGCACGGCGCGCGCCGTCCTCGCGTCGGCGAAGTAGCCGGTCAGCCGGACGTTGTCGGTCGCCTGGCGGCTGAGCTCTGTGCCAGTCACCAGCGTCTGTCGCAGCGCGCCGCGACGCGACGTGTAGACGAGATCACTTTGATTGAAAACGCTGCGGCGGCCGGTGGTCGTGTTGTAGGCGCCCAGATCGACCTGCGTTCCAGCGGCATTCACCGCGCTCGACGCGAACACGTTCTGATAGAATTTGTCGTACTGCATCGCACGGGTGTGCGTACGCAGCGTGAGTCCACGGCTATTGTCGTACTCGGCCAGCAGGTGCGCGCCGTCCACCGTCATCGTCGCGCGGCTCTGCTCCGGGTCACCCACGAACGTTCGCCAGTCGAGCGCGGACGGGCGTCCGTTGGCCGACGGGATGCCGCGGTCCACAGTCCGCCGGTCGACGAAGTGTTCCACGCCGGCGCGCACCATGGTGTTCCCGGCGAGGACGGCTACCGTGGGATTGAAACCGCTCTTCTCGTACGACACGAAGTTGCGGTAGGAGTCACTCTTCTCATGCAGCGCGTTCACGCGCGCCGCGAATTTGGTCGTGATCCCCTGCCCGACATCGAGCGTGACGCGACGCTCGTTCCAAGAGCCCGTTTCCATCTGGCCGCTGTGCGTAGGTGTCCACTCGGCCTGCTTCATCACTCGATTGATCACCCCGCCGCCGCCGCCGCGACCGAAGGCGAGGGCGTTGGCTCCCTTGAGTGCTTCGATCTGCGACACGTTGTAACTGTCCCGAAAGTATTGAGCATCATCGCGGACGCCGTCCACGAAGAAGTCGGCGGTGGTGCTCTGCCCACGGATCGTGGGGGCGTCGCGGTGCCCTTCGCCCAGCCCCATCGTGACGCCAGGGACATACTCCAGGGCGCGGGCCATCGTGTGCAAGCCGAGGTCACGCAGGACGTGCGGGCCGAGCACGGTGATCGACTGCGGGACCTCCTGAAGCGGGGTCGACGTGCGGGTGGAGGAGCGTGTCCCGGATACCCGGTACCGTGAGCGGGCGGTGCGCTCGACTGAGACCCGCACCGCCGACAGCGCCTGAGGCGCCGCGGTTCCCACTAAGGCCGAGTCTGCTGCCGAGCGCTGGGCTCGGGAGGAATCCTGAACGATGGGGGCCGTGGCGGCGACCGCGGCGAGGATAAAAACAAAGGGCATGGAATCTTAGTTGAGAACGCTTCTCATGAAGCGTGAACTCAGACTAACACGTGGATCCCGACAAAGTCAATCGGGATTGCTCCTATCCGCCTTTTGCCGCAGCCTGTGCCTCGTGGGCGTCGATGACCGCCTGCGCGGCCTCGGCGGGATCGTCAGTGAGCAACAGGAGATCGAGGTCGCCCGGCGAGATCTTCCCTTCGCCGACCAAGCGCGACGTGATCCAGCGGACGAGTCCGGCCCAATAGTGCCGTCCGAACAAAATGACCGGAAACTGATAGATCTTGCCGGTCTGAATCAGGGTGAGCGCTTCGAACAGCTCGTCCAGTGTGCCGAAGCCACCGGGGAAAATGATGAACGCGTTCGAGTACTTGATGAACATGGTTTTCCGCACGAAGAAGTATCGGAAGTTCACCAGCGTATCGACGTACGGATTCGCCCCCTGTTCGAAGGGCAATTCGATGTTGCACCCCACGGAGTGACCGCCGCCTTGCTTCGCGCCCTTGTTGGCGGCCTCCATGATGCCCGGTCCGGCGCCCGTAAGAATCGAGAACCCCTGTACAGCCAACAATCGCGCGGTTTCCTGCGCCGCGACGTATTGCGGATCATCCGGCCCGGTCCGCGCGGACCCGAAGATCGTCACGCCCTTCTGCACCTCGGCGAGCGCGTCGAACCCTTCCACGAACTCCGACATGATACGCATCACGCGCCACGGATCGGAGCGCGTGAACGCGCCCATGTCGTCTACGGGGCCTTGCAGCAACTTTTCGTCTTCCGTGAGCCTTGGTCGATCACGGATGTCCTGATCGATCAGGCGCCGCTCACGGCCCCCCTTCCGGTGGCCTTCTTCGGTACGTTCCAGCAAGCCGTCGCGCGACTCCTGCTCGGCTTGTGCCCGAGTGACGGGAGAGGCCTTCTTGCCGGTTGCTGTACGAGGCGGTGATTGACGCGATTTTGCCATGGGGAGCACGTGGAAGTTGGCGGGACTGATGTCTGATGATACCACGGTGACGACGCGACTGCTGTTGGTCGTGGCCGACGGCGTGCGCCACGACGTGCTCGCCGAGGAGCTGGAGCGCGGCAATCTCCCGGCCATGGCGCGTCTTCGGGAGAAGGGAGGGCTGCATACCATCAGCACGTCCTTCCCGTCCGTCACCGGTCCCGCGTACGCGCCGTTCGTCATGGGACGACATCCGGCGTCGGTCGGCATGCCCGGTCTGCGCTGGTTCGATCGGGCGCGCTCACTGCCGTGGTCATACGCGCAAGCGCGCAGCTACTCAGGTATCGATATCTGGCACGTCGACGGCGATCTCGATCCGCGCAGCCCAACGCTGTATGATCTCGTGCAGCCATCGTTGGCCGGGCTGATGATGATCGCGCGCGGCGCGACGCATGGTCATGTGGGGCGCGGCATCGGTTGGTCGCTGCGCGCCGGATGGGCGCACTTCCGCGGCGACGCGCGCGCGTGGCGCCGTGTGGAGCAAGCGGCGGTCAATGAGTTTTTTCGTCGCTTCACGCGGAGGCGTCCCACGCTGTCCATGCTGGGCATCCTCAGCCCGGACAAACTGGCGCATGCGTTCGGCGGCGATTCCACGGTCGTGCGCACCGCCATCCAGGATGTCGATACGGCGATCGCGAGAGCGCAAGCCATTGCCGCCGCCGACGGATGGGGCGACGGCTTGCGCATCTGGGTCGTGGGGGATCACGGCCATGCGCCCGTGTCCGAGCACGAGGATCTGCACGGCTGGCTATCCTCGCGCGGCCACCAGGTGCTCGCCCATCCGAAGCTTGGCACTCGCGGCGCCGATGTCGCGCTCATGGTGGGCGGCAACGCGATGGGGCATCTGTACCTCGATCCCGCGCGCAGATCACGCACGTGGTGGCCCACACTCAGTTCGCGTTGGCAGTCCACACTCGAGGCGATGCTGCAGCGGCCGTCCACCGGCCTGCTCGCGGTGGCGATGCGGGCAGACACCGTGCGCGTCTTTCATCAAGACCACGGGGTGGCCGACATCGTGCGATCTCACGAGCGGCACGACGCGCGCTGGACTTATGAGCCGCTCGACGGCGATCCGCTGCAGCTTGGCGGTGCCCTCTTCGATCTGGACGCCAACGACGCTTGGCTTGCCGGCGTCGACTCGCCGTACGCCGATGCACTCGTTCAACTTTCCACGCTGGTGCCCTCGCCGAAAGCGGGTGACATCGTGGTCTCGGCGGCCAGCGGCTGGGACTTGCGGGCGCGGTACGAACCCACGCCGCACGTGTCCACTCACGGCGCGCTACTGCGCGAGCAGATGTTGGTTCCGCTACTGCTCGATGGTCCGGTGACGCGCGTGCCGCAGCGTACCACCGACGTCGTGCCGAGCGCCCTCGATCTGCTGGGCGTGACATCCGACGAGCCCTTCGACGGCCGGTCGTTCTTGCGCTGACGGGCCATTCGCGCGCGCGATGTCCTGCACCGACTAATCGGTGCGGTTGCGACTGCGTTCGGTATCGAAACCTGCAGGATAGCGCTTGCGCAGCTTGTCGATGTTGCGTTGCGCGATGTCGTCCATGCTGAGTCCCAGCACCGTGGCGAACGCACCGATGTACCAGAGGCAGTCACCCAGCTCTTTCACGAGCGAGTCCTGATCGAGCGGCGTGGCGTGAAAAAGATGCTTCTTGATGACTTCAGCCACTTCGCCGGCCTCGCCGGTGAGGCCGAGGGCCGCATTGGCCAACTGCTGTTCGTGCGTGCGGTCGCGCCCGAGCGTCCGGGCGGCGAGTTCCTGATACTCGTCGAGGGTCATCGCGATCGTGGGTTGAGGACCCGCGAAAGCTAATGAGCTTCGACTATGCCGCGAGGAGTCCCAACGTCTGTTCGACATCGCTGCCCAGTTGTGCTTCAATCTCGGCAAGATCAACCGTGCTCAGCCCCAGCAGTTCACACACGCCGTCACGTGGTACATCACGCCCCACGCTGCGCGTGAAGCCACCGCCCGCGCGACCGGCCAGGACATCCGCCACGTGGATGATCGCGGGCAATCGCTGATCGGCCGTGTCGAGGGCCATCGGATCATGGTGATGTCCGCACGCCTTCGCGAGCGCGTCGGGGAATCGCCACTGCTCGCACAGTGCCTTGCCGAACGCCTCGTGGGTGGCACCCAGCCACTGTGTTTCCGCCTCGGCGAATGACAGCGACGCGTTCTGCGAGGTGGCCGAGATCAGCGAGGAAAACTCGGTGATCGAGGCCTGGATCTCCACCAGCAGGCCGATGTCGTGCAGCAAGCCCGCGAGCATCGCCTCTTCGGGAGGGATGCCGCGACACCGTTCCGCGATGCGACGTGCGGCGGTGCCGACCGCCACGGAATGCGTCCACAGTTCGCCGGCGTCGAAACCCGGCACCGTGCGGCCACCGCGGAACAGACGGTTCAAGCTCGCCGCCAGCGCCACGTTACGGATCGCGTTCACGCCCAGCAGCCGCATGGCCGCGGCCGTCGAGCCGACTTGGCGCGGCCGTCCGTAAAACGCCGAGTTCACCACCTTCAACACGCGTGCCGCGAGCGGCGGGTCACTCTCCAGGACGTCGAGCAGCTCGTCTTCGGTGGACGTCGGATCTTCGGCGATCTTCATGATGTGCATCGCGCTCGCCGGAAGTGTCGCGACCGTCGTCACTCGCTTCAGCGCGCTGCGAACGATGTGCTCGTTGATGCTAACCGTGGTCATGCAGCCTCGAATGCTTCGCGTACGAATGTCGTCCACCACCCTTCGAGCAGCGACGGCTCCATCGGCCGGGCGAGAAAGTAGCCCTGCCCAGCGGGACAGCCCAGCGACTGCAACAGCACGAGCTGCTCGATCGTCTCGATACCTTCGGCCACCACATGGAGGCCAAGGTTCTCAGCCAACGTGATCACCGCGTGCAGCAGCGCCGAGTAGCCTCGTCCGCGGCTCACATTCTCCGTGAGCGCCCGGTCGACTTTGAGCACGTCGAACGGATACTCCTGCAGGCATGAGAGCGACGAGTAGCCTGAGCCGAAGTCATCCATCGCCAGGCGAATCCCTTCGGCTTTGAACGCGGCCAGCAACTCGCCGGCCATCACGCGATGCTGCATGAGCTGGGACTCCGTCACCTCGAGCTGCACCTGATGCGGCGCGATCCCAGATTCCCGTAGGATGCCCATCGTGCGGGGCACGAGATCGGGATCCGCCAGCTGGATCCGTGACAGATTCACGCTGATGTAGGACGGCGCGAACTCGGGGGCTTCGCGATGCCACACCATGAACTGCCGGCACGCTTCGCGGAGCACCTGATCGGAGAGCGGTAGAATGAGTCGAGTCTCTTCCGCGATCGGAATAAACTCCGATGGCGCGATCATACCGTGCACCGGATGGCGCCAGCGCACCAGCGCTTCGACGCTCTCGATCGACCGGTCTTCCAACGAGATGATCGGCTGATACACGATATACAATTCGTTGCGCGCAATCGCATCGCGCAACGAGTTCTCGATATCGAGACGGTGCCGAACGGCGTCGCGCATGCTCGTCGTGAACATCGCATGGCACGCCTTACCGCGACTCTTCGCCGCGTACATCGCAATGTCGGCGTCACGCAGCATGTCGTCGGCCTGCGTGTAGCCGGCGCTGCTGTGCACGATGCCGATGCTCGCGCTCGACCGCACCTTGTGCGACTTCAGGAAGTAGGGTTCCTCGAGCACGGTCAGGATGCGATCGGCCACCGATGCCGCCAGCTCGGCCGAGGCCACATCGTCGAGTACGATCACGAACTCGTCGCCGCCCAGGCGCGCCACGGTAGACCCGATCGTATCGCGTGTGATACAATCGTTCACCCGCAGATTCAGCCGGAGCCGCGATGCGATCTCGGTGAGCAGCAGGTCGCCGATGTCGTGTCCAAGACTGTCGTTGATGATCTTGAAACGATCGAAGTCGATGAACATCAACGCGAAGGCGTAGCTGGACTCCACGGCCGTGCGTTCGATCGCGGACTGCAAGCGGGAGTGCAACAGGGCACGATTCGGCAGTCCGGTGAGCGTATCGATATGCGCGGCGCGTCCCAGCTGCGCGAGCATGCGCTGTCGCTCGATCACCGAACACACGCGGGCGCGAAGCTCTGCACCGAAGAACGGTTTGCGGATGTAGTCGGCGGCTCCGGCGGCGAAGCAAGCGGTGAGCACCTGCCGACTTTCGCTGCCCGTGACCACGATCACCGGGATGCCGGCCAGCGCGGGTTCGCTCCGCAGCTCGTGCAGGATCTCGATGCCGGTGCCGTCCGGCAGCTCATGGTCGAGCAAAATCAGATCAGGAACCATAACGCGCGCGGCGGCGAGTCCCTCGGCGCCGGTATGCGCCCCCGCGATCGTCGCCTGCAACGGTCGCAACATGGCGACGATCAACGCATGGATGTCCTCGTCATCATCGATGACGAGAATGCGCGCGTTGGCCATGAACTCCCGCTCAGGCAGCGTGGATCGGTCGTCGTGGATGTCGCTCATGCGGCATGCTCCAGCGAACGGATGGCCAAACGGCATTGGTCGAGCAGCAGCGCGATGGCTTCGGAGAGATCAACGCCGGGGTCGAAGATGCCGTCGACGGTCACACGGGCCCGCGCGTATTGCTCCACATGGCGTGCAGCATCACTGATCGACGGATAGCCGTATCCACCGGCCGCGCCTTTGAGCTGGTGCGCCAGACGCGCCAGATCAAGCATGCCGCCGGTGCTGAACGAGTGCTCGATACGCTCGACCTTGCCCGGCAGCCCCGCCACAAACGCATCGACCAGTTCGACGAAGTCGGGATCGTCGCGCAGCTCGCTGTACAACACCGGCTGCGGAAAGAGCTCGATCGACGGCAGTTCGGCTTCGCTGTCCGCGGGCGCTTGCATCCATCGGGCGCAGGCAGCGATCAGCATGCCGCGATCAATCGGCTTGCTGGCGTAGTCGTTGCACCCGGCATCGAGACACTTCTGCCGGTCGTCCGCCATCGCATGCGCGGTCAGCGCAATGATGGGGAGCGCATTGTCCTGTGCTCGCAGTGTCCGCGCCAGCGTGTACCCATCCATCTCCGGCATTTGCATATCAGATACCAGGAGACCGAACGGCTGACCAGCCGCTTCGGCGGCTGCGATCAACTCGAGCGCGCGACGTCCGTGCTCGGCGATGACCACCACGGCGCCGGCCTTTCGCAGATGATGCGAGATCAAGCGTTGATTGTCTTCGCCGTCCTCCGCGAGGAGGATGCGGCCACGGAGTTCGATCGCGTACGCGCCCGTTGCTTGCAACGCACACGGCGCAGCGATGCAGGCGTGGAGATCTTCGACAGTCTGCGCTCCCGCTACCGCATGGAGCGGCAGGGTGACCGTGAATGTAGAGCCTTCGCCGGGCGCCGTCTTGACCAGTTGCACTTCTCCACCCATCAGACTGGCGAGCCGACGGCAGATGGTGAGACCGAGCCCGGTGCCGCCGTGCTTGCGCGTGACCGACGTATCCGCCTGCACGAACGGTTGGAAGAGATGTTTCGCCTGCTCCCGCGACATGCCGGGGCCGGTATCGACGACCGCGATACGCACCGCCGGCTCACCGGCGAGCGTACTCACGTCGACCTGGATATCGATCTGTCCTGCCGACGTAAACTTGGCGGCATTGCCGACCAGGTTTATGAGGATCTGTCGCAGGCGGGTGGGATCGGAGAGTACCCGTTCCGGAATCGGCGTGAGTAGGCGTGTCTGCAGCACCACACCCTTTTGGGCGGCGCGCGAGCGCATCAAACTGTCCACGTCGAAGAGCACCCGTGGCAGATCGGTCTCCACGCGCTCGATCGCCATCCGGCCCGCTTCGATCTTCGAAAGGTCGAGGATGTCGTTGATGACGGTGAGCAGATGTTCACCGGCGCGGCGGATCGTGCTCATCGACTGCACCTGTTCATCGGACGCGCCATGACGAATGGCTTCGTCGCGCAGCAGATCGGTGTAGCCCAGGATCGCCGTGAGCGGCGTGCGGATTTCGTGACTCATATTGGCCAGGAACTCGCTCTTGCTCTGGCTCGCCGCTTCGGCTCGCTCCTGCGCCAACCGCAATTCCTCTTCGCGCTCGATCGCGGCGGTCACGTCCATTACGGTGCCGAACAGGCCGGACACCTGCCCGAACGCGTCGTGGCGTGCACGGCCTTCACCGCGCACGTAGCGCACGCCATTGGCACCGTGCGAAGTCTGCATCACCAGCGAGTACGGCGTGCCGGTGGTTAACGTGTGCTGCACCGCCTCATGGAGGCGCGTGGCGTCCACCTCGGCGAAGTCCGTGAGCATCGCCGCGTACCCGGGCGCACCGTCATTCGGATCGCGTCCAGACAGCCGAAAAATCTCCCGCGACCACTCTAGGCGATTCGACGCGATGTCGTACGACCAGCTGCCGAGGCTGGCGACGGTTTGCGCCTCCTCGAGCATCCCGGTGCTGCGCTGCAACGCCGCAAACGCACTCTCCGCCCGCGCGCGCTGCGCATCGAGCGCCACGCGCGTTTGTACCTGCTCGGTGATCTCGCTTTTGATCGCGATGAAGCCGGTCAGCACGCCACGCTCGTGCAGCGGCTCGATCGTGAGGTCGAGCCAGTACTCGTGGCCGTCCTTGGCGCGGTTCAGAATCTCGCAGCGCGCCGATGTGCCCTCGTGCAGGGCGTCGTGCAGCTCGCGCACCGTGGCGAGGTCGGTATTGGCACATTGCAGAAGCTCACCAGGACTGCGACCAACGGCTTCGTCGAGGGAGTAGCCGGTGAGCCGGGTAAAGCCGTTGTTCACCCACGTGATGCGTCGCTCGGCATCGGTGATCACGACGGCATTGCTGGTGCGTTCGGCGACCATCGCCAGCCGTCGGAACTCGACGCTGCGGGCCGACGCCATCTGGTGCTGCTGCTTGAGCAGCCGGATCACGGGCTCGATCACGACCAGCGCGATGATGCCGATCACGATCTGCATGAGCAGCGCGATGGTCCACGACGACCGTACGCTGCGCCGGACCCTTTCCTCCGAGTACGCTTGCAACGCGCTGACGGTGGCTTCGGCGACCACCGTCAGCGCGTCCGCACGACGCATCACATCGGCGGCGGCCGCACGTCGCGATTCACTGTCGGCTGGCGTGGCGAACATTTGCACCGTCGCGGCCACCAACGCCTCGCGCGGCGTCGCGGACGCCGCAATGGCATCGCGCGCGTTCTTGGCGGCGGCGAAGGCGGCCACTTCGAACGCCGCGGTGAGCGAATCGAGCCGTTGCGCGTGGCTGCGCAGCATCGCGGTGGCGGCGAGGAGCGAGTCGGCATGGTCCGTGTTGCCTACGGCTCCTACCGCAAAGCGCGCAATACGCTGCGACAGCATGCGCTGTCGCCCGGCGACGTTCACGATTTCGGCGCTCTGTGCGAGGCGGGCGGTGGCCGAGATCTGCCCCCACAGCGAAGCCGCCAGCAGCGCGGCGATGACCCCCATGGAGCCGAGGACGGCGACACGAACGCGCGTGTGCGGGCTGTTCGGCGCGCGTCCGGAACGACTGAAACGATCGTGGGACATGCGGGCATCGACGTGACGCCGATAGATCATCCACGCGAACAACGGACCGATCAGTAGCGCCAGGACGGCGGCACCGACGAGGCTCCGCGTCCAATCCGTCACATCGAGATCGGCCAGTTCAATCGCGTGGTGCAGGCAGAGTTCCGCGACCGCGATGCAGCCGACCAGCAGCAACGTGTCCACCCACCAGGGGCGCAGGCGCGGCGGATCACTGATAGCGGGCGGGGTGGTATCGGACTGCGACATACCAGTGTGATGCGGAGGGAGCGGAACCCATCGGGTGTGACACCGGCGTCGGCGTCCACGTGAGAGTGTCGGCCGCTGGGACGGTCCGCTTCACTATATTTCATGAATGCCTTGGTTCCGGCTTTCCCTGACCCTCTCGCTGCGTGCGATCGTCAACCCGTGCCTGGCCATGGACTTGCTCCGTGTGGCCTGGCGGTTCCGGCACCGGCATTGGTTCCGCCGGTTCCCGTTTCTGCCGCTCCCGGCGACCAGTTACGTGAAGTGGCGCATGTACACGGCCTACGGCGAGGAAGACGCGATTCCGCCGGTCGACGACGTGATCGCCTTCGCCCGCTGGGTCGGACGCCAGCCGTAGTGGACGGCGGAGTCACGGCGGATCTCGCGCGGCGTCTCAAGGCGCAGGCGTTCGGCTTGGGCTTCGATCTGGTGGGGATCACCACCTTGGGGCCACCAGCCACGCGGGCCCGGTTCGACGCTTGGCTCGAGGCCGGGTATCACGGCGAAATGGGCTACCTCGCCGGCGATGGGGCCGAGTTACGGCGCGACAGCCGCCGTCCGCATGCCGGAGCCACCCACGCGATCGTGCTGGCCACACAGTACGGCGGCCGCGAACCCAGCGGACCCGTGGCGCGCTACGCGCGCGGCGACGACTACCACGAGCTCCTGCGCGAGCGCACGCGCGCGCTGCACCATTGGCTGGAGTCGGCCCTTGGCCGCTCGATCAACGCGCGACCGTACGTGGACAGCGGACCGGTTCTGGAGCGTGATCTCGCGCAGCGCGCGGGGCTCGGGTGGTTCGGCAAGAACACGATGCTGATCAACCCGAACATCGGCTCGTTCTTCTTTATTTCGTCGCTGTTTGTGGAGGTGGACGCGGACGTGGTGCTCGACGTGGATGACCCCTTCGAGGCCGACCGCTGCGGGAGTTGCACGCGCTGTCTCGATGCGTGTCCGACACAGGCGTTTGTGGAGCCGCACGTGCTGGATGCGACGAAGTGCATCAGTTATTTGACGATTGAACTGCGCGGGGCGATCGACGAGGCTTTGCGGCGGCCCATGAGCGGGATGATATACGGGTGCGACGTGTGCCAGGAGGTGTGTCCGTGGAATGTGAAGTTTTCGCAGGAACTGCCGGAGCGGTCGCCGTTTGCGCCGCGCGAGTTCATCGCGGGGAAGGATGCGCGGACGGTCGCGCGCGAGATCTTGGCGATGGAGCCGGCGGACTACGCGGCAGCGTTCAAGGGGTCGGCGATGAAGCGCGCGAAG
>JBBQXC010000063.1:0-23911 GCA_038210005.1 Gemmatimonadales bacterium
CGTGGTGTACGCGGAGCTGCGTCGCCTCGCCCAGAAACAGCTCCGCCAGCAGGCGGCAGTCGTGACACTCAACCCGACCGCACTGGTGCACGAAGTCTGGCTGCGTTTCGCCGGCGATGAAGGTGCCACGTGGCAGAACCGGGCGCACTTCTTCGCGCTCGCCGCAACGGCGATGCGACGCATCATCATCGATCACGCAAGGCGACGTGGTGCCGCCAAACGCGGTGGTGCGCTCCGGTCCATCACACTTGACGACGGCCATGCGAACCCCATCGAGCAGCGGGCCGATATGCTGGTGGCGCTTGATGAGTCACTGCACCGTCTGGAGCGCCTCGATGCGCGGCAGTCCCGCGTGGTGGAGTGCCGATTCTTCGGTGGACTCGACGAGGCGGAAACCGCCGAGGTGTTGGGGATCGGGCTGCGCACGGTGAAGCGGGACTGGGCCAAGGCGAGAGCCTGGTTGCTGCAGGATCTTGCATCCGACGGGCTCGCGTGACGTACGAACCAGGCGACGCGGCCGACTCGCCGAGCGATTCTGGGTCCGGGCACCAGGCGCGCGTCGCTCGGTTTCGCCGTGCGGATGCGGTGTTCGACACCATCCTCGAAACGGATACGACAAACCGCGACGCGCTGCTGCGCGAGCTGTGCGGCCGTGACACCATGTTGCGCGACGATGTGGAGCGACTGCTGCGCGCGCATCATGAAATCGGCAGCGTGCTCGATACGTCTGCGGCAGCGTTCGCATCGCCAATGCTCGACGACGCGGCGCCCGAGGCTGGCGCGCTTGTTGCGCGATATCGTCTGATTCGCCAGTTGGGCAAAGGTGGCATGGGCGACGTCTGGCTCGCCGCCGACGCGAAGCTGGATCGTGACGTCGCGATCAAGATCACCCGCGATTCGGCCGAGTCATTCGGTGATGGCACGGCGCGCGTGCGCGCCATCAGGGAAGCGCGTGCAGTGGCTCGCCTGGACCATCCCAACGTCGCCGGCATTTATGACGTCGGTGAGACGCCAACCGGTGCGCTGTGGTTTGCGATGCCATTCTGCGCTGGAGGTTCGCTTGCGGATCGCGTGCGCAACGGCCCGTTACCGGCCGCCGAAGTGATGCACATCGGCCGGCAACTCGCATTGGCGTTGGCGGCAGCACACGCGCAGGGTATCGTGCATCGCGATGTGAAGCCGGACAACGCGCTCGTCGACGCGAGTGGAAACATCCGACTCTCGGATTTTGGCATCGCGAAATGGGCCGGCACCGAGACGGCGTTGACGCGTGGTGTCATCGGCACAATGCACTATGTGTCGCCCGAACAAATTGCTGGGGAGCACGTGGATGCACGCTCCGATTTGTGGGCGCTGGGCGTGACGCTGTTCGAACTGACCTCGGGTTATCGACCTTTCCGCGGAACGTCGGACGCGGCCTTGCTTCACGCGATTCGGTCGGGCGCGCCCGCGCCGCTGCCGAGCGGAGTGCCTGTTCCGGCGCGGCTGTCGGAGGTGATCACTGAGCTGCTGCAAAAAACCCTGCCGATCGGCCGGCGTCGGCGGCGGATGTCGCGCAGCTGCTGTTGCCGTCCGTTCTAATACCGCGCACCGGATCGAACGCGACGTCCGTGGTCGCGCCGCGTGACGACGGTCGCCGCGCCCGATCGTACCACCCACCAGTGCTCGCGCTGCTCGGCGTCGCACTCATCGTCGCGGCGGGCGCTGCGCTGTGGCCGCGGCGAAGCGCCAACCATTTGCTGCCGCCGTCTCTCTATAACAGCGTTGTCGATCCGTCCGTGGCGGTCCTGCCCTTCGAGAATACCAGCCGCGCGGCGGCCGACGAACCCTTCGTGGACGGACTGGCGGAGGAAGTGACCAGCGTGGTTGGCCGTGCACCGGGGCTTCGTGTATCGTCGCGGACGTCGGCATTCTCGTTACGCGGCAAAGGGTTGAGCGCGAAACAAATGGGACATACGCTGGGCGTGGATTATCTGCTCGAAGCATCGGTGCGACGTGACGGAGATCAATTGCGCGTCACCGCTCGGCTCATTCGCGCAAGCGACGGCAGTATTCGCTGGAGCGAACAGTACGATCGGCAGCTGCGCGACATCTTCAAGTTACAGGGCGAGGTCGCAGTCGCCATCGCGGCCGCGTTGCAGCCGCGCCTGTCCGGCGCGTCGGTTTACGCACCGACGCTGCAGAAGGGCACGTCGGATCTGGTCGCGTATGATCATTTCCTCGAAGCGCGAAATCTGCGTGCGCTCTTTGCGCGCGCGTGGGGTGCCTTGGCGAGCACGTACGTGCTGCAAACGCTGTTCGCAGATGAATCGCCGATTCGCGTGATGCCGGGTGCGCGAGAGGCCGCTCTTCGCGCAGTTGCGATCGACGCGACCGTGGCCGAGGGGTACGCCGCGCTGGCCCACATCAATCTCGTGTACGATTTTGACTGGCGTGGTGCCGAAGGTCGGCCCGCGCGTGCGATGACGCTCGATCCGTTGAACGAGACGGGACGCATGGTAAGAACGCTGACGTTGCTCGATACGCGGCGATTGCCCGAGGCGAGAGAGCTTCTCGGGGAAACGCGAGCGCGCGACCCACTCGATGCGTCGGTGCTGGTGACGCTCGGACGAGTCGAACTCGAGGAAGGACGCGTGACGCAGAGTATCGCGCTGTTCGAGCAGGTGATCGCCGTCAACTCGTCGTTCGCGTACGGGCATGAGCAGCTCGGTTACGGACTGTTGGCGGCTGGGCGCAACGGCGAAGCGGTGCGCGCATTTCGCACGGCCGCGACGTTGGCGGGCGCCAACGATTCCGCGCACCTGGCGTATGCGCTCGCGGTGACAGGCGACAAAGCGCAGGCGCGCACGATCGTCGAGCGGCTGGAACGATCCAGAAGTACGAGGCAGTTGCCGACGTTGGCGCTGGCGGTCGCGTATACCGGACTCGGCGACAAAGATCGTGCTTTTGTGTGGCTCGAACGCGCGTGGGCAGAGCGTGCGGCCTACTTGGACGGTATTGCCATCCTGCCTGGTCTCAAGTCACTCGTCGGCGATGCGCGCTGGTCGGAGTATCTCGCGCGCATGGGGCTATCATGTCCATTGTGCTCACCACCCTTGGAAAATCGTCCATGATGTCCAACCCGTTGATCACCATCTCACCTGAGTGTCTCGGTGGTACGCCCGTTTTTGCGGGGACTCGTGTGCCGGTGCGTGGGCTTATCGACTCTCCCCAAGCACGCGCTGATCTCCCCGGCGATCGCAAGCATGACGCCCGGCGACTTTCGCACCGTATCGGTTTTACGACTCGCTGCAGCGGACAGCGCTCGACGGCAAGCAGGCTTCCCCAACACGAGTCGGAATAGGTATGCGATCGTCAGCGTTCGGAACCATCGTTGTGGTGTTCTCCACCATCGCGTCTGCAGGGTGCTCGCTCGTGACTTCGAGCGACTGCGTGAGCATTGGCGTGTCGGGTATCCACGTGACCGTGTTGGACCGGCAAACGAGACAAACCCCAGCTGGTGCGGTCGTGACGGTAACGGACGGCGAATACCGGGAAACGCTCGTGCGGAGTGGCGGAGTTTTTGCAGGGGCGCCCGAACGCACTGGCTCATACACGGTGATTGTCGAAGCGCCGGGCTACGTGCGGTGGACTCGAGAGAACGTCAATGTCATTCGCCGTGGCTCTTGCAACTATCTCCAGCGTGTCACGCTAACGAGCGACTTGGAACGTACCAGTTGAGTGTACCCCGTTCTGTGGTCAGTACGGCGATTGTCAGCGCTCATCGAGCAGGTGCAATCCGCACGGCACTCGAAGTGCACAGAATCGGGCTTCCGACCGTGTGGCAATCGGATGTCACCGGGCGTCTTCGCCGTCAAAGCGCTTAGCTTTTCACCGACCCATTTTCCTCCGCCTTCGCCATTCCCGCGTGACTCTCCTCTCCTGCTCCAATATCGGAATCTCCTTCGGAGCGACCGAACTCCTCAAGAACGTCACGTTCACCGTGGCCGTGGGCGAGCGGTGGGGCATCATTGGACGGAATGGTGCCGGCAAGACGTCGATCTTCGGCGCCATCACCGGCGACCTGCAGCCCACGACCGGGGCCGTGGCCCGCAAGCCGGGACTGCGGCATGCCCTGCTCGACCAGCACCGGGCCTTCGAAGGCGCCACCACCGTGTGGCAGGCGGGTGCGGCAGCGTGGCGTGATGTCATGGCCCTAGAACAGCGCATCGCCGACCAGGCAATGGAGCTGGGGGAGCTGGGCGACCAGGTCACCGACGAGATGCTCGAACGGTTCGGGCACGACCAAGAGCGCTTCGCCGACCTCGGCGGCTACATCTACCACGCCCGTGTCGATGCCGTGCTCCAGGGGCTCGGCTTCGACGCCGAGGAGTCGAGAGGGCGTCTGGTCTCGACGCTGTCGGGCGGCGAGCGCGGGCGTGTCGGTCTGGCGGCGCAACTGATCGCGCCGGCCGACCTCCTGCTACTCGACGAGCCCACCAATCACCTCGACCTCGACACCACGACCTGGCTCCAGGAGTGGCTCACCGAGGCCGACGAGACGGTGATCGTGGTGTCGCACGATCGCGCCTTCCTCGACGCGATCTGCACGAACATCCTGCACGTCGAGGCGAAGTCGAGCGAGTCGTACAAGGGCAACTACAGCCAGTTCGTGCCGCAGCGGGCCGAGCGCCGTCTCACGCGCGAGCGCGAGCTGGAGAAGCAGCGCGCGTACGTGAAGAAGGAATCGGACTACATCATGCGCAACCTGGCGGGCGCGAACTCGTTTCAGGCGAAGGGCAAGCGCAAGCGGCTGGAGCGCCTGCCGCGCCTTGCGCCACCGCCGGGCGATCCGGCGGCGATGTCGCTCGAGTTCAAGATCACGGAACGCGGCGGCGACCAAGTAGTGGCGATCAACGAGCTGCGCGTGGAAGTGCCCGGACGCGTGCTCGTGGAAGAGTTTACGGCGGTACTGCGACGCAACGACTTTGTCGCGCTCGTCGGCCCCAACGGCGCGGGGAAATCGTCCTTTATCTCGACCATGCTGGGAGATCGCACGCCGGCGAGTGGCGAAGCGAGAGTAGGGAGCTCGATCACGGCCGCCTATTTCCGGCAGGACCTGGCCGACCTGCCGCTCCGCATGTCGTTGTCGGACGCGATCCAAGCCCAGCGGCCGCTCTGGAATCGAGGGAACGTGCAGCACCATCTCGGCGCGTTCGGTTTTACCGGCGACGAGGTGTTTCGCGAGATCGGCACACTCAGTGGTGGCGAGCGCGCCCGCGTGGCGCTGGCACTCATCACGTTGTCAGGCGCCAATCTGTTGGTGCTCGACGAGCCGACGAATCATCTCGACGTCGAGAACATCGAAGTGCTCGAAGACGCGCTGGACGAGTACGAGGGCACCGTGCTGCTGGTGAGCCACGACCGTGCCTTTTTGCGCGAGGTCGCCACGCGCGTGTGGTGGTTCGACGGGGCTCGCCTGGTGGACTTCGACGGCCCCTTCACCGAGTGGGAGGCCGATCGGAAGCGTCCGCGTCCAGCGCACAGTTGAACATGAACCGCGGCTGGTGATTTCGAGCTGCTTCTCGTTGAAGCAGCTGCGGAGATCACCCAGGCGCCAGCATCGCCGTCGCCTGCAGCGCGATCGATCCATCCGGCGCCAGCGCGTGGCACGTCACGGTGTCACCATCCGGCATCGCGACAAGGCGGTACGGCGCGAGATCGAACAGCGGTGCCGCGCCGCGAAAGGAGAAGGACGCCAGCGGCCGCCCCGCGTGTTGCCGCACGAGATTGGCGAGCAGCACCGCCGTGAGCGGTCCGTGCACGACCAGCCCGGGGTACTGCTCGACACGCGTGGCATACTCGCGATCGTAGTGAATACGATGGGCGTTGAAGGTGAGTGCCGAAAAACGAAAGAGCAAACGTGAATCAGGCGTGATGTCACGCGTCCAGGCCTCCGCCGGCGCCGCTGGGAGCACGATGGGGACCGGTGCCACCTCCGGCGCGCCCTGTTCGCGGTACACGATATCCTGCTCCTCCTCGATGCAGCGCACGTCGTTCTGCCAGATGCTGTAGCCCACGGTGACGAAGGCCAGCCGGCCGGACTTCCCCTCTTTCATCGTGATGTCGCGAATGACGCCGACCCGCTGCGCCGGGGTATCGAGGCGTAGCGGAGCGTGAAACGTGGTGCGCGCGCCGGCGAACATCCGCCGTGGCAACGGTACGGGCGGCAGGAATCCGCCGCGCTCCGGGTGGCCGTCGGCTGAGAGATGGTCTTGCGCCGCCAGCGGCAGGAAGTAGAACCAATGCCAGAGAGGCGGGATCACCTCGGGCCGAGACAGCGCAAAGGCCGCATCGTTGAACGTGGCGGCGGCGGCCAGCGTCTGCGCGGACGCCAACGCATCGTGCACGGTTTCTGACCGTCCGTGCCAGTCTGTATATTCGTGGGTCGTCATGACGGTATTGTCCTTGATGCGGAGTGGGCCACGTGGGTTCTGCTGACTTACCTGATGTGCATACCGCGGCATCGATCCTTTATGAATTTGGCGCGGAAGTGCTCGATTTCGAACACCCCCCTGCCCGCCTGCGTGTGCAGCGCGTGATCTGAGCGCCGTGATGTCCGGGATTCTCGCGGGATTGCGCGTTGTCGAGGGGTCCGCTTTCGTGGCGGCTCCGCTGGGCGGGATGACGCTGGCGCAGTTGGGCGCCGATGTGATCCGCTTCGACCCCATCGGCGGTGGCTTGGACTATCGGCGCTGGCCGGTCACGCACAACGGCACGAGTCTCTTTTGGGCTGGCCTCAACAAGGGCAAACGATCCATTGCGGTGGACATCCGATCGCCGCGCGGCCAGGAGCTCCTCACGCAGCTGATCGCGCTGCCCGGGCCCGACGCCGGCATCTTCAGCACGAACTTTCCGGCCCGCGGCTGGCTCGCGTACGACGCGCTGCGTGCCCATCGCCACGATCTGATCATGGCGAATTTGGTCGGAAGGCGTGATGGTGGCTCGGAGGTCGATTACACGGTGAACCCAGCGCTTGGGTTTCCCACCCTCACCGGCGCCGGCGGCGACGATCGTCCCGTGAACCACGTGTTGCCGGCGTGGGATGCCATTGCCGGCAACATGCTCGCGGTGGCGCTGTTGGCCGCAGAACGCCATCGCTCGCGCGGCGGTGCTGGTCAGTTGGTGACGTTGGCGCTCAAGGATGTCGGACTCGCCATGCTGGGACATCTGGGGATGCTGGCGGAAGTGGCCATCAACGATGTCGATCGTGCGCGCTACGGCAACGACCTGTACGGCGCTTTCGGCCGCGATTTCGCCACCCGCGACGGTCGTCGCGTGATGGTGGTCGGTCTCACCGATGTGCAGTGGCGCACGTTGTGCGCGGCCACCGCCATTGGCGCCGACGTCGCGGCACTTGAACACACGCGTGGACTCGACCTTGCGCTCGAAGGCAATCGGTTCGAGGCGCGTGACGCGATTGCCGATCTCCTCACGCCGTGGTTCGCCGCGCGGTCGTACGCCGAGGTGGCGGCGGCGCTGGATGCGCAGCGGGTGACGTGGGGGCCGTATCGCACGGTCCGCGAAGCGATGACGCTCGACGACGAGTTGTCGGTGGCCAATCCGATGTTCAGCGAGATCGATCATCCCGGCGTGGGTCGCTATCTCGCGCCCGGGTCACCACTGGCCTTCAGCGCCTGTGATCGCGTGCCGGTGCGGCCGGCCCCACGACTCGGCGAACACACCGATGAGATCCTGCTCGGTTTGCTCGGCCTCTCCGAGTCCGCCGTCGGCGCCCTGCACGATGCAAGGATCGTCGCCGGCGATACGCCGTAGCCGTCTCCGATACTTTTCACTCCTCAGACTTCTACGGGACCATTCATGCGTCTGCCAAACAACTTCTACAAGCCACTCGCGATCGGCGCGCCCGCTCCGCTCCGTGAACGTCCGGTACGCCCGGAACGCATGATTCACTTCTTTCCGCCGCATATCGAGAAGATCCGGGCGCGGATGCCGGACATGATTGCGCAGGCGGACGTGCTGTGCGGCAATCTGGAAGACGCGATTCCCGTGGCCGACAAAGCGGCGGCTCGTGCGGGGTTTATCGAGGTGGCCAACGCCAACACGTTCGGCACGACGGCGCTTTGGGTGCGGGTGAACGGTTTGAACAGTCCGTGGATTCTCGATGACCTCGAGCACATCGTCCGCGAGGCGGGGAACAACGTCGATGCGGTGATGATCCCCAAGGTTGAAGGGCCGTGGGACATTCACTTCGTCGATCAGTATCTGGCGCTGCTCGAGGCGCGTTACCACATCAGGCGCCCGATCCTCATTCACGCGCTCTTGGAAACCGCCGAAGGGGTGAAGAACGTCGAGCAGATCGCGCAGTCCAGTCCGCGTATGCACGGCATGAGCCTCGGTCCGGCCGACCTCGCGGCATCACGCGGCATGAAGACGACGCGCGTTGGCGGTGGGCATCCGTTCTACGGCGTGCTGAGTGATCCGAACGCAGAGAACACGACACGTGCCTTTGCGCAACAGGATCTGTGGCACTACACCGTCGCGCGTATGGTCGATGCCTGCGCCGCCAGCGGCATCGGTGCGTTCTACGGCCCCTTCGGTGATCTCAAGGACGAAGCGGGCTGCGAGGCGCAGTTCCGCAACGCCTTCATCATGGGATGCAGCGGAGCATGGTCACTCGCGCCCAACCAGATCGACATCGCACGGTGCGTGTTCAGTCCCGACGTGAAGGAAGTACTTTTTGCCAAGCGTATCCTCGACGCCATGCCCGATGGGAACGGTGTCGCCATGATCGACGGCAAGATGCAGGACGACGCGACATGGAAGCAGGCCAAGGTGGTCGTCGACCTGGCACGCTTGGTCGCTCAGCGTGATCCGGCGTTGGCCGACGCGTACGGTTTGTAGTCGAACGCCAGCCATGACAAAGACGCAGCCAGGCAACTTCTTCGAAGACTTCTTCGTTGGCCAGGAGTTGGTGCACGCTACACCGCGTACTGTCACCGGCGGCGACGTGGCGATGTACACGGCGCTGTACGGCGGCCGCTTCGCGGTGCATTCCTCCACGCCGTTCGCACAAGCGTTGGGCTACGCGCGCGCGCCGGTCGATTCGATGCTGGTGTTTCACATTGTGTTCGGCAAAACCGTGCCGGACATCTCGTTGAACGCGATCGCGAATTTGGGCTACGCTGGCGGACGCTTCGGCGTGCCGGTGTATCCGGGTGACACGCTCTCGACGATTTCACGTGTGACTGGCGTCAAGCAGAATCGTGACGGCACCACGGGCGTAGTCTACGTGCATTCGGTCGGTCGCAATCAACACGGCGACATGGTGGTGGAGTACGCACGCTGGGTCATGGTGCGAAAACGCGACAGCGCCGCGGCCGCGCCCGAGGTGGTGGTTCCAGAATTGCCCGCCTTCGTGCCGCCCGAATCACTGCACGTGCCGGCAACGTTCGCCGCAGGAGCGTTCGACACACGCCTCGGAGGGAGTCCGTATCTGTGGGACGACTACACCGTTGGCGAGCGCATCGATCACGTGGATGGCATCACGATCGAGGAGACCGATCACATGCTGGCGGCGCGCCTGTTTCAGAATACGGCGCGCGTGCACTTCAATCAGCACGTGGAGCGCGAGGGACGGTTCGGTCGTCGCATTGTGTACGGGGGCCACATCATCAGTATCAGTCGCGCGTTGTCGTTCAACGGACTGGCAAACGCCGTGGGTATGGCGGCCGTTCACGGCGGTCGGCATACCAATCCATCGTTCGCCGGTGACACGATTTATGCGTGGTCCGAAATCCTGGCGACTGATGCATTGGAGGGTGTGGATCATGTCGGCGCGGTGCGGGTGCGCACGGTGGCACTGAAGGATCGCGCCGCGTCCGACTTCACCGATCGCGACGCGGCGGGCGCGTACGACCCGTGTGTTGTATTGGACTTCGATTACACCATCCTCATGCCGCGCCGCTAAGGCGACGCTAACGAGCGCGTTCCCACACGACGCCGTTACATAAGGATGGCGATCTTGCCGGCGGTCTCGTTGCTCTCCATGCGCGTGTGGGCGTCGGCTATCTGCTCGAGTGGGAAGGTGCAATCGATGCGTGGCTGTACTGTCCCATTGGCCAGCCACGGCATCACTTCGCGGGCAAACGCCTGCGTGACCGCAATACGCTCTTCGATGGGCCGGCTGCGGAGCACGGTGCCTCGCACCGTGAGCCGACGCGACAGCATGTAGCGCAAATCCAGCGGGCTTTCGAGACCGGCCAAGGTGCCGATCAGTATCAACCGTCCCTTCGGCGCGAGCGCGGCAACGCTTTCGCGCACGTAGTCGCCCCCGAGCAAGTCGAGCACGATGTCGATCCCTCGGCCGCCGGTCCACTCGCGCGTTGCCGTCGCGACCCAGCCGCGTTCCCCCGGTGTGGCGCCCGCCGTCATGCCCAATTCGCGGGCGATGTCCAGTTTCGACTCGGTGCGAGCGGTGCCGAACACGGTCGCCCCCAACTGACGCGCGATTTGCAGCGCCGTGAGTCCGACGCCGCTGCCCACGGCATGAACGAGCACCGTGTCGCCCGGGCGTATGTTCGCTTGTGTCACCAGCGCATCGTGCGCTGTGATGCAGGCCTCGGGCGCCGAGCCCGCGCTGGCCCAGTCGAGCGCGTTGGGCACGGCCGCGACCGCCCGTTCGTGCGTGACCAGATACTCGGCGTGTGCCCCGCCGCCTACCAGACCGCACACGCGCGCGCCGACCGACCACAGCGCCGCATCGGGACCGTTGAGTACCACCTCACCAGCAAATTCCAGTCCCGGAATATCGGCCGGCACACCGGGTGGCGCCGGGTAGCGGCCGGCGCGCTGAAGAAGGTCGGCGCGATTGAGGGCCGACGACCGTACGCGCACGAGCACCTCACCCGCTCCGGGCGTCGGGACGGGTCGATGCTGGATGGCCAGCACCTCCGGCCCGCCCGACCGCGTGATCACGGCGGCACGCATCTGCGGGGTGTCAAGCTCGGACGCCGACGGTGTCATCACGCTGACCGGAGAAATTGCAAAGCGGAGTGTCTGCACCGATCCGCAGGGCTTTTGCATTTCTCCGTGCCTCAGTTCGTCTTGAAGTTTGGATTATTGCGCGTTTCCACGAACGGCAAAGGCACACAGGTCAGATTGCTGAATGTCTGACCCTTCCGGTTCACGCCGTTCGTGCCCATCTGGAACGGGATCGCCTTGCGCAGCATGTCGTTGTAGCGGTGCCCTTCACTGAACAGCTGGCGGCGCCGTTCCTCGATCACGAGCGCTGAGATGTCGGTGCCGGCGGTGAACGCGGGGAGTGGCGCAATACTCGACAGCGCGCGGACGCGGTTCATTGCATCGATAGCCGCCTGACCGATCGAGGTCTCTGCAAGAATCAGCTGGGCTTCTGCATACGACGCGATCGGCAACGGCACCGCGCCGCTGCCCTGGAACTTCTGCTGTTGCCACATCGGCGTGCTGTTGTCCGGCCCGAGACGATTCACGTTGTTCACGCGGACGCGGGGATCGGCCACGCCATTGACGGTGAGCCCGCGATAGTCCGGGTGCACCGACAGGAAGTCGTTGCGCACGGTCAGGTTGTACAGACGATTCTCGCGTGCGGCAATCGTTTCGGAAAACTCGGCGTTGCGCACGAAGCCAGCGGGTACCGAGGCGGCATCCGCCGCGGCCCCTGCGTTGTTGCCAAGATCGAGACGCGTTCGGGCTCGGCCCACGCGCGCCATGTTCAACACGCTCACGTTATTGATCGCCGTCGCGAACGTGATCGCCTCCGTGAACTTCCGTTCCGCGATCGCGAAAACCTGGGCCGATGTCAGCTTCGGTCCGTTGTCGATGGTCATCTCGCACATCCCTTCGGCCAACATGGTGTACATGTACCCGGCGTAGGCGTTGGCTTCGGCGAGCATGAGCTGGCGGTTGGGCACCTGCACGTCGGTGAATGTGGCTAGACGCGTCGCCTGATCCTCGAGCTGGAATCGGGCCTGCTGCATCGGCGTGTAGAAGCCCATGGACGTGGTATTCCGGTTGCCCGGGCAACTGCCGGGGGCGTTCTCAATCTCCACAATGCCGCGCCACTCCCACGGATGGTTGTCGACGAAGCCGTTGGACGAGACGTACTCGCCTGAGAGCATGGCGCCGGTGGCGACGTACTGTGCGATGGCGCACTGCGCGGACTGCAGCGCTGCGGACTGCATGATGGGGGCCAACCCCGGATCGGAGAGCGCGTCGGCCGTCACACGGCCTGGCACCTCGACTTCGAGCAAGCTGTTGCAAGCGTTGGTTGCGGCGAGCGAAATCACCAGCAACGCGCCGCGGAACGTATTCTTGATCATCTCGTCTCCGTCGGTCAGAAGGTGAGTCGGAACGTGGTCACGAAGCTTGCCGTCGGCGGCAGAATCGTCTGATAGCCATTTGAGAGCTGGCCCACCGCGCGGATTTCTGCATCCCACACCGTCATGTTGGCGACATCGACGGTGAGCTGTCCATCACGCGACGTATTCCAGCCATGCTGCGCAGTCCATAGCATCGACAGGTTGCGGCCGGCCACGCTGATGCTTGCATCTGACGCACCGAATGCGCGCACCCAGTTCCGACCGAGGGTGTACGTGGCGGACAGCTCGCGCAGGCGCAGGAAGCCGGCTTCATACGTGCCCGGTGCGTCGGCTTCGATGGCGCGATACACCTGCAGCAAGGGGTCGTTGCGCAGAAGGACGGCCTGCGTGGTGCCCTGATTGTGGCGGGCGCGAATCTCGGTGTTCGACTGCACGTTTCCGCCGTTTCCGTCCACGCGCGCGTAGAGCCGCAGGTTCTTCCAGATCGTGAGCGTGCTGTTCACACCGAACTGCCAGACCGGCTGCGTATGCCCCCAGAAGACGCGAGGGGCCGAGGCGCACGGAACGTCGGGGCCGCCCTGCATGAGGCCGGACTTGCCGGTGCCGCCGTCACACACCGAGGAGAGCACGTTGCCATTCGCGTCGAGCGTGGCAGAGCGCACCTTGTACATGAAGATGTCGGCGATGCCGAAACCCACCCGGTTCTGCGCTTGCCCACCACCGCCGACGGTCAGGAACTGGGTGCCACCCATGTCCACGATTTCGTTGCGGTTGTTAGCCAGCTGCGTACCGAGTTCCCATTGCACGCGCTCACCGCGCAGCAGGTTGAGGTTGACGGACAGTTCGTCACCCCAGCCTTTTACGCGTCCAGCATTGATGACCTGCGATCCCGGAAAGCCGACCGACGGAGGGATCGGCGAGTTGACGATGGCGTCGGTCACATTGCGCGAATAGTGGGAGTATTCGATTTGTGCACGTCCATCGAACATCGTCGCTTCGAATCCGCCTTCCGACTCTGTGCTGCGCTCTGGACGGAGTGCGGGATTGCCGAACGAGGCCGGCAGGAGTCCTGGGGCATTCTGGTAGCCCACACTGGGATCGTACAGTCGCGACGCGTCGAAGGTGCCAGGCTGCGTGCCCGAGGCGCCCAAGGCCGCGCGTAGACGCAGCGATTCGGTAAACGGCAGCTTGAACCACGATTCCTCGCTGATCACCCACGACCCGCTGAACTTCGGATAGTAGATCGCAGAAAAGTCCTTTCCAAAGCTGCTGTTGTCGTCGGCGCGCACGGCGGCAGTCAGGAAGACGCGATTTTTCCACGCCCCCTCCTGCTGCACGAACATGCCCACGGAGGCGTTGGCGAAGTAGTCCTCGCTTCCCAATCGCGTGGCGCCACCGCTGACCGTGGTGATGGGTCCGGCCGGGAAGGTGATGGCCGATGCCCCGATGCCTGCGAGCTCGTTTCGAAAGTGCTGAAGTCCCATCGACGACGTCATGTTGAAGTCGTTCTTGAGCGTGTACTTGAGCGAGCCCGCGTAATCGAGCGTGAGCACGTTGCGCGTGCTGCGTGTGACGTTCTTCGTGCCGAGTGCATTGCTCCCGAGCGGGTCGGCCGCGCCGAGCGGCTGGCGGGGATACAGGAGGAAGTTGTTTTCAGAGCCGATGTCGAGGCCCGTGATGAGGCGATGGGTGAACCACGGCTTGGGGTCGTAGTTCGCGCGCAGGCTGAGCGTCGTGCGGTCAATGTCGGCACGGCTTTCCACCGTGGACCAGCTTTCCGGTGGTGACGCCTGAAAGCCACGGCGCGCCGACGTGAGTGTGAGCGGGTTGCCCCAGACGACCTGACTGAAGGGGTCGACATCGATGGCCGGTTGCGCGAGTCGCGTACGGGCGCGCACGTAGCCGATGGAACCCTGCAGTCGCAGCGTGCTGCCGGCGGCAATGTCGGCGTTCACGCGCCCGCTGAACTTCTTGTCGTAGTTCCACGGGACGATGCCCACGTCATCGTCGTATGATGTGGAGAGGAAGTAGCGACTCGCGTCGGTTCCGCCGCTGAGATTCGCGTTGTAACCCTGATTGCGACCCGTAGTGAAGATGGGACCCGCACCGTTTTCCTTTTCATACTTGTACAGATTGACGTTGCTGAGTTCGCCGGCCGGATTCTTGGACCAGAGTACGCCAGCGCGACCTTCGGGGTTGGCCAACCAGTTGGCGCCCTGACGGGTGGTGAAGTCGAACCTTGGCCGCCCCGCCTTACCGCGTTTGGTGATGATCTGGATGACGCCGTTGGACGCTTCGGTTCCATATAGCGTGGATGCCGCCGGGCCCTTGATGACCTCGATGCTCTCGATGTCCTGCGGGTTGATGTCGTTGAGGCGGCTGGCGCCGGCGCCACCGCGCTGACCGGGTCCCCGCGACACCGATGCATCCATCCGGATACCGTCGATGAACACGAGCGGATCGTTGCTCAGCGACAGGCTGCTGGCACCACGAACGCGGAGCTGTGCGCCGGTCCCCACTTGTCCAGTCGCCGGCAGCACGATCAGCCCCGGCGTGCGTGCACCGAGCAGCTGTTCCACGCTGCGTACCGGGGCGTTGGCCAGTACGGCCGCCGCATCAACCGTGTTGACCACATTGCCGATCGCCCGGCGCTGCGTCACGCCGGCGGTGCCAGTCACGACCATCTGGTCGAGCTGCGAGGTGCGTTCGACCAACTGAAAGTCGGCGATGAAGGACCCGCCCGCCGTGAGCGTCAGTCGGCGCTGCACAAGCGAGAAGCCGAGGGCACGGACGCGGAGCGTCACGAGTCCAACGCTGCTGGTGAGAATGCTGTATCGACCGTTTTCGGCGACACGCGCGTTGCCGGCGAGGACGCCGGCGGCGTTGACGACCGTGACTTCGGCGCCGACGATCGGGCGCTTACTGAGCGAGTCGGTGACCTGTCCACTGATGGTGGCCTGAGCCTGCCCCTGCGCGGTGACGGATACTCCGACAGACAGTGCTGACAACGCGATCATCGTACGCAACATGCTTCGAGGTGCGATCATCGACTCTCCTCCTGGGTGCTGGGCGCATTGGCCGGGGTGCACGAGCTCCGTGGACAGCAAGCGAGCGGCGGCGACTGGCGTCAGTCTACGCGCCGGCCTGCGGTCGGACTGCGGTCGCTGTTCTGCTGACATACGGCGGCCGCCGCTCGCTGTCAAACTTCGTGCAGCAGGCACACCGGGTGCTCATTCGTGCCGTCCGGCCCCGTGTCCCGGCAGGGAGTACCTGGCGGGTGCGCTCCGCTGCGATGTCTATGAGCGCTCGCTGCCGAAGCCGGCGTTGAGGCCTCATCGCTTGCAAAGACAACCAGCGGATGAGGATCGAACTCGCGCTGCATTCATCCAGCGACGCGGCGAACAATTCCGTTACGGTGCGTCGACGCGTCGGCCTCGCGTCCACCTTCACGCGCACCGTACTCCCGTCGGCGTGGCTGCGCAACCTTTCGTCAGTCGGATCCAACCCTGTGAGGTGCTCGCCGCTTTCTATTCGCAGGCGCACTTTCGAGAAACACACCGGATCGAGAGTACGGACGTTCTCGTCGCCAGACTCGTCGCGTATCGTACGGTGGTATGCGAAGTCATGCTGATGCGACGTGATCCAGCCACACGACGCCAGGTGGATGAACAGACTGCCTGAGTCTTGACGGCGCGGCACGGCGGCTCAATTCTTTCTGGTAAGATCTCGCTTGGAGCCGCATGCCTGATGACGCCACCACGACCCTCTCTTCCAAGGGACAGGTCGTCATCCCTGAAGCAATTCGCGAGCGCCTCGGTCTGAAGACCGGGACGCAATTCGTCGTCGTCGCCGATCGCGACGTCGTGATCCTCAAAGTGCTCGCACCGCCGGCGCTATCGGAGTTCGCCGCGCTCACAGCGCGCGCACGGCGCGCGGCGAAGGACGCCGGACTCAAGCCGGCGGATGTGCCGCGCGCGGTGGCCAAGGCACGGCGTCGGAAGTGACTCTCGTCCTCGACACGAACGTGCTGGTGTCCGGATGCTGTTCGGCGGCGTGCCCGGTCGGATCCTGACGGCGTGGAGTGAGGGCGCCATTCGGCTGGCTATTTCTCCTCCAATTCTTGATGGGTATCGGCGCGTTGGACTTGCACCGATGGAGCGTGCACCACTGGTCGACGCCCCCCGCGCCCGGCCGACGGTGCGCGCCACGTTCGTCAACGCGCCGCCGTTGGCGACGCGAGTCAGTGAAGACCCGACCGAACCATTGAGCCAGACATACGAGCCGCGGTGTTCGCCGAAAGGACAACATTACCCGCTGGATGGCGAGTACCTCCGGCACGCCCGACCGCGTGATGACGGCGGCGCACATGTCTGTGGGAATGGTCGTGCGTGGATTTGGGAGGTCGGTGCGGGCTACGCAAGCGGGCATCGGCGTTTCGCTGGCCGTATCCTCGAGGAATTTCGAAATCGGACCAGATGGTGTGCCGTTACACTTCGCTGATGACATCACGGTTCTCGCATGTTGAGCAGCCGTCGCGCTGACGTGTCCGCCATCCGTGATCCTCGGGGCGCCACTGATCGACGCGGCGACGGGCGCGGCGTACGCAAGGAGGGGGTGTTCGAGCGCCGGGATCGGTGAACGGACTCGGCGTCGAATCGCTCCTCGCGTTCGCCAGGCCATGCGCTGGCCTGCTGGCAGCGCTGCCGTACTCTTCGCCCTGAACGTAGGGCGAGTCGGCCGTCCACGACATCGGGCCAAGGCCGGTCCGACCACGCGAGAACACACTCAGCGTCCAGCGCCGCGGAGAGCAGTCCGCGTTCAGGTCACGGCCGAAAGCGACGGGACACTGTCAGCAATTCGTCCAGCGCCTGCGTACTCAGCATCTCGGTCATCGGACAATTGAAGCGGCCGTCGCTACACAAACAGCAGACGCGTATGGTATCGCCAACCGCCGAGCTGAGGTCGACGCAATCGGCGACTTCGCGTCGAAATGCGCGCGCCGAGCTGTGGGCGTAGTACGGCACCATCGTACGACCCGTGTCGCCGGTGATGTAGTTTCGCCACAACAGCACACCGCGAAAATGGCCGCCTCCCGTGTCCTGCACCCACAGATACGCGTTGCCGACCGGGGTGTTGTACGGCGACGACGCTCGCAATGTCTCATACTTTGCGATAATGCGACCGCGAACGTACGCCGCACTGTCTGTCCACGGTAACCGCACTTCACTGCGCACGCGCAAAGCCGCGTCGACACCGCCGACTACCCGATTCACCGTGACCACACCTGGAGTGTCCGCGGCAAAGCGCAGCGAATCACCGTACTGAAAGAACGCCGGCACGGACGAGCCGTCGGTGAGCGTCGAACCAGGCGCCGGAATACCTTCGGCCACGGCCAATCCGCTGCGAGCGGTCTCCGTGCCCTGCCCGCATGCGATCGCGATACCACCGGCGAGCGCCAACGTGATCAACCGACGTATCCGTGTGCTGCGTTGCACTGTCGTCACTTCACACCTCCGGGAATGGGAACATCACGCCATCGAGTGATCGGCCGCATTGGGTTCGCAAGCATTGCATCGGCGTCGTGCCACAATAGCGCGGCGCGCGTCCCCCACACGCGCGACTCCGCTTCGTCTCGACGCACATTGGCCAGCGCTGCGCGCTGGATCAGCAACCGCACGAACGCAGCGGTCGCTGTTGGCCGGTTGATCAATTGGTCGCCGCTCATGCGCACGAGATCGAGGGCGGTCGCGACCACGCGCATCGCCGTCGCCGTGTCGCCCAGCGCCAGCCACAGGTTGCTGTTGAGCAAGGCGATTTCAAAAGCAACCTCGCCGACGCCACCGCGCACTGCACTCGAGTCGACAGCCCACATGTCTCGCCGTGCTGTCGCGGTATCACCGCGGGCAAGCGCAAGCTGTACGGCGAGCCAGCGATTGCCAGCGCTCGCGCGTCTCGCTGCCGGTATGGGCGGTCCGAGTGACGGCCAAGCGTAGAGCAGTGGGCGTTCGACATACTGCTGATACGCTTCTTCGGCACTGATTCCCATTTGCGCGGCGATGGCACGCTCGGTGCGGGCGAGCGCGGCGCGGATGCTATCCGGCGGTGCCGCCAGCGCCGCAAAGGTGGCCGCGTCGGACGCCGCCGCTGACAGTTCCGGTGGAATGGTCTGGTCGGGTCGCAGCGCATTGCGATACTGAAACGTCGACGACCGACGTCCCCACGTAATCGCGTCACGCACCCGGCCGGTCAACATTGCCATACTGTAGAGCGACGCCGCCGACGACGCACTGGCACTATCGACGGCGACCGTGCGCAGCAATGAGTCGGCCAATCGTTTGGCATCCGCGTAGCGATCGGCCTTAATCAGAAAGCGTACGTCCATCGCCGCCAGACGGATAGCGCTCGCGCCGGTTGCGCGCGCCCGCGCCTGACGCAGGGCGCTCATGCCGGTGAGTTGCAGGCCAGATTCGGCCCGACGCAGCGTGAGCAGTTCGTCGTTGGCTTCTCGTGCCTGCGCCAACGTCTCGAGCGCGAGCACATTCGAAGAATCCACGCGTACCCAGCGATTGACCAGCCCGAGCGCACGATCGCGATTCTGCTGCAGCGCTTGCTGATACGACGACTCCCGCGTACCGGCGCTCTCCGCGAAGACGGCGCGTTGCGAGTACGGCACGAAGGCGAGGGTATCACCTGACAGCGACGGCCACGCCGCAAAGGTCAGCGAGTCGGCGCTCATGCCCGCACGATAGCGTCCCGTTTGGAGGAAGAGCCACCGCGAGATCTGCTGTAGGGCGCGCTGCCCCATCGCGTCGGTGAATGACGGCACCAGATCAACGGCTTTCTCGTACGCACCAATGGCTTCGTGGATGCTGGTGCGAAATTGCCAACCCGACGGTGAACGCGCGTTGCGCTCGACGGTGACATCGGACGACAGACATTCGCCGAGTCCGTACCACGCGGCAAAGTCGCGAGGGTCGGTGACAGTGAGACCACGAAGCAACTGGCACGCATCGGCGAACCGTCGCTCGTACATACCGACGAGCGCCCGCGCATGGATACTGTCGCGCGCGGCCAACCCGGAACCAACCGCCAGAGCACGCGACGCCGCTGCGCCCCAATCACGCTCATTCGATTCCGGAAGCCAGAGCGTGCTCCAGGCGAGCCACAAATAGGCGAGGCCATATCGTGAGTCGATCTCGACGGCCCGACGAAACGCGAGCGTTGCTGTCGAGAGATCGAACTTGTCGAGTGCCCGATGACCGTCGAGATACGCACGCACGGCGTCATAGTTGCGACTGCCACTGACCCGTACGGCCGTGGACAGGCCGCCGGTTCCCGACAACAGTGAATCGGCAAGAATCTGAAACGCGTCCGACACATCGGAGTTCGCGTTTACCAGACCGGTGGCCTCCGCTTTCGGAGAGCCGTTGTTGACATCATAAAGAAAGAGACGAATCGATCGCGTGGTCGAGTTGGCGGCGGGTAGCGTCGGTCCGACGAAGCCCCACACCGCCAGTCCGGCGCCCAGTCGTCGTGCCATGGTCATCGCCGCGTTGACCGATTCCGGTCTGCCGAGACGCAGACGCACGTCGCGAAGCTGCATATCGTCCACGTGCCGAATCCCGGTCCAATGACCGATGGCATCGCGCAAAAAACGCGAACAATCATCGCCATCAAGGACCTGTCCGGCGCCATCTCCTTCGTGCGCGAGCGGCAGTACGGCCACGGTGTGGGCGTCAAGCGCCGGCAACGGCGGAGGGATCGAACACCATGCCACCACTGAAAGTGCCGCGCCGACCGCAACCACGAGCGCCCGTCGCACGACCGATGAGGAGCGCCGTGCCACTACAGCGCTCGAAGCCGGTGTAAGGATCGCCAAGTCAAGGAGCTGCTGCGAAAACGCCTGCATTGAGGGCCAACGCTCGTTCTCGTCAAAGCGCAATGCGCGCGCCAGCAGGGCATCCAATGCCGCCGGGATGTCGGCTCGTGACGCGCCGGCCGGCGTCAGTCGAGCACCACTGGGCGTGCGTTGCGCGCCGGCTATTTCCAGCATGTTGGGTGGCTGTCCGACCAACATTTCGTACAGGACGCAGGCCAGACTGTATTGATCACTTCGTCCGTCGATCACGTGCGATCCGAGTCGTTGCTCGGGGCTCATATACGCGGGTGTACCGATGGCCGTGCCAGTCCGCGTGATGCTGGTGGTATTGGCATCCTCCAGCGCGCGCACGATACCAAAGTCGGCGAGCCACACGTGATCATCCTGCCACAAGATGTTCTCGGGCTTCACATCTCGATGCACAAAGCCTTTCGAGTGCAAGTGCTGCAAGGCGTCGGCGACCTGCGTGGTGATCCGAACCGCGTCGACCACCGACAATGTGCGCTGGCGCTGCAACCGCGTGCGCAGTGACGCGCCGGAAACCAACGGCATCACGAAGTACGGCACGCCGAGCACTTCGCCCGAATCGTAGAGCGGAAGAATGCGCGGATGTTGCAGCCCCGCATCGATGCGGATTTCGCGCAGGAATCGATCAACCGCAATGCCCTGCGCAACGCTGCTCTTCAGGATTTTGATGGCGACACGACGATCATGTTTCAGATCATGGGCGGCGAATACGCGCGCGCTCCCGCCTTCGCCGATCTCAGACTCGATCGCGTAGCGTCCCGCAAAAGCCAAGGTCACGTCGCTGAGAAAGCCCACTGGATGCCGCCCCGCAGTGCTGGGATAGAACAATACTCGTTCGTCCCTGCGCGGTCGGTAAGGGCCACGTCACCGTCAACATCGCGAAGCGAACTGGACAACGCGACGTCGGTACGTTGATCCCACGGATGGCGGAATGCGCGCGGCGTTTGCCATTTTCCTCCGATCACCTCGCCCGCGAGAATCATGTCGCCGTCATCGCAGTCGATGCGAAACCAGAGCCCGATGGCCGATGGCGGGGCGACGATGTGCGGCGCGTTCGCGGCCGAACGTCGGGTGGTGCGGATGGCGGGATCACGACGTACCGTTGAGGCTGCCGAACAAGACTCATCGCTGCCATTGGTTACCGCAGCAGTCAGTTCTGCATCCCAATGCTCAGTGTGCCGCAGGGCGCTTTTCCGCCGCGATTGAACTCGATCGGCGTGGACGTCACCGTGTAGAACTCGATCCCGGCAATCATGCCAGCATCGAGACTGCGGAGGTCAAACAGTTCCATCCTGCCGCCGGTCTCGTAGCGTACCACGTTGTCGACGATGACCTGAACGTAGCACCGCACCTTGCTCGCGCCGCCGTCAGGATGCAGCGTGACGTTCCCGCGCGCCGAGCCGGCCACGCTCTTTCCGTTCACGTCCCATGAGCGAAGGCCGGCCACTCTGGAACGCAGTACGGCGTCGAGTGATCGCCATTGCTCGCGCGCCAACGCGTCGCGCGAGATGTAGCGGCCCAGCCCTGTCGCGCGTCGGCTTGCGAATTCTCCATACGCCACGTTGCGAGCATTTTCGCGATCTGCCGTGCTGATCACGCGCTCGAGCACGCGCGGCAGTGGTTCGAGTTCCACGTCGATCTCAAGCGACGGACCTGACGTCAGGGAGACGGTAGCCCGAGCTGGCGAGTAGCTCACGGCCAGCACCAGCAACTCCTGTTCGCCGGTGCGCATGTTTTTCAGGGCGAACCGACCCAGCGAATCGGTGCGCGTCTCTCGCCACACGGCGCGCAACGCGACGACCGCGTTACCGATCGGACGTCCCGATTCAGTGCTCAGCACCCGACCGTTGATCGAACTCCCTTGCGCCAACAGCAACGTAGAGGTCGCAGACCCCGCAACCACGGCAGCGATCGATGCGACCAGGGTTTTGACCGTCTAGAAAGCGGCTCCGATCATGCGCGCAAACGCCGCCGACGTCCGGTCAGGCGTCGCACACGTAAAGTGCCGGCCGACTTTCGACTCGACGACGCCGAAGATGTTGGCCGTCCCACCGCAGCGATAGTCGGTGTCGCGCTTCGCCACATGCCCCGGGCGCGCGGGCCGCGGCGTCCGCACCTCGGCGTGCAACGACACCGGTTTCTCGTCGAGGCAGACCACCGGCTCCTCTTCGCCGTACGCACGCTCCTACAGCGCCAGGACATTCTCCATGTTCGTCAGGTACGCCGCGTCGAGGTCAGCGAGGCACCACATTTTTTCCCGCCACCGCTTGAGGTCGTGGCTTTGCAGGAGCACCCGAATCGTTTCCCGCCCCACGTGCGGCACCAATTTGCGTTTGACGACCTGTTCCGCGATCAAGCGCACGGTTCTTCGCGCGGCGCCCGTCGGTGGATCGGTGCAGACCATGGCGATGATACGTTGCTTGTCGGCGGTCCCCAACACTTCCGCCGCCCCGGGTCGGGGCCGTTCGTAGAGCGCGTGGTCCACGCCCGTGGCCCGATACCGTGCGGCGATATTGCGCACTGCCCGTGGCGAGAGGCGGACCATCGTGGCGACGACCGGGGCGCTCTCGCCGCGATGCAACGCGAGGAGCGCCAGGGCCCGAAGAACGACCCGGACCGGCTGGACACCGCCGTCCACCAACGCGTCCAACGTCACCACATCGGACGCCTTCAAATGAAACTTCAGGGGAGGTCGTGGCATCCCCCAATATTGAGATGCCACCGCCGATCGTCAGAGTTATTGAGCTAGTCTCCAAGCGGTCGCAGACCTGGCGGATAAGTGAAGATGACTTCCCAACCGTTGCGAATCTGTCACGCGATGGCCGCATCGCGCACGGTGCCAACGCTATGGGTCCCGGTCAACTGAATGGGTCCTTCGAGGAAGCCCGACTCCTTCACCCAATTCACACTGGTCATGTCGCCATTGCCATTCTGATTAAACGTGACGGCCATGACGAACTCCCAATCACGTTTTGCGCGCGGCAGAATTGCCGGCTCGGTCCGGGATCACCATTCACGAGTGTGGTGTGTCCTACGGCAACGCCAGCGACGTCAGTGATCGCGTTGAGCGGCCTCGGTGTGCCGGGAAACGGAATACCAAGCTCGCGTCCGCGCGGGCGTGCTTGGGATGGCGATTGCGCGGCGAGCCACGCCGGGGCGAGGAGTGTGACGAAACGCAGGAGGGACGATGCGCGCATGGGAGAAACGATTGGATGGTGGGTGCGACGTGACCCGGCACGCTGATCCTGACGTTGTGTCAGTCAAACGATGCTGGACCGTCTCCCACCTCGCTCACGAGCTGAAAGGTCACGACGGTTCCGCTCGATCCGCAAGACGGTGCCGGCACCGTGCGCGTGGCTGATGTGCAACGGGCCGCCCTCGACGCCGCCATCGACGAAGCGACGTTCGAGACCGCACATCGTGAGGGGAACGGCAGGCGAAGGCGCCGTCAGGTAGGAGGCCCGGCCATACCACATGGTAGCCCGGCGTGCGATCATCACTTCGCCCCACCTCGAAACCTGCCGTCTCTCGCCTCCGTAGCGAATAGCTGACGCCACGGTCAACTACGAGACCGCCCTGCCCTACACCGGCGTCGATCCCCTTTCGAGACGAGCTTCCGTATGCGTCGACGGACGAAGGTGTTGGC
>JBBQXC010000064.1:0-23695 GCA_038210005.1 Gemmatimonadales bacterium
CAGCAACCCCGCCGAATACAGGATCAGCCCGACCAGTCCACCGACGATCGTGCCATTGATTCGAATGAACTGCAGATCGCGACCGATCTGCAGTTCGATTTTCCGGGACGTCGCATCGGCGTCCCACGCCGCCACGGTGGCCGAGATCAGCTTCGCGACTTCCTCGCGCGCCTGCTCCACCGAGTACGCGACCAGTTCCACGATCCAGCCGTTCACCTTGGCCGAGAGCACCGGATCCTCGAGCACTTTCTGCCCGAGCCCCGCGAGCCACTTCTCGAGCTGGTCCGGCTCCTTCTCCGCATCGTCGGCCAGCCGCTCAGCGTAGGTGGCGATCCGCTCCTTGACATCGCCCCACACGTCGCGCGAGAACTCGGCAACCCCGGGATGGGCCAGCACATCGAGTTTGATCTGTTCGAAGCGCGCGATCGTTTCGGGATTCTCGCGTAGCGACACCACAAAGCGGTCCACCGCTTCGTCATAGCGCTGACGCAGCGGGTGATCGGGATCGGCGGCAACGGCCACCAGCGTCTTCTCCACACCGCTCACGATCTTGTCACCGACGCGACTGTCCACGGCCCCGGGGACCCACCACGGGCTCTCCGCTTTCACCTTCTCGCGAATCATCGCCTCGTTCTCGAACAGGAACCTGGCCGCGAGGCGCAGCGCATCATCCAGCAGCGCCTGATGTCGGCCACCCGTCGTAAGCAGTTCGAAAAGGCGCGCCATGAGCGGCGCCGCCTGCATTCGCCGCAACCGCGACACGATGCCGCGATCCACCAACTCCTGTACATCTTCGTCGCGCATCACCCCGGCGGCGCTCGACAAGCCGTGCGCCGCCTGTCGCGCCAAGCGCCGACTGTTCTCCGGCTGCGCCAGCCACTGCGCCGCGCGGTCGCCGAGATGCATCGCCACGATCTTGGCCGTGACCACGTCACGCGAGAGGAAATTGCGCTGTACGAAATTACCGAGCGCGGTGCCGATACGATCCTTCCGCGATGCCACGATTGCCGTATGCGGAATCGGGATGCCCAGCGGATGACGGAACAGCGCCGTGACCGCGAACCAGTCGGCAATCCCACCCACCATGGCGGCTTCCGCGAACGCGCGGACGAAGCCGAGCCACGGATACTGCGCCTCGAGTAGGCGCGTGACCCCGAACAGCAGCGCGACGCCCACGAGCATCAGCGTGGCGACGCGCTGCATTTTCACCAGCCGGACGCGCTTGAGTTCGTCGTCGGGCGTGATCTGCAGGGCGGCTGGCAGGGCGGCTGGCAGGGCGGCTGGCGGGGCGGCTGGCAGGGCGGCTGGGTCGGCAGCGGGGACCGCAGCCGATGTCGTGACCGGCGGGTTCGCCATCGCGCTAGCGGACGACGGTGATGCCGGCCAGGTCGATCAGCGTGGCGCCGATCCGTGCGGGAGTGTCCATATAGATCACTACGGGCTGGCCGCCCACCTGTTCCAGCTTGAGCGTGACCGTGCGTGCGATTCGCGAACCCTTGACCGGCACATCGTACTGCCGCGTCGTGGCGCCGGCCGGGAACTCGACGCGCGCCATCTCGTAGCGCCGTCGCGCGGCATCGCCCATGAGATCGAGAAAGTCGGCGGCGTCCACCGCCGAATCCCAAGCCGACGCCCACACGAGCGCATCACCATCGGCAGTGCGGATCACCGCGAACTTGTCGCCGTCTCCGCCACCCGCGCCGCGACGGGCAAGCGCTTCATCTTTGAGATGCTGCACCAGGAACAAGCGCGTTTCGAATTCCCCGAAGCTGTTGCTGTATACCACCGTTCCGGTGCGCGGTGCGGGCAGGGTGACCGTAACCGGGAGGTCACGCGAGGCCTTGTCGCCGGTGAAGTAGGCCGCATCGTTGAGGATCTGCTTGGTGGAGATCGGCAGGTCCATGAGCAATTCCTTCTCAGGCCGCTTCTCGATGAAACGCCGCACGAAATCGGCGCCGCCGAGGTACGGGAACAGCAGCCCTTCGCGGACCGCCCGCGGTGCGGACGAAAACACCGGCATGCCCGTCTGCGCGTCTTTCATGGCGTCGCGAATGCGATCCCAGCCCCCGGGCATCTTCAGCATCGGCCCGACGTTCGGATCCATGCGAAGCTGCAGGAACACCGCTTCGCCTTCGAGCACGGCCTGCGCGGCGGCCTGCCGATCCGCGTTGTCCACCTGCGCCTGCACCGAGTCGATCTTCACGTACTGATCCTGCAGCGCGTGCACCAGTTCGTGCGACACCGTCTGACGCAGCATCACCGACGGGGCACCGTCCACCACGAACAGCACCTTCGTGGCGGGATCGTAGTAGCCCACGATCTGTTCCTCGAGCAGCTTCTGCAGCAGCGCGAGCAGGTTCATGGTGTCCGGCATCATGCCCAACAACTTGTACGCCGCTTCCTGACCGGCCAGCTGCGTGCGCGCCCGTTCACTTTCGAGCTGCTGCCGTACGAACGTGCCGACCTCGTCACGGGTGCGCGACTCGATGCGCGGCGGTGTTTTGAAGGTCAGTCCCGTTTCTTTCTCGATTTTCGGGACGAACTCCGCCACGAGTTCCGCATACGGCCCTTCCCCGTTCGGCGTCTTCTCGCCGCAGGCAGCGATCGTGGTGAGCGAAAGACAAGCGCCCAGCAGGCACGCACAACGAACTTTTCGGTGACGAGTCGAAGCGGGAAACATGGCTTGCATCAGAATCGATATCAGGTCGGGAACGCGCGTTGCAGATACCACGCGATAAGAGGATCTCCCCAAAGCAAGACCAGCATGGCGGCAGGCGCAAGGAAGACCCCGAACGGCACATCGGGGAACTCGAATTCCGCGTCGCTGCCACGCATGCGCCACTTCACGATGGGCCCCACGATGAGCAGAAACACCACCGCGCCCACGAACGCCCCCACGATGATCGTGAGCAATGAGCGCTCGGCCCCCAGCGCCGCACCCACTACGGCCATGAGCGTGGTGTCACCGAAGCCCATCGCTTCGCGTTTCATGATGACTTCGGCCAGCCAGCCGATGATCGTGATCGCACCGGCACCGGCACAGGCGCCGATGAACGCCGCCCACGGCGACGCGAAGTGCGAGGACTCGCCGATGAAGAAGTTCGCGATCGCGGCGGCGAACACCATGAGGAGACCGCTGATCGTGAAGCCGTCAGGAATCAGATACGTCATCGCGTCCGTGACCGCGATACCGAACAGGAGCGTGCCGAACACCGCGACCCGCAGCGCCTCGAAGGTCAACCCGAAGGCCACGAAGCTCGCGACCCACCCCATCGCGACCATCAGTTCGACGGCCGGATACTGCATCGAGATCGGCAGGCTGCACCCACGACACTTGCCGCGGAGGAGTACCCAGCTCAGTAGCGGGATGTTCTCGTACCAGGCAATCGCGCGCTCGCACTTCGGGCAACGCGAGCGCGGGCGCACGACACTGAGCTCGGCGGGCCAGCGCGAAATACACACGTTCAGGAAGGACCCGATTGAGGCTCCGAGCACGAACACCGGGAGCAGCACGAGGGCGAGAAAATCAGCAGTGAGTGGCAGCACGGAAGTGGGCGAAGGCCAAACGGCGAAGGCGAAACGGCGACGATGCAACGATTACCCGACGCGCAGCGCGTGCAGCAGGATCCCTGCGGCCACCGCTACGTTGAGCGACTCGATACCGGGCGCCATCCGGATCGCCACCCGCGACGTGACCGCCGCTGAGACCTGTGCCGACAATCCGGCCCCTTCGTTACTCACCACCAGCGCGAGATGCGCCGGCAGAGAGTCCGCCGTGACCTGATCGAGAGGCACCCCATCGGTGTCCGCCGCCCACACGGGCACGGCGTGCGCCGCGGCATACTCCGCGAACGCGTCCCACGACATCGGCAACGCCGGGTGCACGAAGAGTGCGCCCATCGTGCTACGGACGACTTTGGCGTTCCAGAGGTCAACGGTTCCCGGTAAAGCCACCGTGGCGGTAACGCCCAGCGCCGCTGCCGTTCGGATCACCGTGCCCACGTTGCCGGGGTCCTGGAGCGCATCCAGCACCAATATTCGGCTGGAGGGGCCTTCAGGGGCCCGCAATGCCCGCTCAGGGATCGGGGCGACGGCCAGCACCCCTTGCGGCGTGTCGGTGTCGGCCGCGCTCTCCAGTTCCGCCTCGCTCACCTCGACCAGGGGGATGCCCAGCCCACCAGCCGCCTCCACCAGCGCCCGTCCGCGGGCCTGATCACGCAGGCTGGTGGTGACGAGCATCCCGTCGACCAGTAGTCCCGACGCTAGCAACGCCTCGACCGTCCGCACCCCTTCCGCCACAAAGCGGTGCTGCCGCTCACGCGCCTTCCGGCGCTGCAGGTCACGAGCCAGAGTCAGTAGCTTCACGGGTGCAAACGGGTGCGAGTGGGGTATGCCTCGGGGGGGTGGCACGGGCTATGCTGTGCTGCAGACCAGAAGCACCTTGAGACCAGACCAGTAATTCGGACAGGCGACAGCCATGCGTGAGAATACACGACGGAACAGCAAGTTGGCGATGATCGGCGTCGCGGCCTTACTCGCGGCGGCGGCCTGTGTGCCGGCGACCCAGGAAGAGGTGGCGATGGGCAATGACTACGCGCAGCAGGTCGAGCGCGAACTGCCCATCATCCGCGACCCTGATATCGTGCGCTACATCAATGTGCTCGGCGACTCCATCGCCCGGGTCTCCGACGACCGAAGCCTCACCTGGCGCTTCAACGTGGTCGACCAGGCGGAGATCAACGCCTTCGCCGTGCCCGGCGGCCACATTTACGTCTACCGTGGCCTTATCGAGAAGTCCACGAACATGTCTGAACTCGCCGGCGTACTGGGCCACGAGATCGCGCACGTCACCCAGCGCCACAGCATGCAGCAAATGGCCAAGGCGCAGCGCGCGAACATCGGCATGACCGGCCTCTGCATATTCGTGCCGTCGGCGTGCCAAGGCGTGGCCGGCGCGGTCGTGCAGGTCGGCGCGCAAGCCGGATTCGCCAAATTCAGCCGCGATGACGAAGCATCCGCCGACAAGTTCGGCGTGACGTACGTCACGCGCGCCGGCATCGATCCGCGCGGGATGCCGAGCATGTTCCGCATTCTCATCGCCGAACGCGCGCGCAACCCGAGCGGGGTAGACGCCTTCTTTGCCTCGCACCCCATCGAAGAAAGTCGCGTGGCCAACACCGAAGCCGAAATCCAGAAGATCGACCCGGTGGTGCTCAAGTCGCTCACGCGGGATACGCGGGCGTTTCAGACGTTCAAGACGCGACTGGCGGGGCTACCGCGAGCGCCGACGCGGCGGTAACGAGGGGGCATCGGGCATCGTTGCGAATGCACCCAGCGCTGGGTGACGAGCACCTCACTCACCACCAGCCCAATCTCACAACAAGGCACTCACGCAACGCGGGAGTGGTGTGGATGCTTGCATGTAGAGATTGCGCACGAAGAAGCGAGCGAGTGGCGTCACCAAAACACGGTCCCGCTCAAACACTACCAGCCCCGCATCGGCGAAGCGCGCGAAGTGGCCACGTAGTTCATCAGCTCCGGCGGGGGCGCCGGCGTACCCCAGCTAAAGGTTGCACATCAACTGGAGGACCGCCGCCTTCCGCGCCTTGTCGGCGTAAGGTGTCAGTATGGCGTAACGGTTATCGCGTTGGTGCTGCGGAATGCTGTCACCGCGCGCGGTGCGCCGCTGTCAGGGCTTTTGCCGCATCACGTGTCAGATTTTTCCTGACAGCCCAACCAACCTTGCTCCCTTGACGATGAGGACACCGTGACGAACGAGCTTCCTGACCAGTTAGCACCGCGCAACGTGCTTGGTGGTGCGCTCGACTGCTGCTGCGCCTCGCCACGCACCGGCTATTGGCGCGATGGCTATTGCCGCACGGGCCCGCAGGACGTGGGCTCGCACACGGTGTGTGCTGTGGTGACTGCCGAGTTTCTGGCGTTCTCGCGGGCGCGCGGCAACGACCTCGTGACGCCGCGCCCGGAGTATGACTTTCCTGGGCTACGGCCGGGTGATCGGTGGTGTCTCTGTGTGAGGCGTTGGCAGGAGGCACTGGACGCCGCCGTGGCACCGTCGGTGGTTCTCTCGGCCTGTCACGAACGCGCGCTCGATGTGGTGTCGCTCGCCGACCTTGAGGCGCATGCGCTGGGTGCGGGTGCCGCTGGAGGCGGCTAAATGGCGCGGCGGCCGGCCGACATCATGGCCAACCAGACAGCGCGCCGGAAGTGAGCGCAGACAACCACCGCCTACCGGATCACAAACTCGGACTCTCGGATGATGCTGTTCACCGATGCGTCGTCGCGGACTTCCACTCGCAGTCGGTAGCGGCCAGCCGGCGACTCGCGGAGCTCGAGAGAAAGGTATTCCACCAGCGTGCGGGCGGACTTGGTGCGCCGTTCGAAGGACACGTCGATTCGATTGCGCCCCTTTCGCTCGCCGGTGAGCGCACGCCCCACGCCATCCACAACACGTAGCGCCAAGCCGCCAAGGCCCTTTGCCTCGACCCGCTCCACGCTGATGTTCACCTGATACTCACTCACCCCGTCGCGCGCCGCGAAGTCGTACAGCTCCCACACCATCCCGATGGCAGCGCCCACGCGGTACACACCGGCATTGGGCGTGAGCCGAACATCACGCCAGCTTTGCGGCTCACCGCTCGCCGGGGTCGGTGCCATCTCCCCGAGGAGCACGTCGCTCATGCCAACGCCGGTCGTGGCGAAGTCGTTCAGCAGCGCACTGCCGCGCGCCACGCGTCGCGTGTCAGCCTGAAGGGCCTCCACCCGGAGCAGATTGATGCCGGGCCCGAGGCGGCGTGTCCACCGCTCGCCAAGCACGGCGCTGGCCGAGTCGCTCGCGATGTCCATGTGGCGCGACTCGGTGCCGTGTGTACGCACGAACTGATCGAAGATGCGGAAATCCAGATCCACTGGTACACGCGCGAAGGGCGCGGGACCAACCAGCGAATCCAGCGGCACGCGCGCGGTGATCACGGCATCGACTGAATCGGTGCCGGTGCGGAAGCGCGCCGCATGCACGGGAATGCTATCAACGTCGCGTATACCCGGCACGTTGTCCCATGTGGCCGGAGCGGTGTTCACGTACGCGTCGATATCGTCGCGGTCGTCGAACGACTTGAAGGCCACCCCGAAACCGTAGCTCAAATCGAAGCGGAAGATCATGCCGTTGACATAGGCCCATGTCACCTTGAGCATCGGCCTCTCTCCGTCAGTCAACCGGCTTTCGAAATCGGGCGGGCCGTAGCGGATGTACACGTCACCACGGTCGGTATCGGCGCCCTTGTAGCCGAGGTCCTCGTCGGTCCAGAGCAGGTCCGCGTACACAGCGCGAGCAACAAACTCGAGCCGCCGCTCGTTCTCCGAGGTAAGCATGATGGGGTCGTTCACGGCCCAATACAGCCGTTCCAACACCTCCTGCTCCCCGGGTGAGCGATTGGCGAAGGTGGCTGAATCGTTGCCGGCCAGCTTAGCAATCCCTCGCGGGCTGGGTTTAAGCAGACGCGTGAAGCGAGTCAGGTGTTGCCGTTCTGCGTCGTCCATGACCACGAAAGCGCTGTCAAAAGCGCGCTGCGCGTCCGCCGGTTTCTGCAGGCGGTGCATGGCGAGACCCAGCGCGAGTTTCGCTTGATAATCGAGTGGAAACTGGCGCGCGCGAGAGGCGGCGATGCTGGCGATCTCGTCCCACCGCGCACGGGCCGCGAGCGCCATAAACAGGTGACGGCTATATCGCAGGTTGGTGCTGTCGTTCCGCACCGCTTTCGCGAAGTACTCGAGCGCCGGCACGTAGTCCATCATGCCTGCCTGCCCCGAGGCGCCCACCACGTTGCGCGCCGTATAGTCTCGCACACCGGCAAAGCCGAGGCGGCGTAAGAAGTCGCGGTCGAGCCGCTCACCGCCGTCTAAACGCATGCCTTGCGCGGTGGTTTCGAAGCGGATCCAGTGCGTCATCCCCACCATATCACTGGCCTGCGCGAGCAGCAGCCTGTCGCCCGACTTCTCGGCGGCCTCAAGCCCGTTCTTGGCTTGTGAGGTCGCGGCGAAGCGCATGAGGCTGAACCCCGACTGCCGGTTGAACGTCCCGAGCGCCAGCCACGCGCGCGCACTGTCGGGGGTGAGTTGCGCCGCCAGACGCAACGCGGTGTCTGCACCTATAAGCAGCTTCACGGCGCGTTGGTCGTTCATGTACCACGTCTTGCGGGCGCTGCGCGCTTGCTCCCATTGGAGGCGTCCAAGTATGTACCAGCTGGCGCCGTCCTGCCGGTTGGCGCGCACGGCGCTGTCCAGCACGGCCATCGCCGCGGCCGTGTCGCCGGCCAGCGCGAATGACTCGGCGCGTGCCGCCGGTGATCCGGGTGGCGCGCTCACGAAGCCCAGTTGCGGAGCCGTGGGGATGCGCTTGCCACCCTGTGCGCGGGCGTCGGGTGCCATCAACCCTGCCGAGATCCACAGGAACACGGTGGCACACAGTAATCGCCTTGCACGGATCGACCGCATCGCGTCTTCCGCTCGGAGATGTCGCCCCTCCACTCAGCCCTCCGCTCAAGATCATTAAAGGCGTGGTATGCCGCCGCGAGACTTAGTTGAAAAATAGGGCCTCATCGTGCATGACGCACGTCAGCCCCGCTTTCGGCATCATCGTTAACTGGCTTCAGGCAGACCGCCTCGCGGCCAACAGATACGGCGTTTGCCGAACCGTGCAGCGAACGGTCAGCTCCCGCGATTCCTTCGGTGCCGCGGCGAGCGTCGTGGGCGAGTTGTTACCGGGCCGGCTACCGTGACAGTGGGCGCCACGAGCGCCGCCGACGTATCGTCAATGTGTGCAAATACTCAAAATCCTGTCCTGCCTCTTTGCGCTCACGCCCGCCACGGTGTCCGCGCTCGACCACACTACGCCGCACGCACCCGTGGTGCGTCGCTGGGACGCGATTGGCCATCGCGCTATGGCCGCCATGGCCTACGATCGACTCAGTCAGCCGGTGCGCGCCCGGGTTAACGCGTTGCTGCGCGAACACCCGGATCTCGCCAGCTTGGCGGAAGGCATCGATGCGCAGACCGTTGCGGGGGTGCGCGAACTGTTCATTCGCGTATCCGTGTGGCCCGATCGCATCCGCAGCGACGCCCGCTTTTACCGCGAAACCAGCGCCGACGCGACGCCCACGCCGCTGCTCCCCGGATTCCCCACCATGGCGCGGCGCGACGGGTGGCACTATCTGACCCGGTCATTTTCGTCGGACGGTACGCCCCCGATTGCGCTCACCGAACCCAACGCCGCCAGCGAGCTGCCCAAGATGGCCGACGCTTTGGCCGACCGGGCGGTGCCGGCCAGTGTGCGCGCGTATCACCTCGGGTGGATCGTTCACATCGTGGGCGATCTCCACCAGCCGGCACATGGCACCTCGCGCTCCAGTGCGGCAGACCCCAACGGTGACTCTGGTGCGAACCGCGTCTGGGTACGCACCCCGCGGAGTGACACCGACTCCACCAATCTGCATGCCGTATGGGATGGCATGCTGGGACGCGTGTCGCGGGAGCTCCCGCTCGACGACGTTGCGCGTAGCCTCGCGGCAGCACTGCCAATGGCAACGGCGCCGGGAGACGACCTGCTGATTCCCGATGGTGCCGCGCTCGCTGCCACCGTGAAATCGTGGGCCGACGAAAGCGCGACGTTGGCCCGCTACGTCGCGTATGACCTGCCACCGCGCGACGGCACCGCGCCACCCATGCTCTCCGTAGACTACCTCACACGAGGCGAAGGAATCGCGCGCACACGCCTCGCGCTTGCCGCCTATCGACTCGCCGCGTTGCTCGAGGCGCGCTTGGGCGACCGGGCACCGACGAAGTAGCACGCTACGGCGTCGTTACCCACGACGCCTCGCCTTCGCGGTCAACGCAATCGATACCGAGCCAGTGTGATCACGTCGTCATCATCCATCACCGCGAGCAGAAACTCGTTCCCACTGGCAACGACGGGCAGATGCAATACGGCACGAATGGGGAGCGTGACGCGGAACAGCGACTTCCCCATGCCGTCGAATACGTCGTAGGTCGTACGGGATTGCTTCCACGGCGAGGTATGCGCCACCCACAGGCGCCCGTCGTTATCCACGTGCAGACCGGCGATGCCAGACTTCGTGGTCGGCACTTTGGCCGGGTCGAAGTCGCTCGTGGCGTACTTGGCCACGCGATCCCGCAGCGCACGAACAGCTTCGTCGCGCTCCTCGCGACTCACCGGCACCAGTGGAATGTCGATCGAGGTGCGCGCGACGGTGTCTGACTTTCCGTACGCGAGTCGCGCGACGCGCGTACCGCGCGTGGACGCGCACCAAAAGTAGCCGCGCCGATCTGCGACGCGACCACCACCCACCGTAAAAGGGTATGGTGCCATCAGCATGCCCTTGCCGGGCGTCTCGGCGCGATACCCGCCCGTCGTGGTGCGCGCGCCGCACGTCGGGTGGGGAATCGTGCCGCGTACCGTCCCGTCGCGATCGACGCGACGGAATCGCGCCCCCTTTCCAATCTCTTCGTCGATCAGCTCGCCAGACGCATCGAACCATCCCTCCCAGCGATAGCCGTAGCCACCAATCTTGAGCGTGATCGCGCGCTGCGGAGTGCCGTTGGCGGCGAACACCGAGAGCCGCCCATTGGAGGGATCGTTTACCCACACTGCGCCGTCGGGCGCCACGGCGAGTCCGTTGGCGTTGCGCATCTCACCAGGACCGCTGCCCTTGCGGCCCACGCCTGCGAGCGCCGCCCCGCCGGCATCGTAGCGGCGGATCGTCTGGTCCTTGAAGTCGAGCGCCCACACGGTACCGTCCTTCAACAGCACGTAGTCGCGCAGGTCGCCAAACGGTTCACCAGATTCTGATCCGTCCACCTGCCACAACAGCGATGCATTGCGGGCCGCGGGCACCTGAGCAGGCAGCGGGCGGCTCCTCGGAGTGAGAGTCACGAGCAGCAACAACGCAATCCATACACGGGTCATCCAGCGACGGTACAATCAAGGTGCGACGGCGTCAAGATCGACGCTCCGCCGAGTGGTGCTACGACGTCAGGGAAGCCGCCCCACGAACTCAGTGATCAGCGCTTCAAAACGACCCGCCACCGCGCGACCGGCCTCCATCACCTCGGCGTGATTGAGCTTCTCGAGAGAGAGCCCGGCCGCCTTGTTGGTAATGCACGACACGGCAGCCACGCGCATACCGAGGGCACGCGCCACAATCACTTCGGGCACCGTAGACATCCCCACAGCATCGACGCCGAGACGCTCCAGCATTCGCACTTCGGCCGGCGTCTCGTACGTCGGCCCCAACAGCCCGCAGTACACACCATCCTGCAACAGCACGCCGGTGGTTCGCGCCGACTCGTGCAGCAGCGCGCGCAACTCGGCGTCGTACGGATCGGACATGTCCGGGAAGCGTTCGTCGCCCGGCTCCACGGCCCCGAAGAGCGGATTACGGAACATCAGATTCATGTGATCGGAGATCACCATGAGGTCGCCCGGATTGAACGTGCGGCGCACGCCACCGGCCGCGTTCGAGGCCAAGTAGACCTGCACCCCGAGCGCATGCATCACGCGCACGGGGAACGCTGCCAACGCCGCATCGTGGCCTTCGTACATGTGAAAACGGCCGGCCAGCGCGACGACCTGTCGCCCGCCCAGCATACCGACCAGCAACTGTCCCGCATGGCCGGCCACCGTGGCCGTGGGAAAGCCGGGGACCTGCGAGAAGGGAATGCGCACGGCGCGCTCGATGCGATCGGCCAATCCACCCAACCCGGAGCCGAGCACGATGCCGCACACGGGCACCGGCGCATCGGGCCCCAGACGCTGCTGGATATACTCCGCCGCCACACTCGCGGCAGCGGCACCCGGCGCGGCCCGCGGCGATTCGAACGACTGCGTTTCGAAGGCGCGCGCGCTCATACCATCACCGGGATGTCTTCAGCGTCGACGAGCAGGTTGCCGATCTCGATCGCGACATTCTCGCGCAACGTCTCCCGCTCCACGTGCGGCAGGAACGCCGATTCGAACGAGGTGATGGCCAGCATCGCCAGCGTGTCCAGATCGAAGTGGAGGTGCTGCGCACAGCGCACGTACTCGTCGGTGAGCGAGACGCCGCTCATCAATCGATTGTCGGTGTTGATCGTGACCACCGCCCCCATGACCACGTAGCGCGCCAGCGGATGCTCGGCGAAGGTGGATACCACGCGCGTCTGCACATTGCTGGTGGGGCACACTTCGAGCGTGATCCGGTGATCGATCACGTACGCTTCCAGCGACGGATCTTCGCGCAGCCGTGTGCCGTGACCGATTCGATCGGCCGCGCAACGATGCACGGCTTCACGAATGCTGGTCGGCCCATCGCCTTCGCCCGCATGCACCGTGACGGCGAGATCGTGCGCACGCGCGTAATCGAACGCCAGCGCATGCGCTGCGGCCGGGTTTCCCAACTCGCCGCCCGCGAGGTCGAAGGCCACCACACCCTTGCCCTTGAACGCCACCGCCAGCTCAGCCATCTCCATTGCGTGTGGCCACGGGAAGCTGCGCAGCGCGCAGACAATCACGCGGGCCAGTGTACCCGTCTCTTTTTGGCCGCGCGCGAGGCCACGCAACACGGCCTCCATCACGTCGTCGAGGGATAGACCACCGCGCACATTCAGCGCGGGACAGAATCTCGCCTCGATGTAGCGCACGCCGTCGAGCGCCGCATCGAGCACGAACTCATGTGCGATGCGCTCCAGCGTCACCGTGTCCTGCATCGCCGCCAGCGTGACCTCGAAGCGTGCGAGGTAATCCTCGAGATTGCGCGCGTGGTCCACCCGCATCCAATCGCCGAGCGCTGTGGCCGTCGCCACGGGCAGCGTGAGACCGCGCTCCACAGAAAGCTCGAGCAGCGTGGAGGGCCGCAAAGAACCGTCGAGGTGACAGTGGAGATCCGCCTTGGGCATGCGCTGCACGATCTCGATGAACGCCGGATTCACCATGCTTACGACGTCGCCTCGGCGGCCGCGTTTGCGCTATCGCGCACCGGCACAACCCGATAGATCGAGCCACCAACCAGCGACTGCGACGCGTCGACGGGCAAACCACGGCTGTCGGTGAGACGCTGACGCCCGGCATCGACTTCGGCCGCCAGTTCAGGGAAGAGCGCACGGACGGCGTCGACTGCCACCGAACCGTGCGGCACGGACACGCCGCGTTCGTTCACATACACGCGAAGCGAATCGGGGACGGACGTCGAAGAAACCACGTCACTCATTTCAGTGCTCCCGCGCCGACGGCGCGAATACGTTCGGTCGCATCGCTGCGCACGGGCTGCGGCAGCTCCTGCAGGTAGCTCGCCAGCATGTCGATGTCACGTACCGTCAGCACCTCGACCGAAATCGTGCGCGCTAGCGAGGCACCCTCGGGATCGTCGATCATGAAATCGTTGATGGCCAGCGAATAAATCCGCTCGGGATCGAGTGGCGCGCCGTTGGCGCCGAGCACGCGCACGACGCGCTGCCCCTGCGGCTTGGCGGGATCGTACTCGATCGTGAGTCCGCTCACATGCGCATTGGGTCGACCGTTCCATACCCATCGCTCGGCGGCGGCCACGAGATCGCGGCCACGCAGGCGAATGCGCACCAGCACATTGCCGAACGGCGAAATGCCGTGCACACCGCCGAAGGTGATAGGTCCGTCGAGGATATCGGTACGGATACCGCCGTTGTTCCAGGCGCCGAAGTCGGCGTTGCCCTTCACGCGTGCCGCGTCGGCCACGAGGTTGCCCAGTGCGTACTGATTGCCGCGACGCAGCAACGGCTCGGCGATCGTCGCGACCGGACGGTCCATTCGTGTCTGCACCTTCGCATTGGCCGCCGTCACGATCGAGTCTACGGTCGGATCGGCACCGGCCCGCTCTTCGCCGTACACGTTGCGGATCTCGGCGCGCGCCTGCCCGCCATCCAGCGGGATGTCCACCACCGCGATCGCCCGGCCATTCGACGACGTCTGTACCACTGGCATGTCGCGCCGACGCAGCACGATGTTCGTGTGCGAGTGACCCATCACGAACACATCGGGCTTATCGGTGAGCTTCTCGATGATGTCGAGGCCACCGCCCGAACAGACGTCCGGCTTGTCGCGGTCGCAGCGGGCGCCATCGTGCGCAAGCGAGATGACGATTTGCGCGCCGCCTGCGCGCAGGGCGCGGACCCGCGCGCTGATGATCGGTGCCGCATCGAGAAACTCGAGTTGTCGCACATTGCGCGCTTTGGTCGACGTGGCCGTATGCTCGCCGGCGGTGCCGATGATGCCGATACGCACACCGCCGCGTACGACCACGGTGTCGGCCTTCAGCCATGGCAGCGGACGACCGTCCGGCCCACGCACGTTGGCGCCAAGCACCGCGTACTTGAGCTCCTTGAAACGCATGCGGAGCGTATCCTGCCCGAAGTCGAACTCGTGATTGCCGATGGCGCCGGCCGCCACGTGCAGCCGGTTGAACACGGCCACCGTCGGCTTGCCCGCGTCCCAGTCGGAGGCCGGTGCCCCGGAAAACAGGTCACCGGCATCGACCACGACACTCTGGCACTGACCGGTGCATTCGCGCTGCGCCTTCTCGATCGCCGCCGACAGCGCCACCGCGCCGCCCTGCGAGCGACCGCGTTCGTCGGGGCGGTTCGAGAGCGCACCATGGAAATCACTCATGCTGATCACGCGCAGCGTGCGTCCCTGCGGTACGGCCACGGGCTTCGCCACGGACGCACCACCGGCCGCTTCTCCGGCGCGACTGCGGTTCTGCTCGCGATACGCAATCGCCCGGGCCGCAGCCGGCTCCAGACGCCAGTTCACCGTGGCGTACTTGGCGGGGTCGAGCGTGCCCGCCTTGGCCACGTCGTCGATGATCAGCGAACGGATATCGACGTCCTTCTGAAACACGACCGGCGCAGTGGCCAGCATCGCGTACCCACCGCCGCCACTCTGACGATAGTTGTTGAGCGCCATCGTGAAGGAATCCGTGGGCTGCACGGCGCGGCCGTTGCGCGTGAGCGTCGTGATGCGCGCGCCGGCGGGCTTCGTCAGGTCGATCACGTAGTCCACACCCGTGACCACGTCGAAGTTGTAGCCGGGGATTTTCGGATCCACCAACCCACCGCTGGGCGCCGTACCATCGGGCAAGAGGGTGCGGTAGTACAAGGCCGACTGCTCGAGGAACGCACGCAGCTGCGCACCGGTGATGCGCACGGCCCGCAGCGTATTCTCGTACGGATACAGTCGCGACAGCGCCGCCTGCGTGACCGCGCCCGTGTCGAGCGTCGCGCCGAGTGAAAAGGCGGCAGTCGCGGCGAGGTCCGCGCCCGACGCGCGGCGCATCACTTCGTTGATCAGATCGGTGATCGGCGCGTCGACCACCCGCGAACTATCGGCCCGCCAGGTCACCGCCGTGCGACCCACCGGCGTGCTCACCCACGTGACCGTGGCTTTGTGCGTCAGCGCAGACGCCGCCAGCACGGCCGGCGACTCGGCATGGCCGGCCACCTTCACCGACTGGCCCCGGTGCTTCACCACCGACCACTTGCCCTTCGACTTCTCGAGCGTGAGCGTGGCCAGTGCCACCGATGCCGCCCAGTTCCGGGGCTGCACCAGCAGCGCGCCGTTGATCGTGGAGTCCACCAGCTCGCGGTGCGAGTGACCATACACCACAAGATTGATGCCGTTGATTTCACGCGGCACGCGCGCGGCGACATTCTCCGAAGCGAGCCCCGTCGCGACCGTATCGTATGTCGCCGCTTCGTCCAACCCGGAATGCAGCAGCACAACGACCACATCGGCCTTCCGCTGCTTCACTTCCGCCACGGCGCTGCGCACCGACGCCACGATATCGGTGACGGTCAAACCGGCCTCGCGCAGGTTGTCGCGATCCCAGAGCATCGAGCCCGGCGTGGTTGCGCCGATGATGGCGATGCGCACCCCCCGCCTGTCGATCAGCGTGTAGGGGGCCACGAACGGGCGTCCCTGCGCGTCGCGCACATTGGCGGCCACAAAGGGGAAGGCCGCCTTGGCGATCGCCGCCCGCAACGCCGGTACGCCATAGTTGAACTCATGATTCCCGATCACCGCAGCGTCATAGTGCATGACGTTCATCGCGGCGATCACCGGATGCACCGGCGGCGGGGCGATCTTGGCCGCCACGTACAGCAGCGGGTTGCCCGAGAGGATATCGCCGCCTTCGACCAAGAGCACCCGGCCCGGATTGGCCGTCCGGACCGAATCCACGATCGTGGCGGCCCCGGCCAGCGTGCGGGCGGGATCGGGCGCGTTGGCGTAGTAGTCCCAGCCCCGCAGACGTCCGTGAACATCGGTCGTGGCGGCAATGACCAAGTCGAACCGTCCCGACTGCGCAGGCAGGGGGGCGACCGCGGCCAGTGTCTGTACAGCCGCCGCGAAGAGTAAAGGCATACGTCCCATAGAGGAAAGCTAGCAACGGCCGTGGCGAACCGCTTGCCCCTCCTCTCGACCCCCGCGAACTTGCCCGTATCGGTTCCGGCCGCCGATACGCTTCCGTTACACCGTCGTGGCGGTCCGGTCACGACACGGGGACAGGTTGATCATCGTGCAGTGTCGGAACCGGAGCACCCGCTCATGAAACCGCTGATCATCGGGATCGCAGGCGGCACCGGCTCAGGAAAGTCCACCGTAGCACGCAAGGTCGCCGAAGCACTACCCGTCGCTTCGGTCGCCTTTCTCGAGATGGACGCGTACTACCGCGATTTCCGGCACCTCACGCTGTCGCAGTTGCATCACGTGAACTGGGATCATCCCGATGCCTTCGACGTGGAGTTGCTCACCGTGCATCTCGACGCGCTCGCGCGCGGCGAGCCGGTGGACATGCCCGTCTACGAATTCGCGACCCATTCCCGAAGCGAACGCACCCGACGCATCGCGCCGGCGGATGTCGTCGTCGTCGACGGCATTTTGCTGCTGGCCGATGCCAATGTGCGCGCCTTGTGCGACGTGAAGGTCTTTGTCGACGCCGATCCCGACATCCGGCTCATTCGACGCATTCGCCGCGACACGGCCGTGCGTGGACGGACGCTCGAATCGGTACTCGATCAGTACTTGAACACCGTGCAACCGATGCATTTGCAGTTCGTCGAACCCAGCAAACGCTACGCTGACGTGATCATCCCGAGGGGCGGAAAAAATACGGTCGCCATCGAGATGATCGTCGCCAAGATCCAGCGTCGGCTCATCTCGCGCGCAGCTGCGCGAACCCCATTGTCCGTGCCCGTAACGGCCGAACCGGCCTGAGCCAGATTCTGTATGCAAGCTGCGCCGTCCACTGAACGTATTCTCGTGGTCGATGACGAGCCGGAAATCGTGGCGCTCGTTACCTACCATCTCGCCAAAGTCGGCTACCGCGTGGCGACGGCTGCCACGGGTCAGGAGGCGCTCGATCTGGCGCGTCGCGAGCGCCCGTCATTGATGGTGCTCGACCTCATGCTCCCCGGTATCTCGGGCTTCGACGTGCTCGAACAGCTGCGCGCCGATGAATCCACCCGTGACATCGCCGTCCTCATGCTCACCGCGCGCCGTGAAGAACCCGATCGCATTCGCGGTCTCTCGCTGGGCGCCGACGACTATCTCACCAAGCCGTTCAGCCCCGCCGAGCTGGTGTTGCGGGTAGGCGCGATTCTCCGCCGCACCGGGACCGCCGCACCGGTGAATGCCGACACGCTGGTGATCGGTCCACTGCACATCGACCGCGCCGCGATGGCGGTCGCAGTGGAAGGACAAGAGGTGGAGCTTACCCCCACCGAGTTCAAACTACTGCTCACGCTCGTGGAACGACGGGGACGCGTTCAGGGACGCGGACTCCTGCTGGAAACGGTGTGGGATGCGGCGCCCGACATTCAGACGCGCACGGTCGACATGCACGTGCAGCGGCTGCGCACCAAGCTCGGCGCCGCTGGCGACATGATCGAGACGGTGCGCGGTTTCGGCTATCGCTTCCGCGCGGCGATGCCGCGCGGTGGGTGATCGCGCATCTGCCGCGGCCTCGGCGCGTAGCGGCGGAGTGAGCGTGCCATGAGACTTGCCCAACGCATCGTCGTGAACAGCTTCGTGGTCGCGACACTGCTCGTCGGTATCGTGCTCTTCGCCGTCGAACGACGCGTCACGGAGCGCGTGCGTGCCGGAGAGCCCACTGCGGCCGCCTCGGCCGATGAATTCCTGGCGAAGGTGCGACGCGACATCGTGATCGCCGGACTCGCCGCCCTGCTCGTGGGCGTGGCACTCGCGCAGGTGCTTGCCGCACCGGTCGCGCGCCCGATCGAAGAGCTCCGTGACGTCGCGCGCGGTCTCGCGGCCGGCGACCTCACGCAGCGCCCGTCCCGCGCCATCGCGGGTGGTGAAGTGGGCGATCTGGCCGAAGCGCTACGTCGGTTGGCCGAGCAGCTCGAGGCGCGACTGCAGGCGTTGAATGGCGAAGAAGCGCTGCTGGTCGCCCTTACCGAATCCCTCAATGAAGGCGTGATCGCGGTCGATGTGCGACAACGTGTGGTACGCATCAACGAGACGGCGCGGCAACTGCTGCGGCTGCGTGAGCCGGTACCGTTCCCCGCCGACTTTTTGCCGCGCGACCGCACCCTTCGCGAAGCGCTCGCCGCCGTGCTCTCGGGCGAGGAGGCGGTGCCCGACGAGGTGCGCGTCGACGATCGGACGATGTCACTCACCGCCCGGCCGTTGCCTGGTGGCGGTGCCGTACTCGCACTCTACGATCTCACGCCGATCCGCCGACTCGAAGCCGTACGCCGCGACTTCGTCGCCAATGTCTCGCACGAGTTGCGCACGCCGCTCACGGTGATCGGCGGCTTCGTGGAAACGCTGCAGGACGAAGACCTGCCCCCCGAGTTGCGCCGTCAGTTTCTCGCGATGGCCGAGGGGAACGTGCGCCGTATGCAACGCATCGTCGACGACCTGCTCGATCTCTCACGCATCGAGTCAGGCGGTTGGGTGCCGAATCCGGTGGACCTCGACGTCGCGGCCGTGGCCACGGAAGTGTTTGCGCCGCTGCAGGCGGCCGCCGCAAGTAAGCGCGTCGTACTCCGCACCGAGATCGGCGACGACGCCGATCATCTCTTCATCGACCCGACCGCGGCGCGTCAGATTCTCAGCAACCTGACCGAGAACGCGCTGCGACACACCACGGCCGGCGAAGTCGTGCTCTTCTCGCAGCAGGACGGCGGCGGCGTGCGCATCGGCGTGCGCGATACCGGCTCGGGGATCGGGGCCGAGCACTTGCCCCGCATCTTCGAGCGGTTCTACCGGGCCGACCCCGGTCGCTCGCGCGAAGTCGGCGGCACGGGCTTGGGCCTGGCCATCGTGCGCCATCTGGCCGAGTCGCATGGCGGCAAGGTCAAGGCCGAGTCGCAGCCCGGTATCGGGACTACGATCTCGGCCTGGCTCCCTCGCGCCGGCGCGGCGGCGGACTACTCCGAAGGCCGAGCCGTCGGCGACGGTTCGATCGGGAGCTGAGCGTCGGGCGGCGCGGAGGCAACGTGCTCACGGACTGGCGTGGCCGTCGATTCGTGACGACGCGCCCGACGTCCAGCGAACGCCTCGGCGATCAGTCGGGGCAGCATCACCCCCGCCGGCCCTTCGATGGGCAAGATGCTCGGGCCACGGCGCTGGCCCTGCATGCTCGGATTCACCACGATCACGGTGGCCCCGTGCGTGGCCGAGATCCACGGCAATGATGCCGCCGGCTCTACCATGTTTGACGTGCCGACCGAGAGGAACACATCGCATGCCACGGCGGCGTTGCGGGCAGCCTCGAACTCGGCCATCGGCATCGGCTCTCCAAACCACACCACGTCCGGGCGCATGAGGGCGCCGCACGTTGGGCAGAGCGGCGGCTCGACCGCTTGCGACTCAGCAGGCACCATTGTGCCCGGGCACCCCGCGCTGCAGCGGGCCCGCATGAGCGAACCGTGAAGGCCGATCACATCATGTGAGCCTGCCCGCTCGTGCAGGTCGTCCACGTTCTGCGTCACGAGCGTGCAATGGGCCACCCGCGAGGCGAGCGTGACCAGCGCCTGATGCGCTGGATTGGGCTGGGCGGCCCGCACCATGGCGCGACGGGCGGCATACCACTGCCACACCCGGGTGGGGTGCGCCGTGAACGCGTCGGGCGTAGCCAACTCCTGCGGCGAGAACTTCGCCCAGAGCCCGGTGAGCGCGTCACGGAAGGTCGGAATGCCGCTTTCGGCCGACACCCCGGCGCCAGACAGCACGCACACGTGTTCAGCCGCGCGGAGGGCGCGGGCCGCGACCGAGAGCGCTTCGGCGCGCGTCTGCGGATCGGTAGGCGGGGGCGACGCAACGCGTCGACGTTCGAGCATCGGATCAGAGGCAGGCATTGTTCGGGCGAGAATATCACAGCAAGGCACGCCGCACCAGCCCCCTCCCCGAGCCGACTTCTTCGAGACGACCGGTGACCACCTCGTCCCTCTCGGAAAAGTCTGCGGCGGCATCCTCGTCGTTTACGGCATCGTGATACCCGCGCATCGACGCTCGTTACAAGCCCTCAAAAAACTCGAGACTCGGCTACTCAACACACCATGTTCCGGGAATTTACAGAAGCAAATTTAGAAAGGCGGTTGGCCTCACGTTGATTGTACTTAGCGCTTGCCGCGATGGCGTTACCGAGTCTCACACAGAGGGCCCTCGACTCACTGAGTTGGAAGGTGGCCCTCCTCCGGCTGCGACTCCGATAGTGACCGTCAGCTGGTCGCTCCCTCATGGGCCGATCTATTTTCTATCCGCGTGACGCGAGTCCAATTACTCGCAATAGTCCGATGGAGCTTTTCGTTCAGGGAAAAGACGCAAGTGGCACGATAAGTACCGATCAGCCAAGGACTTTGGTCCACCTCACTCATCGGGGGGTACCCCAACGGCATTCAGCTCCCCGGTACCGCCAGTAACCCGACACCGCTCTACGGGTTAAAGGGGGAAAGCGAGCAACTTGTTCGTGCTTGTCCGGCTGGCCTCATTTCCGGATGCGTAGAGCGCAACTTTCGGTCCAGCTCGGCAGACCACCTCACTCTTGCCATCCCGTCAGCTCCGACGACGTCGAGTCCGACTCGGCAGATCACTCCGTCCGTATTCGACAATTGGAACGGCAATATCAACTTCGCCTACCAAAACTGGGTGCCTGACTACGTGAGCTCCAACAGCTCCGTCGTTTCGGTGAGAAGCTCTGGAGGACTAACGGCGCGACGCTGCGGTACAGCGACAATCAGCGGATCAATTGTCGATCAAAACGTAACGGCAGTAGGATCGATCAGCGTCACCGTCTCGGGTCGATGTGTCACCAGCGTAGCCGTCGCGGTTGCAGACTCTCCGACGTCGTTCTTCCAAGCGGACTCTAGCAAAACTGCCACTCTCTTTATTCGAGACGAAGCGAATATCGGGTGGCCTGAGAAGGCAACGACCGCAGACTGGGCGTCGTCGAATCCCGCCATATTTTCAGTGTCAGCGGCTGGCGTCTTGACTGCCCACAGCGCAGGAAGCGCGACTCTCACCGCAATCGTCGACGGCGTTACTGGTACCGCTACCGTTGAGGTACGCCCGACCATCTCAGTGAGCATCTTTGGCTCCACAATTGTTGGCGCTACCTCTACCGGCTCTTGCACCTCCTCATGCTCAGGGGGGACCGCACCGTATAGCTATTCGTGGAATTTCCACGGCGCTTCGTGGAGTTCCACCTCATCGGCGGATATATACATCGACGTTTCAAATGCGCGAATCATTCTCGATGTGGTCGACGCCATGGGAAATCGAGGTGTCGCACTGCGACCGATCAGCTCCGATCAGTCGCCATCAGGTTGCCAGTAGGCAAGCACCGTAGTCGGCTTGAGCCGGGGCGAGCACGGTTGCATCGCGGCCTCCTTGTTTCAGGCCGGACACCGCCGTCAGCAAATCGGCCAGTGCCCCAAACGTCGCAGATTGCTTTCTCCGTGACACGTTCGTTGCACAACCGTGTGGAGATCGAAACCTGGGTCACGAAAGTTTCACGTAACCGGATGCCCATGGGCGCCGGAACACTGAACCTCGAGCGCCCGAGAGGGCGTGCCAGCTGTCTACATATATACGGACCCGATCATCCATGCGGACCTACGTACACGTGCTTTCCCGTTTCGCGCGTCAGTTGACGATGGCGATTGCGGCTGCCGTCGTCCCCGCTTCTCTCGTTGCTGCGCAGGGAACTGATGCTCCCATCGGCCGGATCACCGGCCGCATTATCGACACCAAGTCCGGCCAAGGCATTCCGTCGGCCGGTGTGCAGATCGTCGGGACGACGATCGGTACGCAGTCGGGCGTCGACGGTCGTTACACGATCACGCGCGTGCCGTCGGGAACGACCACCTTGCAGGTGCGCCGGATCGGCTACGGTCCGAAGACGATCACCGGCATCGTGGTGCCGGCGAACGGCTCGATCGAACTCGACATTTCGCTCGCCTCGGCCGATGTGCAGCTGGCCGCGATCAGCGTGACGGCCACGAAGGAAAAAGGCAGCGTCAACGACGCGCTCAATGCGCAGCGGACCGCCACGAACGTGGTCAACGCCATCACGGCCGAACAGATTGCCCGCAGCCCCGATGGCGATGCGGCCCAGGCGGCGCAGCGCGTGAGCGGTGTGACCGTGCAGGACGGTAAGTATCTGCAGGTGCGTGGCCTGAGCGAACGCTACACCACCGCCTCGCTCAACGGCGCCCGCATTCCGAGTCCGGAACCGGAACGCAAAGTCGTGCCGCTCGACCTCTTCCCGTCCAACCTGCTACAGGACATCACCACCAGCAAAACGTTCACTCCCGATCAACCGGGCGACTTCGCCGGTGCGAATGTGAATATCCGCACCAAGGAGTTTCCTGGTTCACGCCAAGTGAACTACAGCACGAGCTTCGGCGGTAACTCACGCGTCGTGGGGCAGACCCTACCATTCGCGCCGCGTGCCGGCGGCGAATGGATCGGCCTCGCGAGCGGTAATCGTCAGATGCCGAACGCGATTTCGTCGGCGAACTTCCTGGGTAACGTCTCGCAGAATCAGTTCAATCAGATGGCGCAGCAGCAGCGCAACGTCTGGAATCCGACCGCGCGCATTGGCGGCCCCAACGGATCGTTCGGCGCCTCCACCGGCGGCAACAGCGTCTTCGGCAAGCGCATCGGCTACGTGCTGAGCGGCAGCTACGGCTACTCCGAAGAAGTACGCGCCGACGAGAAGTACGCGGTCGGCAACCAGGGCGCCGACAACACCGTGGTGCCGCTCACCAGTGTCAGCGGCAGCACCGGTCGCAGCACCGCGCAGTGGGGCGGCATCGCCAACTTCTCCACCATGCTGGGCAAGAGTTCCCGCGTGTCGCTGAACACCACGGCTACGCGCAGCGCGGACAACGAAGCGCGCGTGGATCGCGGGTTCGACGAGAACCTTGGTGACAGCATTGCGCGTACGACGTTACGCTACGTGGAGCGCGGCGTGGCGACCGTGACCGGTCAAGGCGAGCATCAGCTAGGCGAGCGCAACAAGACGGCGTGGTCGGCCACGTACGCCAACACGGGACGCCGTGAGCCGGATCGTTCCGACGTGGTCTACGCCCGCAACAACACCGGGCAGTACACGCTACTCAGCTC
>JBBQXC010000065.1:0-23678 GCA_038210005.1 Gemmatimonadales bacterium
ACTGCCTCCCCCGTACTGCCTACTCCGCAGTTCTCAAGGGAGCCTATCCGTGCAACCCGTGAAGTTCGGGTTATTCCGCTCGTCGGTCACGACGGGAAGATTGACATCGCCACCGTAGTTGCCGCCCTTGTAGTGCACGCCCACGGGGAAGACCTGATCGACCGTGCGTCCGTACTGCCGCACGAGACGACGCATGTCGCCGAGACGCTGGCCGCGGCTGAACGTCCAGAAGGCCTTCTCACGGAAATGCAGAGAAACTCGAGCCGCTTCCGTGCCCGGATCGATCAGTGCCGTCATTGCCACCGGCTGGATTTCTCCAAGCTTCGGCGGCGCAGCGCGCAGGTCATTATGGATCTGGAGCCACCGCGTGGGATTACCGGCCCTGAGCACTGACTCGGCTTCGATCATGCGGGCATCGACGCCGTTGGCGACGTCGACCGCGCTGAACTGCCCCCACATCGTGGTCGAACGAAGGAACGTGAGACCGTCCTGACCGCTCGCCGAGCCCGATGTCTGGCTCGTGACCGGCAGGCGAGGATCACGCGCCGATGCGAACGGCGTGGCATTGCGCACGAGAATGAGGCGCGCGTTGCCTTCGAGGCTATCACCCACACTGTAGCGCCTCGAGCTGATGCCCTGCGCCCATAGCGTGTTGGTGCCGGCATTGGCCGAGAATGTATGCTGATACTGAAACGCCGTCGGAACGCCAGTCACGAGCGTGCCGGCACCCGCGAAATCGCCGCGCGCGAGCGCGACACGGGCACGCGTGACCCGCAACGCCCGGTTCATCAGCACACTCGCAGCGTCGGTGCCGTTCGCGAAGGTCAGACCGGAATCGAGCGAGGCGGCCGCAATGGCGAACAACTCCTGGTTCGACTTCGGCAGGCCGTCTTCGGGCAGCGGCAGTGCATTACCATTGCCGATGGGCACGCCGTTGCAGAAGTCGGACGCCATCTGCATCTCGGCAAACCCGCGCGCCAGATACATCTCGGCGATCAGTGCGCGCGCGTCGGGACGCCCGACGTTCAACGCCGTGATGGCCTGATCAGCGCGCGTCCGCACGCGATACAGGTTGCGCAGCATACCGGTGATCGAGGAGTTGAACTCCTGAATCTGCCGCTGGTCGGTTTCATCGTTCTGGATGAACGTGGAGCTGGTCGACCATTCGTCGGCCAAGAGTCCGCCGAAGAGCCACGTGCTTTCGCCGGCGCCGGTGGTGAGGCGGAACGTGGCGATGACCCCGTTGGCAACGGCGATGGCCGCTTCCGGCGAGGCGACGTCGGCGGGATCGATAATGTCCGGATCGACGACGTTGAGGAACTGATTGTTCGCTTCCTGACAGGCGGTGGCCGACATCGCCAGTACCAGGGTGAGTCCGGTACCCAGGCGTCGCGGCATGGTGAACCGGCCCGTGGAGTTGAGCTTGGTCATAGGGCGGTTCTCCTAGTAGCCGACGTTGACGCGGAAGATGAAGAAGCTGGGCGGACCGACGGTCTGAAACTCGTTCGGTGCTTCGGTGCCCGACGTGGTGTTGAAGCCCGACTCCGGATCCGTGCCACGGTAGTTGGTCCTGAGATACAAGTTGCGGCCCGTGAATACCACGGAAAGCGACTTCGCCCGCGTGAGCTTCGACGCCAGTTCCGGCGACAGCGTGTACTGCACCGACATTTCACGCAGACGAATGAACGCGCCCGGCTGGAAATAGCCGTCGAGCGTACGGGCCGGATGTTCGTTCGCGGCGATGTTGGTCGCCTGATCGATCAGTTCCGCGTTCAGGTTGAGACGACCGGAGCAGTTCGGGCGCGTGCAACGAATCCGCTCGGTGTTGTTGTACCACTTGTTGCCACCGCGGTAGTCCCACATGGTGCTGATGCGCAGCTTGCGGGTGAAGAGGTCCCAGCCCGATCCGAGCGTGACCATGTAGCGGGGCGTCGCGTAGCCGCGGAAGATCGCCGAATCGCCGACGACCACTTCGTTCCGGGCGGCATCCGCGTAGTACGTGAGCAAGCCGTCGCCGTTCTTGTCTGAGTAACCCGTGATCGGACGCGCCCACAGACCTGAGATCGGATAGCCAGCCACCGTGCGTGACGTGACACCGACCTGCGGCGGGTTGTTGCCGAGCGACACGACCTTGTTGTCGTTGGCGGAACCAGCAAGGGTCATGTCCCATCCCAGCTTGTCGGCCTGCAGGATCTGCGCGTTGATCGCGACTTCAGCGCCGGCATTCTTCACCGCACCGAGGTTGCGCAGCTGTGACGCGACGACGCCGTACGACGGCGGTAACACCGCGCTGATCAGCGCGTCCTGCGTGATCTTGCTGTAGTACGTGGCGTCGAGGTTGATGCGCGAGTTGAACATCTGCATTTCGAAGCCGGCCTCCTGCTCGGCCGAACGTTCCGGCTTGAGGTTGTCGTTGCCGAGGGCGGCCTGCGTCACCGTGGGCTGGTCGACGTTCAGAATGCTCGTGCTGGACGCCGTGAAGAAGCGGAGCGCGTCATTGGGACCCGGCTGCACGCCCGACTGACCATAGGCGTAGCGGAGACGTACCGAGTTCACGAACGACGGCGCCTTCCACCATTCTTCCTGCGAGATCAGGTATGAGGCCGACGCCTTCGGATACACGATGCTCTGGAAGTTCGTACCGAACGCGGAATTCTGGTCGCTACGGACAGCCGCCGTGAGGAAGAGACGGTCGCCGACATTGAGCGCCTGCTCGATGAATACGCCGAACGTTTTCTGGATGATCGTGCCTTCGCTCACCAACGGGATCGTCCCCGATCCGACGATCTGCGAGCCCGGCGCCAACTGCGTCGAGCCGGTCGATGCCCCCGAGGAGCGGAAGCCGATGTACTGCGCGCCGACGGTCGTCTTGAGCGACAACCCTGCGAGCGAATACGACGCAGTGGAGCCGAGATCGACGGTGACGTTGTTGATGTTCACGCGATTGATACCACGGGAGCCGAGGCGCGTGGTGGCCGTGAGCGGCGGGCCTTCGCCGCGCAGCAGCAGGTTTTCGTCGTTGCGACCCGTGAAGTCGTTACCGACGGTGGCGCGATTCGCGAGCCAGCTGTACGGACGCCAATTGACGCTCGCCGACCAGATGAAGCGATTCACGTCCTGACTGGTCTTTTCCTGCCACATGTAACCGGGCGTCCACGCGCGATAGCCGTTGAGCGGCGTGCCAAGACCAGTCACCGTGCCGTTGTCACGGGTGCCGGGTCCACCGAAGAGGTGCGAGCCGAGGCCGGCCGTGGCGTTCGATTCGAGCGAATAGCGCTGCGCGATGTTGATGAAGTTCGTCGCGACGGCGAGATCGAGCTTCGGCGAGATCGCCGAATTGAGATTCATGCGCAGCGACTTGCGGGCCATCACGTTCGGATGACTTGTCCAAGGACGCAGCGGCAAGTTCGACGCAGCGAACCGGTCGCGCTCGAACTGTGGCAGCGAAAACACGCCGGCTTCCTTCTCGTCTTCAGCCGAGAAGAAGTAGCGGACGGCTTCGGTACCCCCCGACACCTGCACGCCCATCTGACGACGGACACCCGTGCCGAGCGGCGTGAGGTCTTTTTCGTTGAAGATGTTGAGGGAGACGGTCGAGTCGGCCACGCAGACGCCAGTCCCGACCGATTGCAGGCTGCAGCCGTTGGTGCGCGACGACGCCGTCGAGGTCCCCGTCTTCGCGAACAGGCTGTAGGCGTCGGGATAGAAGTTCCTGTCCGTGAGCGCGCCGCCTTCGCCGTAGATGTTCCACTTTGCGGCACCAGCGCGACCCTTCTTGGTCGTCACCAGGATCACGCCGTTGGCCGCGTCGGTGCCATAGAGCGTGGCGGCCGACGGTCCCTTCACGATCTCGATGTTCTCGATCTCTTCCGGGTTGAGATCACCGACACGGCTGGCGTTGTTTCCGCCTGTGGTGCCACCGCTGCCCGTCGCGGTGTTGAAGTCGGCGTTGTTGCTGGTCATACGAATGCCGTCGATGATCCAGATCGGCTCGTTGGACAAGCTCACGGAGTTCATACCGCGCACGCGAATACGCGAGCCGGTGCCGGTCTGCGAGCCGCTGGTCACGGTCACGCCAGGAGCGCGCGAATTGAGGAGGTCACTCAGGTTCGACACAGGCGCCGACTCCAACACCTTACTGGCGTCGATGTTGGCCGTGGCGTTGCCGATTTCGACACGGCGCTGTTCGCCGGTGGCGGTCGTGACGACGGCCGCGAGATTGATCGCCGCCGTGGCCATCGCGACCTCGATGGTGGCCGTCTGACCGGCAGTAATCGGCACGCGCTTCGTCTGCTCCGTGTACCCAACGCGGAGTATGCGCACCGTGTACTCCGCAGCCGGAATGCCGCGCAGGGTGAGGCGACCGTCGGCTGCCGTTGCGCCGGCGAAGTTGGTACCGACAAGGAACACACGCGCAGCTTCGACTGGTCGCTGGTTCGCAGCATCAGTCACACGAACGGAAAGCGTTCCCGGCCCGCTTTGCGCGCGGGCTTGTGGAACGGCGACCGCGATCGTGCCTGCCAGTACCAGCAGGGCACGCCAAGGGTGTTGCATGAGCGGGTCTCCTCGCGAGTGAGAAAGAAGTCGAACAGCTAGTCAACGAGTACAGCATACATTCGGTTGCATATTTATGCGAACCGATATGACCTGGAGGCGTCTTGTCCCAACGTTCGTGCCCCGCGCCCCGTAAAGAAGGCGGGAAAACGCTGCTGCAAAACCACTCTTGTACGGCTCGTCATCACTTTCACACCGGTCAGCGTGCCTACGTCATACTTATTAGCCGCGCTGTTACAGGTCGTGCCGCCAGCCCCCCCAGCGTCGGCGCCACCCGCAACAAAGCCACCAGCCGCCGGGGCGTCGACGCCGACGAGTAGCGCCTCGCCAGGGGCGCGTCACGTCGGCGCGGTGTTCAACGGCCGCCGCGGGCAGCTCACGGTGACCACCCCTCGACGCGAGGCGGCAACGGTGATCGACGGCCGCCTCGACGAGCCGGCATGGGCGGACGCCGCACTGCTCACCGGCTTCTCGCAATTCTTCCCCGCCGACGGCGTGGCCGCTCAAGACAGCACCGAGGTGCTGGTGTGGTATTCCGCGACCGAACTCCACGTGGGCATTCGCGCGTTTGCGGCACCAGGCAGCGTCCGCGCCACGCTCGCTGATCGTGACAAGATTTCGTCCGACGACAACGTGCAGCTCTTCCTCGGCACCTATAGCGACAGTCGCCAAGCCCTCGTTTTCGCCGTGAACCCCTTCGGCATTCAGAGCGATGGCGTGCTCACGGAAACCGGCGCGAGTCTCGGCGGTGGATTCACGAGCACGTCAGCGAAGGCGCGCGAGAACTCCGACCTTGCCCCCGACTATGTGTGGAAGTCGAAGGGGCAGCTCACCGAGTTCGGCTATCAGGTGGAGCTGGCCATTCCGTTCAAGAGCCTGCGCTATCGCGCCGGCGACGAGCAGCGTTGGCAGTTAAACGTCGCGCGCACGGTCCAGATCACGGGGCATGAAGAGACGTGGACGCCTGCCCTGCGCGGCGCGGCCAGCTTTCTCGCACAGTCGGGCGTGCTGGCCGGACTCCGTGATCTGCGGCGCGGCCTGACGGTAGACGTGATCCCCACGATTACCTCGAGTGCAGTGGGTACCCGCAACACCGCCAGCTCGGCGTGGAACTACAACGGCGGACGGCCCGAGTTGGGCGGGAGCGTCCGTTGGGGCGTGACGAGCAACATCACCGTCGCCGGCACGGCGAATCCCGACTTCTCACAGGTCGAGGCCGACGCGACGCAGTTCTCGTATGATCCACGCGTGGCCGTCTTCTTCCCCGAGCGCCGCCCGTTCTTCCTGGAAAGCCAAGAGCAGTTTACGACGCCCAACCGGTTGATCTACACGCGCCGCATCGCGCAACCCGTGGCGGCCAGCAAGCTGACCGGCAAGTACGGCGGCTTCGACATCGGCGTGCTGTCGGCGGTCGACAATCAGGAGGCGTCGTTCGATCAAAAGCATTCACCACTCTACAACATTCTGAGACTCCAGCGCGACCTTGGCGCGCAGAGTCGCGTCGGCGTGGCGTACACTGACAAGATCGACGGACGGCGATGGAACCGCGTGGTCGGCGTGGACGGCCGCTTGGTGCGCAGCGTCTACACGCTGCAAGGACAGATCGCGAGCAGCTTCACCAGCAGTGACAGTGGCACGTTGCGTGCGCCCCTCTTCGATGTGAGTGCCTCGCGCAACGGACGCCGGTTCGTGGCCCGCTACGCGCTCAACGGGATCAGCCCGGACTTCGACGCGCAATCGGGATTCATCGCACGGCCGGGTATCGCCAACATCTCGGCCACGCATCGCTGGAATTTCTTTGGCAAGCCGAAAGCGCTGGTGGAGCTGTTCAGCCCCGAGCTGTTCATGCTGGGGCGCTATCAGTACGACAGCCTCGTGAACGGCGATGGCTCACAGGATCGCCAACTCCACCTGCGTGCCAACACACGCCTCAAGGGCGGCTGGCAGATCGGCACGCAGCTGCTGCTCGAAGTGTTCGGCTACGATCCGTCGCTGTACACGAACTTCGTGCTGCTACGTCCGGCCAGCGAGGGCGGCGTCGACACCGTGGCGTACACGGGCACACCCAAAATCGGCAATCGCGACTGGGTGTTTTCGGTGGGCACACCCGAGTTCCGCCGGTTCAGCTACAGTGGCTTCGGCATTATCGGATACGACGAGAACTTTCAGGAGTGGAGCTCGGCGCGGATTTTCAGCTTGCAGAACACGCTGAACCTGCGCCCAACGGGGCAGCTGCGACTGGCAGCCACGTGGAACTACGACACGTTCGATCGACGCAGCGACGGCACGCGTGTACTCACCCGCAACACCCCGCGCCTGCGCGCCGAGTATCAGGTTACGCGGCAGTTCTTCGTACGCGTGATCGGTGAGCGCTCCGTGGTGCGACAGGACTCGCTGCGCGACGACACACGCACGCAGTTGCCGATCTATCTGCGCAGCGCAAGCGGTTCGCTCACGCGGGCGGCGGCGTTCGAGCGCACACGCGCACGCATCGACGTGCTGCTGTCGTATTTGCCGTCGCCGGGTACCGTCGTGTACCTCGGCTACGGTGACGCCCTCGCCGCCAATCGTCCTGGGGGACCGGAGCAGCTGCAACGCACGCGCGATCAGTTCTTCATGAAGCTGAGCTATTTGTTCCGCGTACAGTGACGCGGATCGAGAAAGGCCCCGGTCGAGCGATGCTCGGCCGGGGCCTAATCGTGTGGATGTGCAAAACTAGCTGCGACGACCCTGCAAACGCGACAACAAGCGCAGCAGTTCGAGGTACAACCAGATCAACGTGACCATCAGACCGAACGCGGCGAACCACTCGAGCTGCTTCGGCGCGCCGGCCTGTACGCCCTGTTCAATGCGGTCGAAGTCGAGCACGAGATTGAGCGCCGCCACACCGGCGATGGCCAGATTGATGCCGATCGCGAGCGGGCTCGACGACGTGAAGTAGCCGATCGACACGCCGAAGAGCGACAACAGCATGGAGCCAAGATAGAACAGACCGATACCGATCATCGCCGCCAGCATCATGCGCCGAAAGCCTTCGGTCGCACGCAGAATGTTGAAGCGGTATAGCAGAAACACCGAGGCGGCAACGCCGAACGTGAGCAGCACGGCCTGCTGCGGCAGCCCGGCAAAGCGCAGGTTGTACATGGCCGACACCGCACCAAGGAAGATGCCCTGCAGCGACGCGTAGATGGGCGCACTCCACGGAGCCGTCTGTGGCTTAAAGCTAGCGATCATGCCGACGATGAACCCGCCGACGCCACCCAAGAGCATGGCGGGCATGAGCATGTCGAGATTCCCCGTCGCGAACTGTTGCCAGGTCACGGCGGCCGAGAAGAGCACGACCGCGAGCAAAATCGCGGCCTTGCCCGCCACACCGGCGGTGGTCATGGATCCCGAGCGCGAACCGGCGGCGGTGGCACGAGCCGCGTCGGCCAGACGGGAAAGAACGGGATTCGTAGTGCGCATAGTCGATCGTCGTCGAGAGAGGTGAATCGGCGTACCGAGACAAGATACCCCACAGTGCTCAGTCTGGCCGCCCTTGATATATCAAGTTTTCCTGATATATTGAAGTATGGCGTCTGCGCAAATCGACCTGTCTCGCTCCACCCGTATTTTTCACGCGCTGTCCGACGAGACCCGTCTGGCCGTGGTACAGATGTTGGGCGGCGGCGAGAGGTGCGTATGCGACCTGCAGGATGCGTTACACGTGGCCCAGTCGCGACTCTCGTTTCACCTGAAGGTGCTCAAGGATGCGGGGCTGGTGACCGATCGGAAGGACGGGCGGTGGTCGTACTACACGCTCGTGCCCGACGCGCTCACGGAAGCGCATGACATCGTGCATACGCTGGCGTCGTCGCGTAGCTCCGCCGGTCCGGCGCTCACCGTCCTCGGCCGCTGCTGCGGCTAGTCCCACGCACGCTCGGTTACGTTTTTCTCAGCGTAAACGCATCAAGATTTCTTGGTGACAGATTCTCCGCTGCCACATCACCTCCACGAGGCTCGCCGTCATGACCGCTCCCATTGGCATTTCCCCCAGGAACTCGGCCGCACCGACGGATGTCACCGAAATCGTGCGCGAGAAGTACGGCGCGGCCGCTCGCCGTGTGCTCGAGATCAGTGAGCCGGCCCCGTGCTGCGGGCCGACCAGCTCGTGCTGTGGCGGTACCGAGTTCAACGGATCGGTGGATCCCATCACGTCGAATTTGTATGTGAATGGTGAGACCGATGAGTTGCCGAACGCGGCGGTCTTGGCGTCGCTCGGCTGCGGCAACCCGACGGCGTTGGCCCAACTCGAGGCCGGTCAGGTCGTACTCGACCTTGGCTCGGGAGGCGGCATTGACGTCATCCTTTCCGCGCGACGCGTAGGTCCCACCGGCAAGGCGTACGGTCTCGACATGACCGACGACATGCTGGCGCTGGCGCGCCGGAACGCGGCTGAAGCCGGAATCCCGAACGTGGAATTTTTGAAGGGGCAGATCGAGTCGATCCCGCTTCCCGACAACAGCGTGGACGTGATCATTTCGAACTGTGTGATCAACCTGTCGGGCGACAAGCGCACCGTGCTGGCCGAGGCGTTTCGCGTGCTGAAGCCGGGCGGACGATTCGCGGTGAGCGACGTGGTCGTACGCGGCGAAGTCCCCGAAGCGGTCCGCCGTAACATGGAACTCTGGGTGGGTTGCGTAGCCGGCGCACTCGAAGAGACCGAGTTCACACGCCTGCTGACCGACGCCGGTTTTGTCGACGCGTCCGTCGAACCGACGCGCGTCTACCGCAGCGAGGACGCCCGTCAGTTCCTGCAGGAAAGCGGCGTGGACGTGAGCGCGAATCTCGAGGAGATCGACGGCAAGTTCATGGCGGCGTTCGTGCGTGCACGGAAACCTGTTTAAGAACGTGCAAGGCGCACGGCGGCAAGCACGAGCACTACGCCGAATAGTGCCGTGCTGCGCGCCAAGAGTGAGGCCTGCCGGCGTAGTCGCGCGGACTCGGGCGAGTCGGCCGGCACACGACCGGCGGCCGGACCCACGTTGAAATCGTGCCAGGCGCTCACGGTCACCATGGCGACCACGCAGACGAGCTTCGTGGCGAGGGCGAGGCCCAGGGTCGTGCCCCAAAATTCACGCGAATTCAGCACGCCGTTCCATCGGAGATAGCCGCGATACCACATGTTGATGGGCCCGGTCACGAGCAGGATCGTGATCGAGATCCAACCAACCGATCTCGCTTGCATACCGAGTTGGTGAAAGAGCGACTGGCGCACCTCGAGCGACGTGACCTGACGAAGCACCGGCGCGCCTACGAGACCGAAGAAGAACAGTCCGCCCAACCATGCCAGCGCCACGAACACATGCAGCGTGACGCTGATCCAGTAGCCGGTCGGCACGTCAGCCTTCGGTCACGGGCGTATGCTCGTCGAGCACGCGAAGCGGGCGGCGCACACGGGGCGCATCAATCGTGACCTCCGGTTCACGTACCGATGTCACGTCTACCTCTTGCAGCGTTTTCCACACCTGCCACGCGAAACAATATGCGCCCGCCGCGGAGAGTGAGGCGCCAATCCCGATCACGAGCGGCGCCGCCGACTGAGCGGCCGCTTGCAGCATCAGCCCCGGTGCGAACAGCAGCAGTCCGACGTTGGCGAGCCAGAGATGAATCACCGCCAGCCGCCGACTATACAGCGGCTTCCCGGCCAATCGTGGAATGATGTGGTAGCCCACGCCGAAGATCATCATCGACACGAAGCCCAGCAGATTCATGTGGAGATGCGCCGGTCGATAAATCGCCCACACGGGATGGACGGCCATCGCCGTCCCGAAGGTGACACCAGCGGCCAGCCAGCAGACGCTGGAACGGAGAAACGCGCGGACGAACCAATCCATGAACCCTCACAGGCGAACGCTGACAATCGCGATTCGGGAGTGTGGCGCACGACGTACTGACCCGGAGTCGGGAATACTCGTATCCTATGTACGGGTTTCACTGACGTTCGCGGGGTACCGCTTGCGGGGCCCGGTCGATCCCGTTTGCCTTCACCAATGGATTCGAATGCACCGCGCCGCTTCGACGAGCAGGAAACGTCGCTGATTCTCGAGCAGGAGAGCCGCCTCGACACCGACGAGTCGGCCAACGAGCAGCAGGCACTTCGCGGGCACTCGGCTGGCCCGTCTGATAACGGTCTTACCCTGGCCGACTTGCAGTCGATCGGTGAAGAGGCCGGAATCTCTGCTGCAGCCGTGGCGCGAGCAGCTCGTGCGATTGTACGAGGCGATCACCTGCCTCCGGAACGGCAGATGCTGTGGGGACTGCCAGTCGGTGTGGCGAGGACGGTCGTTTTCGATCGTCGCGTGACCGACGCCGAATGGGAACGTATGGTGGTGCTCTTCCGGCGCACCTTTGGCGCCAGTGGTGTCACGCGCGGCGAAGGATCGCTCCGCGAGTGGCGTAACGGTCGTCTTCGTGCGAGCCTCGAACCCACGGCGCAGGGCGGACATCAGCTTCGCCTGTCTACCACCAAGAGCGACGCGCGGATGTTCAATGTGCTTGGTACGGTATTCTCGGTTCTCGGCTTCTCGTTGGCCGGTGTGGTTACCGTGAAGACGGGTTTCGATCCTTCGGCGGCGTGGTTCGGGCCCATCGCTATCGCAATGAGCGGTCTGTCCGCCCTGGCCCGCAACGCGGTGATCCTCCCGCGCTGGTACACCGAACGTGCGCGGCAGATGTCGACCATTTCGGCGGGTGTTTCGGAAATCGTCGCGCACACAGATCCGTCCGTCCCGCGGCTCGAGCAACGCACCTGACGCCGATCCTTTACGGGATTGGAGACGCGCGTTCGGAGAGGTCGTTGTTGACATAATGCTGCAACAGTTCTTCGGCAGCCGGCAGATATGCCTCGATCGGCGGCAGACCGCCATCGAGGTTCGGGCCCGCATCCCGGAACACGGCCGCGATACCATGTGTGAGCGCGTGGAGATCTCGATGCTCGTGGACGCAGGCGTCGAGCAACATGATCAGATAACTCGCCAGGACTTCAGGCGTTGGTTCGCGCACCGAGCGCCACCCGATACGCTCGAGCCCGCGTGTGAGCACGAGCGCCGCGCCACCGCCGCCGAGTCCGGTGTCCGCGCGAAAGCGCGCGCTGAGCGTGTCGAGACGAATCATGAACGTCTCCTCGGCTACCGTGGTGTCGGCGCAACGGGTTGCGCCCACGGTCCGTCGAGCCGGAGTTCGCACAACATCGACGGCGCCTCCGGATTGTCGACATCCAGCACCACGTACACCTGACGCTCGTCAGCACGTCCGCAGGCAATCCCCTCGACCTTGAGGGGTAACAGAGCACCCTGCGGGTCGCGGATCAAGGCGTAGCGCAGCACCGTGGCATCGCCGCGCGCATCGAGTACGCCGATCGCGCTACCGGCGACCTCACCGTCACGCCGCGAGTCGGGGGAGCCTTCGGCGGCCGCGGTGTAGAGAATCAGGGGACGTGCCGACCGATCGCCCCACGCGAGGGCGGCGTCGGTAAAAGTCAACCGAACGCCGTTGGCCTCACCGAGTGAGTACTGCCGAATTCGCTTCGGCGTCGGCGGCGACAGCTCGTTGGGTGCTGCGAGATACGCACGCACCGACGGCCAATCCACATCGCAGGTTGCGTCGACGGGAACGCGATGCTTCGACACCGCGCCGTTACCGCGCGCGAACAGTCTGAGCATGTCGCCGATGAGCACTGCTCCCTCAATGTTCATATCGCTGCCGGCGAAGTCCGTGGCCTCGCGAAGCACCTTGTAGAGCGCTGGCGCTTCGATCAGGGCCAGTGTCTCGTCCGTCTCCCCTGCCCGCTGCACTGTGACCACACGCTCGCGCCTCTTCGAGGAGCCCGAGCCGATCGCCAGCAGCATCGGCCCCTCCGGTTCGTCGATGCTGACCAGCGCCTCGAGATCGAACTTGTGCTTCTTGTTGCCGCGCCCTACGTCGAACTGGCGCATGCCGTCAGCGCCGGCGGGTAATACCACCGACGTGGCGAAACCGGTGGCCGGATCGACCAGTGCAATGAAGTTGGCGTCATCCTGAACGACGGCCAGTCGCTCTCCAACCCACGCCAGTCCGGAGCCAGCCCGCACGTGTGCCGGTCGATCGAAGGCGTGTTCGGCACCCGCCGTGTATCGCAGGGGGACCTGACGAACGAGGTGCACGAGGAGAGCAGGATCGAGCTGGGCGTGAATCATGAAGTGCAATCTTCCCGCGTCACTCTGCCGGCGCCACTCCTCGACGTTTCCCCTGCGGGACTTTTCGCCGCAGATTATCCACGGCAGCTCACCTGAAACTCGACTGGTGCTCAGATGACCCGTTCCTTTGTTTCGTGTACGCTGGCGGCCCTCTGCTTCGTGTCGTCGGCGACCTCCGCGAGCGCGCAACGTCGCGCGACACCATCGATACCGTCGCCGGCCAGCATTCTCGGGTGGGAGCCCGGTGCCGACCGCAAGCTGCCGTCGTGGAGGCAGGTGACCGACTACTTCGCGGCCGTGGACAAGGCGAGCCCGCGCGTGTCCGTTCGCACGCTTGGCAAAACAACGCTGGGGCGACCGTTCATTGTGGCGTTCATCAGTGACTCCGCGACGCTGGCCACTCTGCCACGCTACCAGCGCATCCAGCAGCAGTTGATGGATCCGCGGCAGCGCACATCGGCTACGCGGGCATCCTTGATTGCGCAGGGCAAGAACGTCATTCTGATCACATCGAGCATTCACTCCACCGAGGTCGGCGGATTTCTGACGCCGCTCGTGGTCGCCGACCGACTCGCGCGCGCCGACACGCCAGAAGCGAAATCGATTCTTGCGAACACGATCATCATGCTGGTGCCAAGCCAGAATCCCGACGGCGTGGACATCGTGGGTGATTGGTATCGCAGCACGCTCGATACGCCGGCGGAGGGCACCAATCCGCCGTCGCTGTATCACTTCTACACGGGGCACGACAACAACCGCGACTGGTACGCGTTCACGCAGAAGGAAACGCGATACACCGTGGACTCGCTGTACACGCCGTGGACGCCGCAGATCGTGAACGATGTACACCAGCAGGGCGCGAATGCGGGCCGCATTTTTATTCCGCCGTACATGGATCCACTCGAGCCGAATATCGATCCGGTGCTCACGGCAAGCACGAACGCGCTCGGCATGGCGATGGCGTGGCGGATGACGGCCGACGGGAAGACGGGCATCGCCACCAACGCGTCGTACGATCAGTGGTCGCCGGCGCGGCAGTACTCACTGAACCATCGTGGGGCGCGCATCCTCACGGAGACCGCGAGTGCACGGCTGGCGTCGCCCGTCGAGCTGCCATTCGACAAATTGGGCACGGGTCGTGGGTATGATGCCAAGATCGCGTCGTGGAATTTTCCGTCCGTCTGGCCAGGTGGTCGCTGGGGCATCGGCGACATCGTGTCGTATCAGGTGAGCGCCACGTGGGCGCTGCTGGTCCAAGCGGCCCGCGACCGCGGCGCGTGGCTCGAGAGTTACGCCACCCTCGGTGAGCGTGCGCTGGCGGCCGATCATCCGTGGACGACGACCGACGTACCGGCGATGTACGTGATCGCCAAGCAGCAGAGTGACCCGGCCGCGCTCACGCGACTGCTCTGGACATTGCAACACGGACAGGTGGTCGTGCACGAGAGCCAGCCCGCTGGCAGTTATCTGGTGCCGACGGCGCAGCCATTCGGCTCGTATGCCAAGGCGTTGCTGGAGCGACAGGCGTATCCGAATCTTCAGGAGTACCCCGGCGGTCCGCCGAAGCGACCGTACGACGTCACGGCGCATACGTTGCCACTGCTGTTCGGCGTCGAGGTGCAGGCGGTGAAAGCGCCGACCATGCCACTCGGTGCCGTGGTGAAGGCGGTTGGCGAGCCGACGTACGAGGTGCCGGGGTTGAGTGGGACAAGCCGCAAGCGTATCGCGATCTATCAGAGCTACAGCGCGTCGATGGACGAAGGGTGGACCCGTTGGGTATTCGACGCCAATCGGATCCCGTTCACGACGGTGCACGATCGTGACATCCGCGCGGGCGGACTACGCACAAAGTTCGATGCGATAATACTACCGGATCAGCCTGCGGCGCAGCTGCGCCGTGGGCTGGCCACACCGTATCCCGATTCATTACGCGGCGGCCTCGGCGATGCGGGTGCAGCGGCGCTGAAGGCCTTCGTGACGGAAGGTGGTGCGCTGCTCGCGTTCAACGAGGCGAGCGAGTACGCGATCGAGGCCCTCGCGCTTCCGGTTACCAACGTGCTGGCCAGTGTGCGCAACACCGACTTCTATGCCCCGGGTTCGATCTTTGCGGTGGAGGTCAATCGTGCACATCCGGTGGCCGCGAGCTACCGGGCACCGACACCAGCCGTGTGGTTCGAGGACAGTCCGACGTTTGCAATCACCGATACCACGCAGGCGAGTGTCGTGTTGCGCTACCAGTCGGCTGGCGATGCCCTCCTGTCGGGCTGGCTCTTGGGTGGCGCCCGTCTAAACGGTCGCGCGGCGCTGGTCGATGCCGCCGTGGGCAGGGGACACGTGTATCTCTACGGTTTCCGTCCACAATACCGCGCGCAAACAAACGCCACGTGGCCGCTGATTTGGAGTGCGATTCTCCGGTAATCCGCAGCCGCCTGCCGCGAAGTCGAGCCGGTCCTCTCGTTTGCGTGAGGCCGTCGTCGCTGCAAGCCCCCAGCTTACGGTACGTCGAACTGCGAAAGGATCATCATGAGCCAACTCGAGTACGTCGTGTCGGCCGAGCGCACGGATAGCCACGGGACCGTGGCGCGATGCAAGGACGCGTTAGTGATGCTCAACACAGATCTGGCCGGGCGACGCGACGCGTTCAATCCCGCGGAGCTCCTGTTGGGTGCGCTTGCGGCGTGCATGCTCAAGGGAATCGAACGGGTGGCGCCGATGCTGCACTTCACGTTTCGCGGTGCGACGGTTCGCGTCCGCGGGGTACGTCAGGATTCCCCTCCGAAGTTCGAGTCTATCCGATACGAGATCGAGGTAGACACGGACGAGCCCGAGCAGCGACTCGAGCTGCTCCACGCCAACGTGCGAAAGTACGGTACCGTCTTCAATACCGTCGCACCGCGCACCGACCTCGAGGGACGCTAACGCGGCTCGGTTCGCTTGCACCGCCCCACACCTGACGCCGCCGGGCTGCACCCGGCTCGGTCACCGCTTCTCGGCGACGACGGCACAGATGAGATAACTGTCGGCTGAGCCGACATTTGCCTACGTCGTGCAGACGATCACCCGCATTGTTCCGCGGGCCCGAGTTGTGCACAAGGAGAATTGCGGATCAGCCGTGCGCGTGCGATCCGTGTCTCCCTTTTGCACACGGATCTGCCCGTTGCCCTTCATTTCGCGCCACCAGCGCCCTCGTCCGTCATCCGATCGCTCGTGCGCTGACTGCGCGCGGTGCGATCGGCTAGCCACGGAGTGCCGCGCATGAACATCTCGTGGCTGGAACGGGATCGCATCGATGCTTCGGACGAGCTGTTAGCGGGACCGATTCATGGCGACCTGCTCGGCGCCGAGCATCTCGCGGCGCGCGCTCGTGCCGTGGCTCGCGGTCAGCAACTCGCCGAACAGCGACGGGCGCTGCGTCCCGCGCGCCTACTCGCGCGACTGTCGAACACCCGCGGCATTCTCGCCGACGCGCATTCGCGCCTGTTGCGGGCGGGTGAGGAGGGCGTCGACGCCGGCCCGGCCGCAGAATGGCTGCTCGACAACTACTACGTGGTGCAGGAACACTTGCTCGAGGTACGCGAGAGCTTACCCGGCAGCTACTACCGCGAACTCCCGGAGCTGGCCGCTGGACCGCTGACCGGATATCCGCGCGTGTACGAGATCGCGATCTCCTTGATCTCGCACAGCGAGGCGCGCATCAACCTCGAGAACGTGGACCTGTTCGTCGAGGCGTTTCAGAGCGTCACCCCGCTCGCCATCGGCGAGCTGTGGGCGATGCCCGCGATGCTGCGCCTCGGCCTGATCGAGAGCATTCGCCGCATGGCACTCCGCACCGTGCAGCGCCTCGACGAACTCGAGGCGGCGAAACGGTGGGCCACTCACATCCTCGAGGCCAACGCGGAGGGTGGCTCCGACCTCCGTTCGGCACTCCGCGAGTTCGCAGACGCGGAACTCGGGCTCACGCCGCACTTCGTCTCGCAGTTCCTGCAAACGCTCCGCCATGCCGAGGGCGCATCGCCAGCGTTGGCCTGGTTGGAACAGTGGCTACGCGACGCCGGGCTCGCGCCTGAGAATGCCGTCGCGCTGTCGGCGCAACGGCTCACGCTCACGCAGCTCATGATGGCGAACGGCATCACGAGCTTGCGCGATGTCGGTCGTCGTGATTGGCGTACGTTCGTAGAGCATCAGAGCATCATGGAGTCTACGCTGCGTGAAGACCCGTCAGGGTTCTATCCGCAGATGACCTTCGCCACACGCGATGCCTACCGGCACGTGGTCGAGCGGATCGCCAAGGAAACCGGCCATCGCGAGGCCAGCGTGGCCCAGTGGGCGGTGGATCTGTGCCGTCGAGGCGCCGTGGAGTCACCGCCCGAATCGCATGGCGCGGTAGACGCACGGAGTACGCACGTCGGGTATTTCCTCGTGGACGAGGGAGTCCTCGAGCTCGAGCATCTGGCGGGTTACACACCCACCGTGGGTGAGCGCGTGGAGCGCGCCGTGCTGAAACATCCGAACGTCGTATTCGTTGGCGGTCTCGTTATGTGCACGATTCTCGCCGTACTGGCGGTGGTGCTGATCGTCGAGCCCGAGGCTCGCGCGTCGCTGTGGCTGATTCTGCTGTTCGCGTTCCTGCCGGCACTCGACATCTCGGTGACGGTGATCAACCAACTGGTCACGACCTGGCTGCCGCCGCACGTCCTGCCACGGCTCGATCTGCACGCGCGTGGCGTGCCCTCGCAGTATCGCACCGCCGTGGTGATCCCGACCTTGTTCGGCAACGGCGGCGATGTTGCCAGTGCCCTCGAGAGCATCGAAGTGCAGTTCCTGGCCAATCGCGAAGCGCATCTCCACTTCGCCATTCTGAGTGACTTCACCGACGCCGCCACCGAGACCACGCCGGCCGACGCGGTGCTCGTTGCGCAAGCCGTCGACGGCGTGACGCTGCTGAATGCCCGCTACACACACGACGACGTTGCCCCCTTTCACCTCCTGCACCGCCCGCGTCGCTGGAATGCGCAACAGGGAGTCTGGATGGGGTGGGAGCGAAAACGCGGTAAGCTCTCCGAGTTCAATCACCTGCTCCGCGCCGATGGACGGACCACCCAACCGCTCGTCGACAGTGCGAGCGACGCGGCGGCGGCGTTTTCGGTCATGGTGGGCGATCCTGAGGCTCTCCGTGGTGTGCAATTCGTCATCACACTCGATGCCGACACGGTGCTCCCTCCGGACGCAGCACCGTCGTTGATCGGCGCGCTGGCACATCCGCTGAACCGCGCCGTCTACGATCCCGTTCGTCGACGGATCGTGCGCGGTTACGGAATTCTCCAGCCGAGAGTGGGGGTGTCACTGCCGAGCGCTCATCGCTCGCACTTCGCTGCGATCTCGTCCGGGCATCCTGGGGTCGATCCCTATTCGACGGCCGTCTCCGACGTGTATCAGGACTTGTACGGCGAAGGCAGCTACACCGGCAAGGGCATCTACGACGTGGACGCGTTCGAGCGCGCCACGCATGGGCGCTTCCCCGAGAACACGCTCCTGTCGCACGATCTTATCGAAGGCAACTACGCGCGCGCCGGACTCGCCACCGATGTCATCGTGTATGACGACTATCCGTCGTCGTACGTAGCCTACACGCGTCGCAACCACCGGTGGATCCGCGGCGACTGGCAGTTGCTCCCGTGGCTCGGACCGAGAGTACCAGGTACGCAAGGCACCGAACCGAACCGCCTTTCGCTACTGTCGCGCTGGAAGCTTCTCGACAACATGCGTCGCAGTACGGTCGAGCTGGCACAACTCGCCTTTCTGCTGGCGGCGTGGACGGTGCTACCGGGGTCAGTCGTGCGCTGGACGATGTTGGCGCTCGGTGCGATCGTCGCGCCGTGGGCGACATCGCTCGCCCTGGCGCTGGTGCGTCCCCCGCGTGACAAGTCGTGGCGCGCGTATTACCGCGCCGTCGCGCAGGACGCGATCGTGTCGGTGCAGCAGGCGGCGCTCGCGCTCGCGTTCCTGCTCCACCGGACGCTGATCTCCATCGATGCGATCGTCCGCACGCTGTACCGCCTGTACGTGTCGCGGAAGCACCTGCTGGATTGGCGCTCGGCGTCGACCGTGGAACGCGGCGTCGGCGACATCGGTCAGGAAACATGGTATGCCATGCGGGCGTCAGTGCTGGTCGCGTTCGGTATCGCGGCGGCCATCTCGTATCGGCGTATTGAAAGTCAATTGTCGCGCGGTGAACCGCTCGAGTCGCTGTTGCTCAGTGAACTCGTGCTGGGAAGCATCGTGCTCTGCTGGCTCATGGCGCCGCGGTTGGCGGCGTATCTGAGCGAGCAGCGCATTGCGTCACGCCCGGCCCTCTCAACGGCAGACCGTGAGACCGCGCGACGATACGCGAGCCTGCACTGGCGCTTCTTCGATCGGTTCGTCACCGTGTCGACGCATTGGCTGGCGCCGGACAACGTGCAGTTCGACCCGGAGGCCGTCGTGGCCATGCGAACGTCGCCGACCAATATCGGGCTCCAGCTGCTCTCCACGGTCAGCGCGCACGATCTTGGCCTGCTCACGTCCACGGCACTCACCGCGCAGCTGGAGCGAATATTCGGCACCCTCCGGCGGCTGCGGCGGCATAAGGGACACTTCTTCAACTGGTACGACCTGCAGGACCTGCGCGTGCTCGAGCCGGCCTACATCAGCACCGTGGACAGCGGCAACATCGCGGGGCATCTCGTCGCGATCCGGCAGGCGTGCCTCGAGCTCGCGGCGCACGAGCCCTCACTCGAAGGCCGCCTGCTCGCGCTCGCCGAGCAAGCGGACGCGTACGTCACGCAGATGGACTTCAGCTTCCTGTACGACGTGAAGCGAAAGTTGTTCACCATCGGCTATCACACGGAATCGCTCACTGCGGACGACTCGTTCTACGACTTGCTGGCCTCCGAGGCCCGCCTCGCGAGCTTCGTGGCCATCGCCAAGAATGACGTGCCGGTCGAACATTGGTTCCGCCTGGCACGACCGCTCAATCGCACGTCATCGGCCACGGCACTCGTGTCGTGGAGCGGCAGCATGTTCGAGTACCTCATGCCGTTGCTCGTCATGCGTTCGCTGCCGTTCACCATTCTGGATCAGACGTATCACGGTGTCGTACAGCGACACTACGTGCACGGCCGCACCCACAATGTGCCGTGGGGGGTGAGCGAAAGCGCATACAACGTGCGTGATCTGCATCTCACGTATCAGTACCGTGCGTTCGGCATTGCCGACTTGGCCCTCAAGCGTGGACTCGAGCGCGATCTGGTGATCGCACCGTATGCAACGGTACTCGCAGCCATGGTCGATCCGGCCCGCGCGTTCCAGAACCTGCGCCGCCTGGAGTCGCTCGGCGCACTCGGCGACTTCGGATTCGCCGACTCGCTCGATTATACCCGCACCGAGCCGGGCGAACGGTTCGCTCTGGTCGACACGAACATGGCACACCACATCGGCATGACGGTCGTGGCGCTCACCAACCTGCTGAAGGGCGACGTCTGGCAGGATCGCTTTCATGCGGCGCCACTCGTGCAGTCCGCGCAGCTGCTGCTGCACGAGCGCATTCCACGGCGACTGCTACTGCGAGAAGCGCAGTCCCCGCGCACGCCGTCGGAGCGATCGGCCACCACTGGTGACCAACCGGTCGTGCGCGAGGTGGACACGACAACGCGCACCGCGCCCCGCGTGGCCATGTTGGGCGAGTTGCCGTACACCGTGATGCTGAATCACAATGGCAGCGGCTACAGCCGATACGAGTCGCTGGCCGTGACCCGCTGGCGTGCCGACAGTACGCGCGACGACCTCGGTCAGTACTGCTACGTAAAGGACGTGGACAGCGGCCGTACGTGGTCCACATCGCACCAGCCGGTGTGCGCACCGACCAGCCACAGCAAGGTGTGGCTGGCATCTGATCGTGTCACCATGCACCGCGTGGACGGTGAGATCGAAACACGCACGGAAATTACGGTCGTCGCGGCAGACTGTGCCGAGGTCCGCCGCGTGACGCTGATCAATCTCGGGAGCGAGCCGCGCGACATCGAACTGACCAGCTACGGTGAGATCGTCATGGCACCGCCCGATGCCGATCGTGCGCATCCGGCCTTCTCCAATCTGTTCGTCGAGACCGAGTGGCACGCGTGGTGTACGGCGATCACCGCCACGCGACGCCCCCGCTCTCCCGACGATCCGGCATTGTGGTGCGTGCATGTGGTGGATGCCGGACCCGATCGCATCGGGGACGTCAGCTGCGAGACCGACCGCTCGGCGTTCCTGGGTCGCGGACGTGGAGTACGTCATCCTGCCGCAATGCAGACCGACGGCGCGTTGGATGGCACCACCGGCCCCGTGCTCGATCCGATCTTCGCCTTGAGAACTCGCGTGCGCGTGACGCCCGGCCGAGCCGTCTGCGTGGCCTTCACGACGCTGGTTGCCACCAGCCGCAAGGCCGCGTTCGAGCTTGCCGGCCGGTACCACGACGATCATGCGGCACAACGTGCGTTCGACTTCGCGTGGACATCGACGCAACTCGAACTCCGCGAGCTCGGGATTACGCCGGCGAGCGCCGCCACATTCCAGGAGATCGCCGCGCAGTTGCTGTTTCGTGATGGTTCTTTGGCCCCTCCGCCCGATGAAATTCGGCGGAATCGTGGTTCGCAGCCGCAGCTCTGGATGTACGGGATCTCGGGTGACCGCCCCATCGTTCTCGCCTCCATCAACTCCATGGATGGATTGCCCACGCTGCGCGAGTTGCTGGTGGCCCATCGCTTCTGGAGACGGCGCGCGCTGAGCGTCGATCTGGTGATCATCAATGGGTCGGGTCACGACTATCTGCAGGAGCTGCGTGACGCCATCACGGAGGCGGTGATTTCCAGCAATGACGCCGCGTTGATCGACAAGCCCGGCGGCGTCTTCGTGCGTCGCCTCGACGGCTTTTCGGCGGTGGACTATCTCATGCTGTCGGCTACGTCACGCGTGCACCTCACCTGCGACGGCCGCTCCTTGACCCGGATTCTGGAGAGTGTTGCGCTGCAGACCACTGATCGCCAGCGTACCACCTCGCTGAGTCTCGCGGCGCGTACGCTGGAGCGCAGCACGCTGGAGCGCAGCACGCTGGAGCGCAGCACGCCAAGCAGCGCGGCCGTTGGCATCACGCCGCCCGATCGACCGGGCGCGATCGCTTCGCTGGTCTCGGTGCTGCGACCGCTGGTAGCCCCGCTGATCCCGAGGCTGGTGCGCTCGCGTGCAGAGCCGGAAAGTGCAGTCACGCCGCACACGCCCATGCTGTTCGACAATGGCATCGGTGGCTTCGATGCGCGTGGCGACTATCACATCCGGGTAGACGACACTCAGCTCCCTCCGGCACCGTGGTCGAATGTCGTCGGCAATCCCCACGGTGGCTTTTTGGTAACCGAGCGCGGCTCCGGCTGCATGTGGGCAGAGAATGCGTTCTTCTACCGCGTGACGCCGTGGCACAACGATCCGGTGGCCGACCCCACGAGTGACGTGCTGTTCCTCAAGGATCTGGACTCCGGATCGTTGTGGAGCGCCACACCCGCGCCGATCGACGATGGCCACTATCTCGTGCGGCACGGTGCTGGCGAAACCACGTTCGAGCATGAACACGATGGCATTCGGACGATGCTGCATCTGGGCATGCCCGACGATGCGGCGGCCAAGCTCTCGCGCCTGCGCATCACCAATAGCTCGAAGGAACCACGACGGCTTTCCGTCACCGCGTTCGTCGAATGGACACTCGGCTCACGTCGCGAAGATACGCAGCATCAGGTGCGCACGCGGTTTGCGCCGGAACAACAAGCGATGCTCGCGCAGAACACCTTCGACGCGCAGTTCGCGGAGTGGACAGCCTTTCTCGCCGTCAGCGAGCCCGTGTCCAGCTACTCCGCCAACCGGCGCAGCTTTCTCGGACGAAACGGAAACCTCGCGGATCCAGCAGCGCTCCGGATGGAGGCGCTTGATGGCGTGACTGGCGTGGCGCTCGACCCGTGCGCGGCGCTGCAATTCGAGATCGTGGTGCCTCCAGGGGAGTCGCGCGAGATCACCGTCGTGCTGGGCGCGGCCCGCACGGAGGCCGAGGCGCGGCGACTCGCGGATCGTCTCCGCACCGTACCCGGTGCCACGACTGCGGCCCTACGCACGGTGGACGCCTGGGAGACGCGCCTCAGCGCGATCACGGTGAAGACGCCGGATCCGTCGTTCGACATCCTGATCAACAAGTGGTCGCTATATCAGGCCTTGTCGTGTCGCATGTGGGCGCGGATGGGACTGTACCAAAGCAGTGGCGCGTACGGCTTTCGTGATCAGCTGCAGGACGTCATGGCTTTCGTGTATGCCGAGCCCGGCGTGGCCCGCGAGCACATCCTGCGCGCGGCCTCCCGCCAGTTCCTGGAGGGCGACGTGCAGCACTGGTGGCATCCACACAGCGGACGAGGCGTGCGGACGCGATTCTCTGACGACTTGGCGTGGCTGCCGTATGTGGTGGACCAGTACATCCGGGTCACCGGTGACGCTACGGTGCTCGATGAGTACGTGCCGTTTCTTTCCATGCGCGAGCTGCTGCCGCACGAGCACGAGATTTATGACCTCCCCACGGTCACCGACGACTTCGGCAGCGTGTACGAACACTGTCGTCGCGCCCTGCGTCGCGCCTGTACTGTGGGCACGCACGGCCTACCGTTGATCGGCACGGGTGACTGGAACGACGGCATGAGCCGCGTTGGTGCCGATGGCAAGGGCGAGAGTGTGTGGCTGGCATGGTTTCTCGTGACCACGCTGCGGATGTTCGCAACGCATGCCGACTCGCGCGGCGATCATGGAGAGGCGCTGGACATGCGTCGCAAGGCTGACGACTACGTGCTGGCGGTCGAGGCC
>JBBQXC010000066.1:0-23616 GCA_038210005.1 Gemmatimonadales bacterium
AGTTCGGCCTGATACAACTCCCACCCCGACGTCAGGAAGCCACCGTCTTTGTTGCTGTCGGAGTATCCCAGCATCACTTCCTGCAGATCGCCCTGCGACGCCACCAACGAGCGATACGCCGGCAAGGTGAACAATGCGTCCATCGTGCCGCCGGCGCGCCGTAAGTCGTCGATGGTCTCGAACAGCGGAATGATCTGCATCGCCGTGGTCGGCGAGGCACCACCGCTGGCGAGTCCCGCTTCCTTGAGCACGAGCGCCACCTCCAGCATGTCCGATACGCCGTCGCACTTCGAAATGATGTAATGCGGCAGCAACGCGTCGCCGAAGCGCTGCCGTAACTCACGCGCAGCGAAGACGATGGCGAGCTCGCCATCCACCTCGCTCGAGTAGGACAGATGCGGCGAGTACAACGGCCGCGTTCCGGTAAGCTCCTTGACCAGCATCGCGATCCGCTCGGCCTCCGGGCGCGCGGCGTAGTCGGCGCACACCGCGGCTCTCTCCAGCAGCTCGGCGACTACACGTTCGTGCACTTCAGCATTCTGACGCAAATCGAGCGGCGCGAGATAGAAGCCGAACAGCTCCACCGCGCGCAGTAGCCGACGCAAGCGACCGGTCGTGAGTCGTTCGCTACCGTGCTGCCGCAGTGAATCGCGAATGATGGCCAGGTCGGCGGCGAACTCGGACGACGTCGAATAGGGGGCATCAGCCCCGATAGCCTGACGGATGGGCGCCGGCAATCCCAGCGCCTGTGCCGTGGCCGCTAAGCGCGAGTAGATGCCGATCAGCGCGCGGCGGTGCGGTTCATCGCGTCGTTGCGCCGACGTGTCCGGGGAACGTACCGAAAGTGCCGTGAGCTCGACGGTCACTGGCACGAGTCGGTCGGAGAGCGGCAGGTCGTATCCGAGCCCGTGCACCTCGCCGAGATAGAACTCGAAGGTCGCTGACGCCTGTAAGCGCACAGTTTCCTGCAGCGTCTCGGCGGTCACGAACGGATTGCCATCGCGATCACCACCGATCCAGCTGCCCACGCGCATGAAGGGCGGCAACGACCACGTGTGACTGGGGAAACGCGCGCGCAGGAGGTCTTCCGTGTCGCCGTGCAGTCGAGGGAGTTCGGTGAAGAACGTACTGCGAAAATAGCTGATACCGTTTTTCACTTCGTCGATCACGCGCAGCCGCTCGCTGCGCACCATGCGCGTATGCCAGAGCGTAAGCACGACCCGTTCGAGCGTCTCGTCGGCGTCTCGCTGCTCGTCGGGCGTGAGCGCCTGCCGGTCGCGCCGCTCGAGCACGTCGGCGATCTGTTGCAGCGCATGTTGCGTACTCTGTCGCTGCACTTCGGTGGGATGCGCCGTCAGTACGGGCGATACGAGTGCCGTCGCAAAGAACGCCTCGAGCTGCGCCGCAGCATCCGACGTTTCGCGAACCACCGCATCAAGCGAGAACGCGAGACTTCCTTCGCGAGGCGGCGAGCTCATGCACTCGTGTTCACGTCGCCGACGCGAGCGGTGTGTGTCTTCGGCGATGTTCGCGAGCTGGAGAAAGTAGGCGAAGGCGCGGACCACCCGGTGCATGTCCTCGGGAGGCAGTTCGTCGAGGAGTCGATGCAGTGCGGCGCGATCGTCGGGACTCCCCTCCCGCGCAAAGCGCACCGCCGTCTGTCGCACCGCTTCGACGAGCTGAAAGATGGCGTCGCCTTCCTGCTCGCGGAGCGTGTCGCCGAGGATTCGCCCCAGCAGCCGGATGTCGTCGCGGAGCGGAAGGTCCTTCTCGAGGCGGCTGGTCGCGGAATTGTCTGACATGACCTGCGAATCTATCGTGGGGCACCCGGGTCGGCAGACATGCCGCCCAAATGCCCCGCGTCATAGCAGTGTCGCGAACTACTTCGTGAGGAAACGCATACCCACGAGGAAGCGGTTGGTGCTGAAAAAGTTGATACCCTGATGCTCCACGAAGTACTGCGGGCGTCGGCGGTCGGCATCGCTGCCGGCCGAGGTTGCCGCGCGATCGTAGGTCACACCGTACGCCACGTTCACGCCGAACTCGGAGTCCCGGTCTCCACTCGCGGCGAGGAAGCCGAGGCCTCCACGCAGGTACGGGCGATAGCTCCCAGGCGTGTTCAGGCGCAGTGCACCGAAATCGTACTGGGCGCCGACCGCCAACGAGATCGAGGGATCATTGCCGAGTCCGATTGCGAAATCCGGCACCAATCGCAGCGCGCGCATACCGAACACCGGACCAAGGTCGGCCTGCGCACCGATGACGAACTGGCCGAACCCCGCCACATAGGGTGACACCTGCTCAATGCGCATGGCGCTCGTGTCGCTCGACATCGACGTCGAAGGCATCACGACCACACCTGGCGGCATCACGACGGTTGCCGGCGCGACAGCCGATGGCGCAGCGCGCGGCGTCATCCGCAACTGCATTTCCAGGCTTTCGAGACGCGCCCGGAGCGCACGGACTTCCTCGTCCTTCACGTTGTCACGACCGGCGGCGTCGGGCGTACGCAGCCGCGCTTCGAGACTCTCGATCTGGGTGCGAAGCTCTCGCACCAGCGCATCGTTCGACTGACGTGCCGCCGTGCTGTCCGACAATCGCTGTGCATCGGCGGGGGTCACGCGAATCGTGCGCTGCGTGCTGTCCCCGTAGCGAATGTACAGTTCTCCGACCGTTGGCGCCGGCAGCGTAATCATCGTGGGACGCGCCGGCTGCACCGGCTGCACGCGCGGCTGCGTATTTTGTCGCATCACACGACGTTCCATCACGATGGTGGAATCCAGACCGTCCACGATGGTATCACGTGCCGCCATCTCGCGGCGCATCCGCAGCAGGTCGGCGTCGCGGGTAGCCATGCGATAGTCACGGTCGCTCGCCACGCGCTCACGTTCGGCACGGGCGTCCCGCTCATCACGACTCGGCATCGATTTGCGCGACCGACCCAGGTCAAAGCCAAGTCCAACCGTGTACAGCCAATTGTTGGTGAGCTGGTCGGTGGTGGCGATACTGTCGAGATCCTGCGGCCCGCGCACGTAGTCGCGTACGGCGACATTGAGTCGGAAGTTGTCGGTGAGGCGGAACGCCACGCCGGCACCGGCGATCAACGCCGTTTCCACGTCGCGCCCACGTCCCAGCGTGTCACGGTAGTCTTCGCCGAAGTCGAGGCGGCCTGCACCCAGCACGATGAACGGCGACGGGCCCCGCGAGCGCGTGAAATTGAACTGGGCTTCACCGCCATAGCTCTCCGTCGGCTGCTTGTCGCGCAGATTGCCGGAGCGCCCCTGCCAATAGAAAGCGCGCAATCCCACGAACTGGCCTACGTCAATGCCGGTGCGAACGCCCACCAAAGCCTGACGCGGCGACGACTTGTCGTCGAAATCCAGTCGACCGGCGAACGCTTCGAGCGGTACGGAGCCGATCGACCAGCGGTCGGTCCGTTCGTCGTCGTTCGTCTGCTCGTCGAGTGCACCACCGATCGCGATCCCCAGTCCCGCGCTGGCGGTCCAGTTGCTTCGCGTTACGCGGCGCTCAGCCAGCGAGTTGCCACCGGTGGTGCTGGTATACAGCATGCCCGGCGCCATGCGAAAGCGCGAATCCTCGAGCATGACCATCGCGCGGATGTTCGGCGTGGCATCGTACTGAATGCCACCACCATAGCGATAATTGATCTGATCCCGGCGTTCCACGCTGTCAGCCTCGAAGCGCATGACGCCCGCGCCCGCTGAAACGAACGGCGCAAGGCGCCCCGTGCTCAAGCGAAGGGCGAGGTTGCCGCCAAACGTGCTTACGTCAGTCGTAGTGCGAAGCGGTCCGAGCTGTCGGACGCCGCCTGAGAGCAGGCTGTCGCGTGTGACGCCGAGCGAGTTGGCGCGATGGTAGTAGCCGCTGACCGACAGCAGCGATCCGAAGTCGGCGCCGAATCGACCACCGTAAAACGGGGCATCTTCGATACCGAGACTCTTGTCCCACCATGTGTATTCCGCTGACGGTGCCAACGTAAAGCGCACACCTTGCGCGAATGCCGAAGGCGTGGCCGCTACGCTGGTAACGAGCCCGACAGTAACCGCCGTTGTGAGCGCGAAGCGTTGTAGAACGCGAGATGTATGCTGAAGCACGGTGTGCATGCGATGTCCTCTCTTGAAGTGAATAGTCGTTCAAGAGACTATGCATATTCCGCGCCGGACTTTAGGATCGCGTTCCGTTTCGGGCATTGAATCGAACTCTGCTGTTACTTGCGGAGGCCTCGTACGACCTGGTCGGGATAGTCACCGAACAACCCATCCACTCCAAGTCGTACCAGCTCCCGCACTTCGGCAATCGGGTCACCGCCGTAGCGTTTGGCGAGAAACACCGGCTCCGGACGAAGCGTCCACACATGGACCCGCAGTCCTGCGGCGTGCGCATCGGCGATCAGCGACGTCGGCGCGGCCGAGGAATCGTCGCCAACGATCTGTCGCGTGTTCGCTCCGATCCCATAGGCGTACGTGGCGATGTCGCGAAGCGCCGCCGGCGTCACCTGCGGTGCCGACGACACGAGCTGAATCAGGCGAATACGCGTTTGCGTGGCGAGCGAGCGCAGATTGTCGGTCTCGAAGCTCTGGATGAACACCGGTGCGTTTGCGCGATCGAACCCGCGCGCGCGCAGGGCACGCAGCATGGGCTCTTCGATCGGCAGTCCGATGCCGCGGAAGTAGGTGGGATGTTTGGTTTCCGGATACACCCCGACGGTACGTCCGGTGGAACGTGTGAGCGAGTCGGCCAAGGCCAGCACGTCGTCGAACGTCGGAATCAGAAACTGCCCGTCGTAGGCATGCGACCGGAACGACAGGCGCTCTCGGGCCCGGAGCGTGCGCAGCTCGGTCAACGTGAAGTCTTCGGTAAACCACCCGCTGATGGTGTCGCCGTCGATCACTTTGCGCGTCTTGCGCGACGCGAATTTCTCGGCCACGTCAGTGGTGCCGCCGATTTCGTTCTCATGACGCGCCACCAGCACGCTGTCCTTCGTGCTCACGAGATCGGGCTCGATGAAGTCGGCCCCCATCTGCACCGCGAGCGCGTAGGCCTCGAGGGTGTGCTCGGGGCGGTGTCCGCTGGCACCACGATGCGCGATGACGAGCGGGGTGGCTGCGGGGACGACTACGGGGCGCACTGCCGGGGTCGCCCTCGTCGTGGGCGACGTCACGCAGGCGGCGAGGAGCATCGGAACGACGGCACGGTATACGGACCAGTATCGAATACGCATGCCGCGAGGTTAACGCAGCGGCGGGGGGCAACGATAGCCAATCCGGCGTCCCGTGATCAAGTTGAGACATTGTTCACCCGCCCTGAGCCTCGCGCTCCTTTCGACGTCGAGACTGTCTCAATGGTTCGCACCGCTCCTGACGCCCTACTGACGGCCATCCGCTCGAAGGATCGCGACACGATCACGACTATGCTGGCCGACGATCCGTCGCTGGTCATGTCGCGCGCGACCGGCGGCGAGTCGTTGGTCCTGCACGCCTGTTACACGGGCGCGCCGGAGCTGGTCGACGTGCTGCACCCCGGCCGTCCGATCGACGCGTGCGAAGCCGCCGCGCTCGGCGATGTGAACGCGTTACGCACGTCCATCGAGAACGACGACGATGCTCGCGTGCGTCGCAGCTCCGACGGGTGGACGCCGCTTCATCTCGCCGCATTCTTCGGACGCGACGATGCCGTGCGCCTGTTGATCGATCATGGTGCACCGCTCGACGCACACTCCACCAACGCGTTACGCAATTCGCCGCTGCACGCCGCGCTCGCCGGCGCGGCGCTGTCGGTGCTCGTGCGGCGGCTGGTGTTCGCCGGTGCGGATGTCACCGCGCGTGATTCCGCGGGTCACACGCCGCTGCACCTTGCGGCGTCGCGTGGCAGCGATGCGCTGTGCGATCTCTTCATCGCCCGCGGTGCCGACGCGCACGCGCTGTCGGACGACCGATCGACACCGGCCATGCTGGCGTTCGCGCGCGGATTCACCGAGCTCGGCGCGAAACTCGCGGCCGTCGACACCGAGCCAGTCGAATAGCAACGCCGAGGAGGACCGCCGCAAGGGAGCAGATGTGTGACGAAGTCTGGAAACCGGCGTCTTTGGGTTGCGTGTTTCCTTACTCCTGTCCGGCTCCGAGTACGACGCGGGAGTCAGGCCTCGCCAACGATTTCAGTCTGGATTCTCGATGTCCGATGCCGCTGCCCTCTCGACGCATGCACGCCCCTGTGCACGATGCGAGTTACCGCCTCTCGCCGACCTGTCCGCCGGTGATCTGCACTGCTGGTTCCCCGCCGACCACCTCGCCGGAAAGGTGCGCGCGGCCCTCGGACGGTTCGGGATCAGTGGCCGCCCGTCGGTGGGCGAGGGCACGATGTTTCACATCGAGCCGTCACGGAGCGAGTCGGTAGCCGAGGCGCTCAACGCGGCCTTGTCGAGCGTCGAACAGGAGGACACGCGCGCCCTGTTCTGTCTGCCGGACGTGGCGCCGACGCCAGGCGATATCGCGCGCGTGCAACCACTCTCGCGTATCATCACTCGGGCCCGAAGTGGATGGCTACTTGCGGTCATGCGTGAACGGCGACTTACATCGCACTTCCAACCCATCGTCCACGCCGATCGCCCCGACGAGATCTACGGCTACGAAGCGCAGCTCCGTGGGGTACATCCCGACGGCAGCTTCATCTCGCCAGGCGCGCTGTTCGATACCGCCCGTGGCGCCGGTCTGCTCTTTCAGCTCGACCTCGCCGCGCGGCGATCAGCGATTGCGAACGCGCATGCACACCAGCTCGAGCGCGCGTTGTTCGTGAACTTTGCCCCGACGGCGATCTACGACCCCAAAGCGTGCCTGCGCAGCACCGTCGCGGCGATCGACGACGCCGGTATCGAGCGCAGCCAGGTCGTGTTCGAGATCGTCGAGACCGAGCGTACGCATGATCCGAAGCACCTACGTCACATCCTCGACTACTATCGCGGCGCCGGCTTCAGAATTGCCCTCGACGACGTCGGCGCGGGCTATTCGTCGTTGAATCTGATTCACCTGCTGCGTCCCGATGTCGTGAAGCTCGACAGGGAGCTCGTGCGTGATGTCGATCGCGATCCGTACAAAGCGCGCATTGCCGCCAATCTGCTTGACCTCGCAAACACCCTCGGCATCGATGCCCTCGCGGAAGGGATCGAAACCGAGGGTGAGTTGGAGTGGGTGCAGCAGCATGGCGCCAAGTACGTGCAGGGATTCCTGATTGCACGACCGGCGCCGATACCGCTCGCCGCTATCGCCCAACGGTCGCCGGTACCCGTCGCCGCGTAGCGACGTCGACCGACGACCTGGCCCCACCTATCGATCGATCGGCTCGCGTCGTTCGTCATCGACACCGAAGAAGCTGCCACCGCCCTCACCGCCGCTCACGCGCTCGATGCGCAGCAGCTTCGCGTACGACGTGCCACCCACGATGATGGTGACCTTATAGTCGCCGGTTCCCGCGAGGACGTTCTGCCCGCCACGGCCACCGCGACCACCGCCGCCCGGGAAGATCCCGATCGCCGCGAAATCATCACCCAGTGCGTCGCGCAACGGACCGAACATCGCTTGCAGACCAGCCGGACCAGCCGGGGCGTCCGCCGCGCCTGCGGCACCGCCTGCGGCACCGCCTGCGGCACCGCGACCAGCCGACGGCGTGGGGAAGCTTGGCAGCGCGCGCGTCTCACCGGGACGATCCTGGAAGCCACCGACACCTGCGCCGCCACGGCCACCACCACCACCACCGAACGCGCCGCCCAACATCGCGGCCATCTGCGGCGGCTGTTGACCGGTCTGCACCGTGGTGCGGATCATGGCCAGCATCGGAGCCGGCACGGCACCCGCCTTCTCGAGTGAATCGAGCGCCCGCATCACGCGTCGGTTGGTGTTCACGCTGTCACGCAGCTGGGCCGGAGAAAGCGCGATCCGCGCCGGGGCCGGACGCTGCGCGCGCATGTCCCAGACCACGTTGTGCAGGCCGGCCTGCCCCGGACCGGTGAGCGAGCGGATCGTATCGCCGCTCGCGTCCTGCACGATCATGCGCACCTGACCGCCTGCGTTCTCCGACAGCCGGTACCAGATCGACGCGCCGTATGCGGGGCTCGGGCCCTGAAACACACCCTGCCCCACATTGCCGCCGTTGATCGTCTGCTCGCCCCACTGGAATGCGGTACGTGGCGCGAACAGCGTAGCCTTGGCCGCCATCACCTCAGGGGTCATCTGCTGCAGCGGCGTGATATCGGCGATCCAGATCGAACGCCCGTGCGTGCCCGCGATGAGCTCACCGTCGCGCGGATGAATGAGCAGATCGTGCACCGGCGTGGTGCCGAGCCCGCTCATGAAACGCTGCCACGACTGACCGCGATCGATCGACACATAGGCGCCCACGTCCGTACCCACGAACAACAGGTTCTGGTTCTTCGGGTCTTCACGGATCACGTGCACGAAATCCGTCTGACCTTTCGGCAGGTTGTTCACGAGCGACGTGAATGTGCGGCCGAAGTTCGTCGTGACGAACACGTACGGCGTGTAATCGTCGTTGCGATGATTGTCGAACGTCACGTAGAACGTGGCGCTGTCGAAATGCGACGGCTCGATGCGTGACACGTAGCTGCCTGCGGGCACGCCCGTGAAGTTCTTCGTCACTTCTTCCCACGGCGCGCCATCATTGCGCGTGAGCCACACGCGACCGTCGTCGGTGCCGGCATACAGGAGTCCCGAGCGAATCGACGATTCATTCAGCGAGACCACCGTGCCGAATGTCTCGGCGCCGGTCACATCGGGCGTGATGCCACCCGTGGTTTTGAGCGCCACGAACAGCTTGGCCGAGTCGGCGTACGAGAGGTCACCGGAAATGGGGAACATCTCGTCGCCGTACTTCACACTCTTGAGCACACGGTTTGCACCGAAGTACAGCGTGGCCGAATTATGGTGCGAAATGATGTACGGCGTGTTCCAGTTCCAACGCAGTGCGTAGGCCACCGAGTCGGCACGCTGACGCGCGCGATAGGCCGCCATCTGCTTCTTCTGCGCGGCCGTGGCCGGCTTCGTGGTATCGGGCCACACGGCGTAGATGGAATCGTTCCACTGCAGATAGCCACCATCGCGCCACGTCGGCTTGCGCAGTCCCGTGCGCTCGCCCGTAACGAAGTTCAGACGACCCATGTTGCCGCCTTGCGACGTGGAATATACGATGTCTGTGTTCGTCTGATCCTGCTGCGTGACGAAGCCGTCGCCACCGCCCACGTTGTGCCACATCGCGTTGGTGACCGGACCCTGCTTGCGACGGCTCGGACCACACCACGACCCGTTGTCCTGCAAGCCACCGCACACACGATACGGCACGCCCATGTCGGCCGAGATGTTGTAGAACTGGCCGAGCGCGATGGAGTTCGGGAAGTGCCAGTTACCACCACGATCGTTCGACACACCGATGCCACCGTCATTACCGGCGATGATGCGCTGTGGATCGTTGGGGTCGATCCACATGGCATGATGATCCACGTGAATGCCTTCGGTGGTGTTACCCGCCGTCTTGCCACCATCGCTCGAGTACTTCACGGGCGTGGACGACCAGTACACACGGTTCGCGTCCTTGGGATCGACACGCACCTGCGAGTAGTAGAACGGACGCGTGTTCTCGGGGCTCATGTAGGCCCACGTCTTGCCGCTGTCTTCCGAGCGATACAACCCACTCGGCCGCTTCTGCGGCGCGACCGTGGCGTCCTTCTTCGCGTTCGGCGCTGTATCGGCTTCGACCACTGTGTACATCACATCGGGATTCGAGCGCGCGATGGCGATCTCGATGCGGCCCTTGGTCGTGGTGGGGAATCCGCCGCCCTTCACTTCGGCGAACGTCTCGCCGCCGTCGGTGCTCTTCCAAAGCGCTGAGCCGGCGCCGCCCGACTTGAGGAAGTACGGCCCACGTACGCGCTCGTAGCTCGACGCCCACAGGGTGTTCGGATTGCGCGGGTCGAGCTGCACATCCACGAAGCCCGTCTTCTCGTCGATGAACTTCACGAGGCGCCAGTTCTTGCCGCCGTCGGTGGTCTTGTAGAGGCCGCGTTCCTTGTTCGGTCCCCACGGGTGACCAAGCGCCGCGACCCACACCGTGTTCGGATCGGTGGGGTGCACCTGAATGCGACCGATGCTGCGCGTCTCGGCGAGACCGAGAAACGTCCACGACTTGCCACCGTCGGCCGACTTGTAGATGCCGCCACCGGGGGAGATCGAGTTGCGGGAGTTCGGCTCGCCGGTACCCCAGTAGATCACGTTGGTGTCCGACGGGGCGATGGCGAGATCACCACCCGACGACACGCGGGCGGTGTCCATCACCGCCTTGAAGGTGGTACCGTTATTCGTGGTCTTCCACAGGCCGCCGCCGGCGGTGGAGACGTAGAACGTTTTGGAGGGCGACGCGATGCCCTCGATGTCGACGATGCGCCCCATCATGTTGGCGGGGCCGATGTTGCGCCAACGCAAGGCGTTGATCACGGCATCATTGACCGAGGCTTGGGGCGGCACGGGCGTCTGTGCGGCCAGCGGACTGGCCATCAGGCCGGACAAGCCGGCGCCGAGGGCGAGGACGCGAATATTTCGCATGAGCGAGTTGTGCATAGGTGGACCGACACGGCCCGCAGTATCGTGGGCGGGACCAACTATGAGCTACGCTGCCGCGACCCGCAATGTTGTCGCGACGGGTGATGGCGGGTCGACCTTGGGCTTGTCCGTGTCGTTCCCGCGCTCTCTGTGTCATCCGTGTTCCAGCAGTTGCGATCCGGCCGAGCCACCAGCGGTGGTGTGACCGCGTAGATCGCAAACACCCGGAACACAGATTTTACGGATGACACCGTCACGACACGGATCTGCTCCGCGCGAGCGGCACAGATCGTAACAGCGTTGGCCGGTCACCATTCCGGATTGATGAACAAGAAGAGCGCTCGCTCGTCGCAGCGCGGTTCGCTTATCCCTGTCGTTACCGTGCAATCCTGTTCATCCGCGTTCCGGTCGTTTACGATCGTGCCGAGCTACCAACGGTGGTGTGACCGCCAGATGGGCAAAAGCCAGAACACGGATCACACGGTAACAACACGGAGCTGTCCCGCGTGTGCGATTCGTGCCGTGTGGCCTGAACCGTACCAGGAACGACATGAGTGAGAATCGGCCGCGTTGCCAGCTCTTCACGGATGCATCATGTAGTCAGTGGAGCTGACCCTCGCCGCTGCGACCCTTGCGACGATCCCGGACCGGCATGGTTCGGCGCAGCTATCGGCGCGTCGTCTGGAGGCGTGCTTGGAGTGGTGGTCGGTGCCTCGTCACGCAACCCTGTGTCGCAGCACACGACCGCGACGCGTGCCGCCCAAGTGCATGATCGGCGTGCCCGGCGAAACATTCGAACCCGCGGTCGCCGGTCGTTGCAACACGATTCCGGCTTCCGGCGCCACGATCATGGCGTACTCCCGATTGACGTTGGCGGTTGTCAAGTCCGAGCGCGCGGCCTCGAGGGCCGAGGTGGCGTCCTGCAATTGCGCGAGCGTGGCCACGCTGTCGGCGGCGAGACGTTGCACGCGGGCCTGGTCGCGCTGGGCCTTGTCGAACCCCACTTGCGCCTTGTCGACGGTGGCGTTGATCTCCCGCAGGTCGAGCGACGCGAGCAGCTGTCCACGTTGCACCGACGCGCCTTCGTCGACCAGCACGCGCGATACGATACCACCGATCTTGAATGCCAGCGGGATCTCGTCGCGCGATCCGAACGTTCCGGCGGCGATAACGGGCGCGGTGCCGATGCTCACGGACACCATAGCCACGCTCACCGAGACCGCCGGTGCACTCGGCGTGCCCTGCGCGTTCGGAGCCGGCGCACGGTCGCATGCGGCGAGCAGCGGCAGCATGGCCGCGGTGAGCAGTATGGCGGGGCGGAGCGTGGACAGTTTACGCGTGTCAGTCATTGTCGTGGGGCGGAAGTGTTGGGCAGGGGCTATTTCGGCAGGGTGCGCAGCGCGGCGGCGCGTTCGAGTTCCACCACGCGGGTGGCGAAGGTAAAGGCGGTGATCACCTGATTGATCGCGGCCGACGTGAAGGCGGTGCGTGCACTCGGAAACTCCACGGGCGTAACCAGCCCCTCGGCGAATCGCCGCTGCACCAGCGAGAAAGCGCGTTGTGCGCTGGCCAGTCGATCATCAGCGGTCACGAGCGTGCTCCGCGCCGACTGCACGGCGTCGTAGGCATTGCCCACTTGCAGCGTGATCACGCGCGCGGCCTCGAGGCGGCGATAGTCGGCCTCGGTGCGGGTGGCCTTTGCCTGTTCACGACGGGCCGCGTCGTGCCCGCCGTTGAAGGCATTCCACGTGAGTACGAGCGAGGCGAGTCCGACGTCGCCGCGATCGTCGAAGCGATAGCGGTCTCCCTGCACGCCGTAGTTGGCGGCCAGCGCGACGTCGGGCAGGTAGGCGGAAGTCGCGAGACGCTGTTGCGCGCGAGCGAGTGTGATACCACTTGCCGCTTGCGCCAGCTCTTCGCGATGCGTGAGCGCATGGGCGAGCAGTGCCGCGCGTGATAGCGAGTCGACGTGCAGCAACGTGCTGTCGTCCGACAGTGCGATCGTGCTCTCGTCATCACGATTGCGGAGCAGATTGAATCCGCGTCGTGCCGCATCGCGCTGTCGCGTGGCTTCCTGGATCTGTTGCAGCAGTTCGCTGCGCTCAGCCCGCGCGCGCAGCAGCACATCGGGCGTGGCCTGTCCGGCACTGATGAGGCGCTCACTCACGCGCACATTCTCGTCGAGCAGCGGCAGCGTGTTCTCGAGGGTCTCGGCGGCGCGCACGGTGCCGGCGTCGCCAAGCCAGGCCTGCTGGATATCGGCAGCGAGATGGCGCAGGGCGGCCTTGCGGGTGGCGCCGATCAGATCGCGCTGGGCCCGAGCCGCGGCGCGCGCGCCGAACAGTGCGTCGTTGAAGAGCGGCTGGATGAGCTCGAGCTTCGGTGCCTGCCGAAACGGGAGCGCCGCGTTCACATCGATGGGGAAGCGCGACTGCCCAAGGAGCTGATTGAGCGCTGCGTAGGCCGGGTTGGTGAAGTCGCCGATGTTGACGATGCCGCTGAATTCCGAGTCGCGGGCGTTCAGGCCCATACTGGGGAGGAATCGACCGTTCGCCTCGCGGACGCCGGCGTTGGCGCGGGTCAGCGCCGCCGATTGCTGGGCGATGGTGAGATTGACGGCGAGTAGCGAGCGCGTGATCTTGAAGGCGGCAGTGTGTAGAACATCGCTAGTTTTGAAAACAGTGTTAAGTAAACAGGCCGAAGGAAGGACGCCAAAGCGTCCCGTGGATCTGAAGGCCTGACGGATTCCCGTTAGGCAGAGTTTCGAAGACTCCCGCGGATCATGGCGTCGCACATGGTGCGGACGGTTTCGCGGGGGTCGCGGAAGACGATATGCGGGTCGTCGCAGTGCGTGAACCAGAGCGAGATGATACCGTGAATACCGCCCCAGACCATCTGGGCAAGCTCGGGGGCGTCGCTCAATTCCGGGCGGTACACGCCCTTTTCGATGCCTTCGGTGACGGTCTGGAGGAGAAAGCCGTAGGCGTCCTCGTCGGGTGACGTCACCACCTTTCCTTCTGCGTCAAGGATGGGGTGCTTCAATGATGTCATGAACATGAACCGATACTGGCTCGTATTATCGAGCGCAAAGTCGGTATATGCCATACCCATCCTTCGCAGCCGCTCCACCGGATCCTCGATCCGGCCGATCTTGTACATCGCCTGCCCCAGCGACGAGAAGTCGGCCATGCACAGCTCCACGATCAGGGCGTCTTTGTCCCGGAAGTGATGGTAAATGGCCGTCGGGGTGTAGCCGATTTTGGCCGCGATCGCCCGCATGGTCGTCGCCTCCACGCCATCAGACACGAACAGCTCCCGCGCCGCATCCAGGATAGCCTGGCGCGTCTCGGCCTTCTGCCGTTCCCGACGGGCCAGCGAAGCAGTGCGAATGGCGGACGTGGTCATGGACAAAAAGGTGGGGGATTCACTTAACGCTGTCAAGTGAAGGTGGCGTGCCCCATGTCACCGCACGGAACACCGATTGGGACGAAACTCAGCGAGCCCAGCGACGCGCCAGAGAAAACAGTGTAGCATTCATCAGACGACCATGCTGACCTCATCCTTCACGGTACTCCCCTCTCGCGCCAGTCGCGACCGCGTTACTGCGGCCGCGCTGCTGATAGCGCTCAGTATCGGCGGACCGTGGCGCTCCGTTGCCGCTCAAGCGCGCGTCGCGACATCCCGGCCGCAGGCCCCGTCGGGTGCTTGGTCACTGCCGGATCCGGAAACGCTGATCTCTCGGGCGATCGTCCGGATCATCTCGCAGGATCGCCCGGCCGGTATTCCGATCGTCGAGTACAGCGCCAAACGATTCGGGCGCGCGGCCACCAGCGAAGCGGTCCGTCAGTACAACGGACAATCGCTGGTGCAGTCGGCGTTCGCCCCTATCGCCGAATGGACGGACACCCGGGCCCTCGATGTCGAACCCTGCACCGCCGTCGGTGGCGTGGGATGCGCGACCCCCACGGGCGTCTGGGTCGCGATCACCCGCATCGAGCGGGGCGAACTGCCGCACGAGATCAATCTCTCGTACACCACGCAGTTCACCGCCGCACCCGCCCTCGAAGGACAAGCCCCGCAGACCCATCGCTACACCTTCTGCGAACGCTGGCTCCGCGTGGGCGGCGCGTGGAAGTATGACGGGTTCGTGAAGATGGTGCCGCAGTAAAACAGTAGGGAGTTTGGAGTGCGGCGTAGGGAGTGAGTTACGGGGCAGGGTTGGTCGCTGCTTCCGCCCTCGACAGCACCGTGTGACGCCGCCCCAGCCAGAGCGCCACGACCAGCCACACCGCGCTCATCGGCGCCGCGATCAGCGCGATCGAACTCACTGCGAGACCGGCGGCGGACAGGGCGGCATAGCTCCAGGCCCCGATCTGATCGCCGCTGCGGTACGCGAACGTGTCGATGAAGTTCTTCGCCTTGTACTTGTCTTCTGGTGGAATCACCGAGAACAGCACTTCCCGCCCGGGATTCGCAAACGCATAGTTTCCCGCGCGGCGAATTACCGTGAACGCCACGAACAGCGACAGCGACGACCACACCCCGAGCGCCCCAAAGCCGATCACGCTCACCAGCGGTAGAATAGCGAGCGTCATGCCCACGCCGATCCACTTGATCACGCGCCCCGAAATGAACAGCTGGGCGAGCACCGTGAGCAGCTGGACATAGAAGTCGAGATTCGCCAGAAATGCCGTGCGCGATTCGCGGTCCGCGAACTTGGCGCCCACGATCTTGGCCTGCTGGAAGTACAGCACGGTCGTGCCGATCGTGAAGAGCAGCATGAACAGGCAGATGCCGAGCAGATACGGCGACCGCAAGACATGGGTGATGCCGGCCAGTGAGGTACCACCGACCGACCGTTGCGCCGCCTCGCGATCACGCGTTTCCGCGCGGAAGCTCGGCGGATAGCGCCGAATCACCTGCACACCGCACTCGAGCATCACCACCGACATCAGCATCAAGGCCGGCGTGCCGACGCTGGTCGCCAGCAGCGACGTGAACTTCGATCCGAACATGCCCCCCAGCGTGCCGCCGACGCCGATAAATCCGTAGAGCCGCTTGCCCTGTTCGCTATAGAAGGTGTCGGCCATGAAGCCCCAGAACACCGACGGCACGAACAGGCTGAACACGCTGATGAAGATCCAGAACGCCGGCCCGAGATATTTCTCTTCAGCGGGGCCGGTGGTGTACACCGCGATGGAGAAACCCACGAGTAGCACGGCGAAGACGCGGTACACGATCGGAATGAACCGACGGACCGGTAATCGCGACACGATGGTGGCGTACAGCGGATTGGCGAGCAGCGTTGCGAGCAGCGTGCCCGTGAACAGCCATGGCAACTTCGCCGTACCCGCCGCGACACCGATCGCATCACGGATGCTGCGCAGAATGAAGTAGCTGGCCAGCAGGAAGAAGAAAAACGTGAAGGCGAACAGCGTGGCCCGCCACTCGCCTTCCTCTACTGTCACCAGCTTCGCCATAACGCGACGGATCACTACGAACCGGCCTTCGCGTGCCACGCGGCCAGCACCGCTTTCTCCTTCTCCGGCGCAAGTCCGGCGCGCGCCTTCTCTTGCTCGGCGGCCGGACGCGTCTTGTACCAGTCGAGCGTATGCTTCGCCGTCTCCGCGAGCGGACGCACGGTCAGCCCCGCCGCAAACGCCTTCCGGCAGTTCACTGACATAAAGCCGGCGGTGCGCCCGATCGGCGGCATCCACACCGGCATGTCACTCCACGCCCGCACTTGATGCTGCGCCAGGAAATCGGCGGCCACCCACGTAAAATGGGCATCGCTGCTGGTCACGGCTTTGATGCCGTACAGCATCTCGGCGATGTTCGTGGGCGACTTGGGACCGGTCGCGTTGAAGGTGCCGAGAGTATGGTCCTCGGCCAAGCGTACCATCCACTGACTCAGGTCTTCGGCATCGATGTACTGCACGGCATCATTGGGTGTACCCGGCGCGAGAATCTCGCCGCCCCTGTCGATGCGCACCGGCCAATAGGAGAACCGATCACTCAGGTCACCGGGGCCCACGATCAATCCGGGACGCACGATGGTGACCTTGTCTTCACCGAACTGCGCCTTCGCGTCGAGCTCGCACTGCACCTTGTTCGGACCGTAGTACGCGCCATCGGTGCTGGCCCACACCGCCGGTGCGCCCGGCGCGTGCAGCGGACCGCTTTCGTCCATGCCCACGATCGAGTTGTCGCGGTACGTCGAAATCGTGGAGACGAAGATGTACTGGCCTACGCGTCCCTTCAGCGCGCTGCCCGCATCGCGCACCCACTGCGGATTGCGCGTGGGATTGTCGATCACCGCATCCCACGTACCCGTCTTCAATCCATCATGCCCGCCGGCCACGTTGCGATCACCGATGATGCGCGGGACGTCCGGGAACAGCGTCGCGTTCGTCTTGCCGCGATTGAATAGCGTGACCTTGTGCGTCCGAGCGAGCGCGTATTCTACCTGATTCGGCCCGATGAAACCGGTGCCGCCGAGAATGAGAATGCGCAGAGGCTTCGGCTGCGCGCTTCCTGCTTCCGGACGATACAGCTTCGAACGCACTCCGTCACTATTGAACGCGCTGGCAGCGGCCGGCAATCCAAGACCAACCGCGCCGCCGAGCAGCGCCGTGTGCGCGAGGAAGGTGCGGCGATCGAGGCTCATCGGCGGCGTCCGTCGAGCTGTTGGATGGTCTTCGTAGACGCCGGACGCGTGGTGCGCAGCCGCGCTGACACCGTCTCGGCACCCTTCAGTGCGCGCAGCACATTCTCACCGGCGAGCCCCTTGAGCTCCGTGTCGGTCCAGCCGCGCTTCAGCAGTTCCGCGAACAGCGTGGGATACGTGGAGACATCTTCGAGGCCCTGCACGGTTTCCGTAATGCCGTCGAAATCGCCGCCGATCCCGACATGCGCGGCGCCCGCGATCTGCTTGATGTGATCGAGATGATCGGCCACGTCGGCAATCGTCGCGATCGGCGTGGGGTGCGTCTCACGCCATGCCGCAACCGCCTTGAACTGTGCGTCGTTGTCACTCGGGAAGCGCTTGGCGATCGAGTCGCGTACCGCCGTGACCTGCGCGCCGTAGTTGGCCACCGCTTGCGACACGAAGCCGGGCACGAACGTCATCATCACCACCCCGCCGTTCTTCGGCAGGCGCGCGAGAATGGAATCGGGCACGTTGCGCGGCACATCAGTGACACCACGGGCCGCCGCGTGCGACCAGATCACGGGCGCTTCGGTGACGGACAGCGCCTGACTCATCACCGCTGGCGATGTGTGGGCCAGATCGACCAGCATGCCAAGCCGGTTCATCTCGCGCACCACTTCCTTGCCGAACGCGGAGAGTCCCTTGTTGCGCGGTACGTCGTTGGCGGCGTCGGCCCAGTCGAGCGTCACGTTGTGCGTGAGCGTCATGTAGCGCGCGCCGAGTTCGTAGTAGGAGCGCAATGCCCCCAGCGAATTTTCGATCGCGTGTCCGCCTTCCATGCCCAGCAGCGAGCCGATCTTGCCCTGCGCATACGCCTTGCGTACGTCGGCGGCGGAAAAGGCAGGCACGAACACATCGGGATAACGCGCGATCACGCGCTTGGCGATGTCGATCTGCTCGAGCTGAATGCGCGCGTAGCCGGAGTCGCGCACCTCGCCGGGGATGTACACCGACCAGAACTGTCCGCCCACCATGCCTTTGCGCAAACGCGCTATGTCGGTCATGCCCGCCGTTTTGCGACGGAGATCGTACGCCACGACATCGAGCGGATCCTTCGCCGCTTCACGCATCGCCCACGGGAGGTCGTTGTGTCCGTCCACCAGCGGCGTGTTGCGCAGCAGTTTTCGCACATATGCCAGACGCGCCTCGAGTGACGCATCCTTCATCGACACGGCCGCCGCTGGCTTTTTCACAGCGACCTGCGCCTGCGCCCGCGAGGGCAGCGCGACCGTCAACGCACAACTCACCACCCAAAACCCACGACGGCTATTCAACATCCGAGTCGCTCCAGATAGTGTGGCAACATCTTGCGCCACCACGGCCAGTCGTGGTTCACGTCATACCCCCACAGATCGAAGATATGTCCGATCTGCTTCCGATCGAGCACATCGTGGAAGTTGCGCGTCATCTCGGGCTTCTCGTACGCGCCTTGTCCGGTCACGAGCGCAATCTTCGAGTGATGACGCAACAGGTCGAGCGGTCCGCCCTCCATGTTCGCCACGTACCACATCGGATTGTTGAAATAGCAATTGTCGTCGCTGTAGCCCTTCAGGTAGCTCGGCGCCAAGTCGAAAAAGCCACTCATGGCCACCACACCGCCGAAGAGATCGGGGCGTCGGAAGAACGCGTTCGCGGCATGAAAGCATCCGAAGCTCGCGCCGGTCGTGATCGCCCGCGCCTGTCCGTCGCCGCACACGTGGCGGATAAACGGCACGACTTCGTCTTCGATGTAGCGCGAATACAGCGCCTGACGCCGACCGGCTTCCGGCACCGGCAAGCTGCGGTCCATCCACGCGAGCTTATTGATGCTGTCGATTGAGAAGACGCGGATGCGTCCCTGCACGAGCAGGGGCTCGACGGCCTTGATCAACCAGAAGCGCTCATTCTCGAGGAAGTCGGCGGCAGCCGTCGGGAAGAGCAGGATGGGCTGGCCACGCCAGCCATACGAAACGATCGGCATTTCCAGACCGAGCGCGGGGCTGCGCCAACGATCTATCCGCTTGGGCAGCGAGGGGTCGACGAACTGTGGGGACATGAGGGGGAAAGCTCACCTCCTCGCCGCATCGGGGCCAGTGCACTGCCCGTGACCGCCCGTCGCCTCCGAGTGCGTCAGCGGGCGGTCGGAAACGGGGTCAGCGCTTTCGCAAAGCAGAACTTCCGGCCGATGGAGAGCTCGGACCGCGAAATCGACCGGTACCGCGCAATTTTTTCGGGGTAGCGCAGAATCGTGGATTCGTGAAATCCCATGCGCAGAAAGAGCGGCTCGGCCAGCGAAATGGCGAAGAGCTCGGGGTAGCCACGTTCCTTCGCCAGCTTTTCCGCCGCCCTGATCAGCCGCTGTCCGAGGCCGTGACCCTGCGCTTCCGGCGCCACCGCGAGCGACACCAGTTCAACGAGCGATGGCGAATACTCGTCGAGCGCCACCTGTCCCAAGAGCTTCCCGTCGGCCCCACGGACCACCTGATAGTCCTGCAGGTGGCTCACCACGAACGCCTCGCTCCGATGGAGGGTGAGTCCGTCGGGGGCAAACATGTTGTTGAGCGCGACAATCTCGGCCACGTCCTCGTCGTGCGCGTGCTGCACCCGAAGCGGCCACTCCGAGCTTTCCACCGCTGCGATTTCCATCAACGCGACGCGTATACCCGGGTCTTGCCGACCTTGTCGAAAAGGATCACGTCATAAGCATCCTTCTGCGCTCCCTGCTCCATGCCTGGGGACCCGATCGGCATACCCGGCACGGCCAGTCCGCGCGCCACCGGCTGCTCGCGAAGCAGCTTCTGAATCAGATCGGCCGGCACGTGTCCTTCGATCGCGTACGCCCCGACTCGTGCCGTATGGCAGGATTCGAGCGCCGACGGCACGCCAAAGGACGCCTTCACGCTGGCCATGTCGGCGGTATCGCGCACGGTGACCGTAAACCCAGCTTTCCGCACGTGGCTCACCCAGTCGGTGCAACAGCCGCAGTTCGGATCCCTATAGACCGTCATGGTCGGCAGTGTGGCGCCGACCACCGTCCCCTTGGGCGCCGCTGGCTGGGCATCGAGCACCCGAGCCCCGATCACGGTGGCGAGCGACGCGACGCCGAGCTGGGCGGCGGCGAGGAGGAAGGCACGCCGGTTCGGCGGGAGAGGCGAGTCCGCAGGTTGGCTCATAGTAAGGGAGAAGTATAAAGAGTTGCTCGCCCCTGTCGATACTGAACAGAGTAGGGGCGTGCCGGCGTGAGCAGGCGTGCCCGAGGGGTATCCAAGCGATGAAGCGGTTCGACGATGATGTCGCCGCCTCGCCGATACCCCTGATCGGATCCTCGGCTCCATCGACAACTTCCAATGTCATCTCCATTCGCTGATACTGTGCTCGGCCGTAGCCGCGTTGCGGCCGACCGCCTGCTGGGTATGGTCCTGCTGGCCCATTTTCCGATCGCGCTGATCCTGGCGACGCTTCACGGGGCGTGGACCACCGCCTTCCTGTTCGCGCTGCCGATCTCGCTCGGTGCCTTTTGGCTCTCACGGTCAGCGGCTGGCTCCACGCTCACGCGCATGGCCATCGGCGTTGGTTTCATGGCGTACTCGGGCGTCTTCATTCACCAAGCCCACGGCATGATCGAGGCGCACTTCCACGTGTTCGCCTCGCTCGCCTTCCTCTTGGTGTACCGCGACTGGCGCGTCGTCGTGGCGGCGGCGGTCACGATCGCCGTGCATCACGTCGGCTTTCACGTGCTGCAGACGATGGGTGTGGGCGTCTACCTGTTGAATCACCATGTCGGCGGTCATGCCATCGTTGCCGTGCATGCGCTGTTCGTGGTGTTCGAAAGTGCGATTCTGGTGTGGATGTCACTGCAACTGCATCGCGAGGCGTCGACCACCCAGGATGTGTTCGAGTCGCTCGAGGCGTTGGGCGAGGGGCGCGTGGACCACGAGCCGGTCGGTGATGGTGTGGCCGCGGCGGTGCGTACGGTGATCGCTGCCGTCCGGTCGCTCGATCACGGGGCCGCCGAACTTGGGCTGGCCGTCCAGGAACGTCGGGCGATGCGCTTCGACGAGCAGGGACAGCTTCACGGAGCGTTCCAGTCAATGGCAACCCGCATGGTCGATGCGTCACGCACCGTGGAAGAGCTCCGCCTGTCCAGCGCGCAGGATCAGGCGAACACGCAGCGCTTCCTTGATACGCTCACGCCGGCCATTGTCGCCATGCGTGATGGCGACCTGACCAGCGTGATCGGGAGTGGCTTTGGCAAGACGTACGACGTGACGGCGGCGGCAATGGACAGCGCCCTCGCGCAGTTACGGGACGCGATCGGGGAGCTGCGGTCGTCGTCGGAGCAGATCGACGGCGCATCGGGCGAGATCGCCAACGGTGCCGACAATCTGGCACAGCTCACGTCGGAGCAGGCGGCATCGCTCGAGGAAGTGAGCGCGAGCCTCACCGAGCTGGCGTCACTCAGCCAGTCGAACGCGACGGATGTCGGACAGGCCCGTTCGGCCACGGAGGACGCCAGCACGGCAGCCGGTGCCGGTGTGGGCGAGGTGCAGCGCCTGATGACGGCGATGGACGAAACCCGGACGGCGGCGCGTGAAACGGCCAGGATCGTGAAGACCATCGACGAGATCGCCTTCCAGACCAACCTGCTGGCCTTGAACGCGTCGGTGGAAGCGGCTCGCGCCGGTGACGCCGGTCGGGGCTTCGCCGTGGTGGCCGACGAGGTCCGGGCGCTCGCCCTGCGTTGTGCCGAGGCCGCGCGGACCACCGCAGAGTTGATCGATCAGGCGGTGCAGCGGGTGGAAGGCGGTGTGTCGATTTCGAACCAGGTGGGCACGCAGCTCCGCGAGGTATCGACGCGCATCAGCAGCGTTAACGCAATCATGGAGTCGATCGGACAGGCCACGCGATCACAACAGGATGGCATCAACCAGATCCGCGATGCCGTGACGGCCCTGAATGGCACGGTGCAGAACGCGGCGGCCAACGCCGAGGAGTCGGCGAGCGCGGCACAGGAACTGAGTGCACAGGCGCGGGCTCAGCGGGCACAGAGCGAGCGGTTCGTGGTCGATGGCGCGCCGCCGCGCCGGTCGGGTCGTCCGTCGATTCGCCGAGTGGCGTAGGCGGGCAGGCGTTCGCGGTGGGCACAAAGCGCGGGCGAGACCATCTGGTCTCGCCCGCGTTCTCACGTCGTCGTATAGACTTCAAAAATGCCACATTTTCCCGGTCGATTTCGTTGTCGGACCGGTCAATTCTTCAGGTTGCCGGAGATGCCGAGGCGAACATCGGGGAATCCCCGACATGATCCCGTCACACGCCTGACGTACGCTGGCTGCGCCGCGGCCTAGACTCCGCTCTACATGAGATCCATTTCACATATCGCCAGAGGAACTCGATGACCCCCGCACCCAGCGCGGCCTCCGTGGCCGTGCCGCGCGCGTCGGCCGCGACGCTCGACCGGTTTTCGTACGATGACGCCATCGTACGCAAGTTTTTGTTCGCCACGCTGATCTGGGGCGTGGTGGGCATGCTTGTCGGTCTCTTGATCGCGCTTCAGCTCGCCAATCCCATTTTCAATCTCAACGTCGAGTGGTTGTCCTTCGGGCGATTGCGACCATTGCATACCAACGCCGTCGTTTTCGCCTTTGCCGGCAATGCGTTCTTCACGGGCTGCTACTACTCCACGCAGCGGCTACTGAAGGCCCGCATGTTCTCCGATGGGCTCAGCCAGTTCCATTTTTGGGGGTGGCAGGCGATCATCGTGGCCGCCGCCATCACGCTACCGCTGGGCTTCACGCAGGCCAAGGAATACGCCGAACTCGAGTGGCCGATCGACATCGCGATTGCGGTCGTCTGGGTCGCGTTCGCGGTGAACTTCTTCGGCACGCTGATCAAGCGTCGTGAACGGCACCTCTACGTCGCGCTGTGGTTCTACATCGCGTCGATCGTGACGGTCGCTATTCTGCACATCTTCAACAACCTGTCCATGCCGGCCGGGCTGTTCAAGAGCTACAGCATCTACGCCGGTGTGCAGGACGCGTTCATGCAGTGGTGGTACGGGCACAATGCCGTGGCCTTCTTCCTGACCACGCCGTTCCTCGGCCTGATGTACTACTTCATGCCCAAGGCCGCCGAAGGGCCGGTGTTCAGCTACAAGCTGTCCATCCTGCACTTCTGGTCGCTGGTGTTCATGTACATCTGGGCCGGTCCGCACCACTTGCATTACACGGCGCTCCCCGAGTGGGCGAGCACCGTCGGCATGCTCTTCTCCGTCATGCTCTGGGCTCCGTCGTGGGGCGGCATGATCAA